>JANOHV010000274.1:0-43634 GCA_031406795.1 Candidatus Rokuibacteriota bacterium
CGCGCTGCCTTGGCCTCGGCTTCGGCGATCTCCTGCGCGGCCTTGTCCCCGGCAGCAGCAGCGGCAGCAGCGTCTGTAATGGCCTGTTCCTCGCGTCTGCGGGCCTCGTCCTCTGCCCGGCGCTTGGCCTCCGCTTCCTCGCGGAGCTTCCTCTCGACGCGCTCCTGCTCCTCCCGGGCCTTCTTCGCGGCCTCGTCGGCAATGCGCTTCTGTTCGGTTTCGTAAGCCTGCGCCTTGCTCCACGCGATGTCGGCCGCGCCGGTCCCCTTGCCCGTTGCGGCCGCGATGGCGTAGCGGTACTGATCGTTCACGAATTTCAGCACCGGATTGATGATCTCGATGTAGCTCTTCCGCTCCTCGTCGGCCCCCTTCCCCGCCAGCTTCGCCCGCTTGACGACCGCCAGCGCCTCGACGTAATCGGCGGGCGTCTCGACAACCAGCGCGACGGCTTCGGCGAGCACGGCCGCGGACTCTTCGGAGCGCACCAGGGCGCCACGCTGGACTTCGGCGAGGACGCCGTACGTCCCGCCGATGAACGGAACGGGCGCTTTCGATGCCTCGTAAGCGTCTCGGTAGACGATGACGGCGAGGGCTTCGGGTGGGGCTTCGATGGTGGTTTCGGGCTCGAACTTCGCCGGCACTTCTCCGACGCCAGCGCGTAACGTTGCAGTGCTCATTCTATTTCTCCCTCCCGGAGTGCGGGCCATGACCTTAGCCCGTGATTTATCTCGTAGTACGCGATCCGCAGGTACGCCAAGAAGTCCCGTAGATCGTCTTTTCCCTTGTGCTCGATCAGCTGATAGGTGCCGTCGGCGGACAGGTGGCAGCATCGGCGCCGCAGCGCGCTACCCCTCGTGCGAACGCATACTTCGTAGGCCGCGAGTTGCAGCCCGTGCCATGCTTCGGGGCCGCCGCACTTCAAGTCCCAAACCTCCCACCGCGCGCCGGCAATCGTGATTATCTTGTCCAGCGTTCCCGTGTAGCCGCGACCACAGACTTTCTTTTCAGACACGAGCACGGCGGCCCCTGTCTCCCGCTTGCACTTCTCCCACGCCTCGACGTAGCCCCACCACTCCGGCGCCGCCTCACGCACGGCGGGAGTCATGCGGCCGGTATCGAGGATGTGACAGGCGTCGTGGACCCACTTGCCGCGGTAGAGGGCTTCCTGCGGGACGAATTGCAGGGAGTCGCGGCCGGGGAGGCAGTCGGTGACGTGGAGGAGGCGAGTCACGGCCGCGCCTCAACTTCTTCCAGGTCGAGGCAGAACACCCCGGCCAGCCACTTGGCGAAGCGCAGGCTGGCCGTCTCGCAAAGCATCCACGAGCCGTCGGAGAGCTCCTGCGCCCCGACAGTCCGAAACTCGGAGGTTTGTACCCGGCACGAACCGTCTCGGCGGTCGTACAGCAGAACGCGGCGCATCGGACCCCTACTCCCCGCCCTGCTGCCCGCGATACTCGCCGCGCAACTGGTCCCGTAGCTGCTCCAACTTCCCGGCCTTCGCGTGGACCTTGATCCCCTGCGCGATGTCGGCGGCGGGCTTGCCCAGGCATTCGCCAAGCTCGCGGATCTCGTCTTCGATGGTGCGCTCCGGTTCGGCTTCTGGCTCGCCGCCTTCCTGCGGATCGGCACCCGCCCCCGCCTCGCCGGCAACGATCACCGTGGGCATCAGGGGCAGCGTCGGCAGCATGTCTATCGCGCCGTAGTCCGTCAGGTTCTCGCGCTCGATCACCTCCGCGACCTCGGTTGAAATCGGCAGGCGCTTGCCGCCGCGCTTCAACACGGTCTTGCGGAACATCTCCCCCTCGTCGGTGTCCCACGGGGTTTTGAACTTGAACTTCTCGCCGGCCTGCACCGCCTGGCTGCGCCCCTTGATCTTCAGGATCTCTGCGCGCGTCATCCACTCGCGTTCCTTCTGCCCGCTCTTGAGCTCCGCGACCATGTAGGCCCCGATCAGCTCGCCGGGATCTCCGCTCACGGTCGGCTCGTGTTCGATGTGCGGCGAGTCCCCCAGAGAGATCGAGAACTTATCGTTCTTGTGGACCGCGTAGGCGTTGACGCTGCCGACCTCTTCGGAGCGACGGATCAGGGCGAGCAGGCCCTTGTAACCGAGCTGGAACTGCACTTCCATCTTCTTCGTCTTGCCGTTGTAGTAGGGGATCAGGTAGGCCAGGCCAAGCGGCGAGTTCGGCTCAAGGCCCAGCTCCACGCACTGCATGAACGCGAGGAGGAAGGACTCCTTTGTGCATTCGACCAGCTTCGGGTTCTTGCTCACGGCGACGATTGCCAGCTTGACCATGCGCTCCGGCGACAGCGCGCGCGGGATGATCTGCGCGATCGCGTCTTTCTGGAGGCTCAGGATCGAGCGGAATGAATCGAGCGGTGTCTCCGGCTTCTTTGCAACTGCGGTCGTTCCTTCGTTGTTAATGATCAATTCCCTCCCTTGTTATTCGTTGCCACCCGCGCCGGCACCTTCTCCAGCACGCTCCTGACCGTCCACTGCTCCCCACGGATCACCACCACCATCGGCGGCCCCCACACCAGCCGATTGCCGACCGACGGGACGCCAGGGTCCGCAGCCGCGCCAATGTCGGCAAGTAGCGCATCGCGCTCAGTCCGGACTGCGAGGTACTCCCCGGCCGCGCCGAGGACGACGAGCGCCAGGCCGACGACGGCCGCGAGGACGATCACGAGCACCAGCAGCCGGCGCGCCCAACGCGGGAGCGTGCGGCGAAGGGCGGGCAACTGCGGCTTGCGCCGGGGCGCGTAGTCGTCGAGGACGCTGCAGGTTGCGCCGTTCACATCTGACTCCCACCAACGGCCACGTTGTAGCCGCCGTCGCTGTCACGCTCGATCACCTGACGCCCGCCGTGATCGCTGCCGCCCATCGTCAGCGCGATCCCCGGCGCGATCGGGACGTTGACGCCGGGGAGGGTTGGCGTGCGGCTGGCGGCGCGATTCGGCGAGCAGCCAACGATTGCCATGAGCTTGTAGGTATTCCGCGTCTCGCCGCTGTTCATCGCCAGCAGGTATTCCGCCAGAGTGCGCACGTCGTGTTGCAGTTGGAGCACAGCCTCACTCGGGACAGCCTCCGCGACCTTCGCCGGCCGCTTGATCCCGAGCGCGCGCCGGGCGTGGTTCGCGTTCGATTCGGCGACGACGAACTTCAGTTCTTCGGACGCCTTCGCCGCGATCTGCTTCCCCGTCGCGGTCGCGCACCACTTCGGGGATTCCTCGATCCAGTGATAGAGGCGGGCTGCCTGTCCCTGGGTTAACGAATTGTTGCGGCGTTTGACTTTCGGATCATCCATCGCTACATTTCCTCCTGCTGGTTGTGGTTGCGGCCTCGGGTGTTCACGCACTCGGGGCCGTTCTGTTTCCCGGAGGGCGCGCCGTCTTTATCAACGCCCCCCTCTGCTCCAGCCGGGCCAGGAGTTTTGTTCTCGACGTTGTTTTCCTGCTGCCCGCCGCTCCTGCCTGTCGTCGCTCCGGGCGGAACGCTGTCCACGACATACGGTGCGGCGGGGGTGCTCAGCTCATCGGTGATCGCGGCCTTCTCCGCGCGTGGTTGAAATTCGTTCACAGCGCGAGCCTCTGCTGCCGCTGCCCGGTCAGGCAATGCGGCGAGAACCAGATGCGCTCCCGGTACTTGTTCCCGTTGTCGCCCTTCTTTTTCTGCGACGAATACCCGCCAGCCGCTTTCCACGCCACGCACTCCCACGAGGCCGGCATTTCGTGCTCGCCTTCGTAGCCGCACAGCGCGATTCTCAGCAGTGGGTTGTCGCCGTTGTCGCGCGCCCACGCGGCCACGTCGTGCGCCACTTCGCGGCAATCCTCCGTGTACGTCTCCGCGCGATCTTTCGACGGGTACGGCGGATCAAGGAACACGCCCGTGATGCCGTGGCGCTCCGTCACGCTCGGCGTCAGCACGCGCGACCAGTCGCCGCAGGCCACACGCACGTTTCGCAGCCGATCCGCGAGAGCTTGGAAATACTCGCCGATAGCGTCGCGCTTCCGGTTGATGCCCTGGCCGGCGTCGCCCAGGTGCGGGAGCTGCCGGTTGATGCCCTTCCCTGCGTCGCCGAGGTGCGGGAGCTGCCGGTTGATGCCATGGCCGGCGTTGCCGAGCGTATGTATTCCGCGCGCTGACATTTCCGGCAGTCGCGGATGCGCCAGCTTCCCGTCGGCGAACGCTGCGCCCCATGACGACTTGCCAGCGCACCACCCGGAGCCGATCCATGAGCACAGGCCCCACGCCCACCACCCGGCGACCTTCGCGTCGTAGAAATCGGGGTCGGCTTTCATCCTCACGCGAAAGTCCTCCCGGTTTACCAGCCACAAATGCCGCGCCTCAAGATCGCACTCATTCACCGGCCAATCGGCCCACGACGCCACGGCGGCGGGATCGTTCTTGATCGCCCGCCAGAAATTCGAGAGGAAGCAATCCAGGTCGTTGACGGTTTCGGTTTTCGGCGGGGACGGGCGGCCGAGTAGAACCGCGAGCGATCCGGCGAACGGCTCGACGTAGTTTGGTGCGACGCCGAACGCATCCCAGATAATGCAGGCAGCGCGTGACTTGCCGCCGAAGTAGGGAAACGGAGCCTTGAGCGTCATTTCTTGCACGCCTGACTCAGCGCAAGCAGCGCGTTCTCGACAAACCGCAGCGCCGGGGCCTTGCTGCCGTAGCCGTCCGGCTGGTGCTCGGCACGGAGGGCCGCGCGGGCTTCCTCAAGGTGCGAAGCGGCGGCGCGGATGTGGTCGTTGACGGTCATGGCTTCACCGCCGCCTTCACAGCCTCAACCAGCGCCATGATCTCGCGGACGGCCTCGAGGGCTTCGCGCTCCACGACTTCGGCCTCCCGGCGCGTCACCTTGCCGTCAGCGATTGCAGCCCCGGCGGCGCTGGCGGTCTCGCCGAACTCCTTGACGACGCGGCAGGTTTGCAGGGCCAGCTCCCGCGTGCCCGCGGTCCCGCTCGGCAGCGCGATCGCCACGCGGCCGACTGCGGCCTCGAGGTAATCGAGCACCTGATAGTCGCCAGTCGAGCGCACCAGCGGAATCAGCAGATCGAGCGGGAAGCGGCACCCGGTCGCCGTCTCGCCCTCGCACGGAAGCGCGGCGCGGTAGAGGTAGCTCGAGGAAATGCCCAGGTCGTCGGCGATCTGCGGGACGGACTTCGCCGGGTGACGGTGGATCGTGGCGTGAAGGTGGGTCTTCAGGTCGGTCATCTGAAAATTCCTCCGCAAGTCTTTAGTAGCCGTCACGCAGTGCGCCGGGTAGATTCGGAGGTATGAATCCCAGCAGCCGCGCACTCCGCGCACCACCACAGCGCCCGCCCCGTGAGCCCCGTGCGCGTGTCGGGAGGCGCGAGCGTCTGCCGGGTGCCGGGTGCGTGCATGACGAGCTGGCGGCCGCAGCCCTCGCACGGCGCGGTGTAGCTCGAGGGCTCGACGGGCAGGCGTCGGGGCGGGGAGAACGGGCCGATGGGGATGATGCCCCAGCCGCTGGTGTAGCGGGTCAGGGCCATCTATCGGCCCTCCTGGCTCGCGAGGGCGTGCTCGGCGTCGGGGCGGGGCTGGAACTGCTCAGGGTAAAAGTAGTGCTCGGCGCACGGCACGAACACCTCGGGCGCGGTGTCGGTCGCGGGGGCGAGGAGGCAACCGCAGATGAGGGTCATGGGCTAGGCCACCCGCGCCGCGGACTTGTTCCCGCGGTTCGCCAGCCACCGATCGAGCGCGGCCGTCGTGTAGAGCACCCGGCGACCCTTGCGGCCGGCGCCGATCGCGGGAGTGATGCCGCGGGCCTGCAGGTCTTTGAAGTGGCAGTAGCTCAGACGGGAATAGGCTGCGGCCTCGCGGGTGGTCAGGTAGGGGGATGCGGTCGGCATGGCCTAGGCCACCAGTCGCCGCAGGTCGTCTTCGTTCTTGATCTTGCCGGCGTTGATGCCGCGGGCGGCCAGGGCGTCGACCAGGGCGCGCACGATCTGCGACCGATCCAGGACGACGCCGGTAACGTCCCGGGCGTCGGCGGCGAGCCGGTCAAGGTAGCCGACCTGCTGGTTCGACAAAACGAGGCACGTTCTCTTTCCGGCACTCCTCGGATAGACGCCGTCGCGTCTGCGCAGTTCTGCGTCCGCAGCTCCGTGACATTTAGAGCAAAGCCTCTCAATATTTCCGGCGACGTACTCGCCGCCCATCCGCCCGGGAACCAGGCGGTGCTTGTGCGTCCTCCCGTCTTTCCCGCAATGCGAGCAGATCATGGTCTATGCAACCTCCTGTATGGCCTGGCGTTCGGTTCTCGGCTTGCGTCCGCGGGCGTCCGGCCAGATCCGAGACTCAGGCCAGCCGAGTGCCGCGGCGATGGCGGCGCGCAACCGAGGGGAGCGTGATCGGCCTTGGAAGACGAAACCCACGGCTTGTTCGGTGACGCCGAGCGTGGCGGCGATGGTCTTGTTCGTCACGCCCCGCTCGATTTTGCGAATCATGATCTCGGCTGGGCTGGCTTGCGTTCTGCTCACGGCTGTTTTACCCTCCCGCTATGTGTTGTGAATGGAATATATTCGGCGTCACCGAAAAAGTCAATAGGAAAATTCGGCATGACCGAAAATAGTTTCGGGAGCCGTGTAAAGGCCGCGAGAAAGGGAAAGAAATTGACCCTTCAGGCGATGGCCGACAAAATCGGAACGTCGGCAGGGTACCTACACGACCTCGAGGGAGACAAGAACCGGCCTGGGGTTGATGTGCTGACAGCCATCGCCCGCGCCCTCAACGTCAGCACCGACTACCTTCTGACCGGCCACGACCCGCCCGCGTGCCTCTCCCCCGACGAACTCCCGCAGCCCGTCGTCCGCTTCGTCTCCTCGCTCGAGCAGGCCGCGGCCGCAGCTGGCCAGCGCACTGAGGACTTCCGCGCCGTCCCTCTGGTCGAGGACGCGGTGGCCGCCGGAGCTGCCCGGGTGATGTCCGACCAGGTCGAGGGGTGGGCGTGGGTCTACGGCCCGCTGCTCGGTCGCCGGTCCAACCTGGTGGCCGTCCGGATCGCCGGGGACAGCATGGCGCCAGTGCTCCCTCCGGGCTCGGTCGCCGTCGTTGACCGCGGGGACCGACGCATCACCTCGCGCGGGGCCTACCTGGTGCGCCAGGACGGCGGCTGCACGGTGAAGTACCTCGAGCTCGACGGTCACGAGCTGGTGTTGATCCCGGAGAACCGGGCGCACCGGGAGACCCGGGTGACGGTCGCCGACTGCCAGGAGACGCCGGTTGTCGGGCGCGTGGTGTGGTCGTGGACCTCGTGGGCACCGCCGAATCCCGACGAGGACGCGGGGACGGCGGCAGAGAAGCGCGAGCGATACCGCGCCGGGAAACGATGAGAAGGCAAGCCATCGGCGCCGCCCTCGCTCTTTCCCTGCTCGCCTCCAGCTGTGGCCCGCCGCCCGACGAGGCTGCGCTGCGCTTCCTTGGCTTCGGAGAGACTGTGCCGACCGGCAACCTACGCAACGGCGAGCCGACCCTCGCGAACGCGGCCTTCATGAACAGCAGTCAGGGCGCCGGTCAGGCGGCAGGCAGCACCGGCGTTGTCGTCTATCGCGCCCACATTGACTATCGGACGGCCGGGCTTTCTCCTCCGTCATCCGATCATGAATTCACGCTCTACCTCCCGCCGCCGGGCGCCGGATCGACGACGACCGGGATACTCACTTCGCTGCCGTTGGCGCCGGCCTCGTTGAAACAATGGCTGGTCAACACCGGGGCTTTCCGCGATGCGGCGGCCGTGCCCGCGGCCGAACTCACTGCCAGCATCGTCTTCTACGGGGAGACTGACGAGGGAGGGGCGCTCGAGACGCGCGTCGAAACCAAGATTGTCCTGGCGAACAATGCGAATATCGAGCCGCCGCCGCCTGTCCCGAAGGTGCCCTTGCCGCCCACGCCAGAGACGCCAATATCGTCAACCTGCTCCGCGAATTGCTCGGCCTCCGGGGCCTGCAGCGGTCACGATGGCGTCAACTGCTCGGCAGGCCCGGACTCCGACGGGTCGGTGATCTGCTTCGACGGGTGGCGGGACTCAACGGTGACGTACCACTGCAATTGAGGGAGGTGCGGCGTGTTCTTCATCTTCTGGATCTTCTCCGGCCTGATCGGCTACCTGATCGGCCGCGATAAAGGCGAGACGTGGTCCGGCGCGATCATGGGCCTACTGCTCGGGCCGATCGGGTGGCTGATCGTCTATCTGGCCAAGGGCAACCGCCGCGTATGCCACGCCTGCAAGAGCAAGATCGCCGTGGACGCGACGATCTGCCCGCAGTGCCGCACGCCTCAGGTATGGGGAGGGAGTTCGTGAAGCACCATGGCTATTGGCGGGAGTGACCCCGCGTCGCCACTCTGTAACCACGCGCCCACACTTCTCGCCACTTCTTCCGACTCTATCCGGTGCCACGTGGAACAATTTCGCCCCGAGAATTACAGCGCGAAACGATGCGGCCCCGAATTCCCCGAGAAATCGAGCACCAGCTGAAACCGTATCGAATCGGGTTCGAGTCCCGTCGGCCCCGCCAATCTTCCTCCTCCCAGCACCAAGGATGACCCGGACGAGATTGCGGGCAGCGACCCGTCCGTGCGCCGCCGCGTCGATTCTGCTGATCACGCTGCTGGGCGGCTGCGCGGCTCCCCGCATCCAGACCGGACTCCTGCCGGTGCCCCCCGGGCAACTGCGCGAACGGCCGCTGGCCGACGACGCCGACTTCACCGGCCTCGCCCCCGCCCTGCGCCAGTCGATCAGTTACTACCGGCGTCTCCCGCAGAGCGCAACCTTCATCTACGGAGACCTCGTCTACTCGTCCCGTGAGATGGAAGCCTCGACCGCCCTCTTCCTGCAGATCATCGAGGAGACCGCGGGCGAGGCGCGCGATGCCGCGATCCGCGAGAAGTTCCTCTTCTTCGAGAGCCGCAACGAACGCGGCGCGGGTTTCTTCACCGGCTATTTCGAGCCGGTGCTCCCCGGCAGCCTGACGGGCTCGGAGCGCTTCCAGGCGCCGCTGTACGGCGTCCCCGCCGACCTGATCACGCTCGATCTGGCCCCGTACGTCGACGGCGGACTGCTTCCCGCCGAACTGCGCGGCCGGAGCCTGCGCGGCAAACTCCAGGGACGAAAGCTCGTCCCCTACGACGACCGCGACCGGATCAGCTTCGGGGGCGCGCTGGCCGGACGCGCCGTGCCGCTGGCCTGGGTCGCCGACGAGGTCGAACTCTTCTTCCTGCAGATCCAGGGCTCGGGGTTGATCAGCCTGGAGGACGGCTCGCTGCTGCGCGTGAACTACGCCGACCAGAACGGCCACCCCTACCGCGCGATCGGCAAACTGCTGCGCGACCGGATCCCGCCGGAGCAGATGTCGCTGCAGGCACTCAAGGCCTGGCTGCGCGAGCACCCCGGGCAGGTCCGCGAGGTCCTCGACTACAACCCGAGCTACACCTTCTTCCGTCGCGTCGAGGAGGGGCCGCTCGGCAACATCCAGGTGCCGCTGACCCCGGGGCGCTCGCTGGCGATGGACGCCCGCCTCGCACCGAAAGGCGGGATCGCCTGGATCGAGACGACGCTGCCGCCCGCGGCGACGCCAGGCGCGCCCGACCCGGTGCCGGTGCGCCGCTTCGGCGTGGTGCAGGATACCGGCGGCGCGATCGCCGGGCACGGCCGGGTCGACATCTTCTGGGGCACGGGAGCGCCGGCAGAGCTGATCGCCGGTCCCTTCAAACAGCAGGGGCGCGTCTTCCTGCTCGTTGCCCGCAGGGAACTTCTGCCGCCAGCCGGGGGTCGCCTGCCTTGAAGCCGGCGCGCCCCTCCCTGCTGCTGCTTCTGGTTCTCGCGCTGCTCGGCCTCCTCATCTGGCTCACGGTCACCGGCAGGCTCGGAAAGAGCCGCCACGGGTACGCCGCAGTCACCTCGACCAAGGACCGGGGCCAGGATTCTGGAACTGATTCGAGACCGGCTACGGGCTTGGGGTTCCCGCAGCCGGCTTGACCTGCATGGGGGCGGGGAGGCGCCGCCCCGCGGGGTTATTCGATCCGGATCTGCCTCTCCTTGCGCAGCTCTTTCGCGGTCTTGGGGATCACGATTTCCAGAACCCCCTCCTTGAACCGTGCCTTGACCTTGTCGGCCTGAACCGGGGCCGGCAGTCTATAAGAGCGGCTGAACGCTGCGAAGGAGCGCTCCCTCTTCTTCGACCCCGAAATCGTCAGAATGTTCTCCGCGATCTTGAGCTCGAGATCTTCTTTCGCGACCCCGGAGAGTTCGGCCTTGACGACGACATTGCCGTTGTCCTCGCAGATGTCAAAGCTCGGCTCAATCGCCAGAGGCGCGCCTGCCGCCGCCGATGCCACGCCGCCGACCGGGGTCAGAGGCGCACGAAAGATTTCTCCGAACTCACGCTCCACTTCGTCGAGGAGGGAGAAAGGTTTCGTGAGCCACATCGTCGCGGTCCCGGCCAGCTGTTGGCTCTCACCCTGTTCCATGGCGCGCTCCCGTTGCTGTTGAGTCGCCCGGCCGAACCGGACCGGCGCCGGCACCGCCGGCACAATCCCCTATCAAGTCATTGCGGCGAGCGCCGGTTCCCGCGCCCGAAACGCCTGTGGCGCCTGCGCCTTCGCGGCGACGTGGAGTTCCTCCTGGAAGAAGACCAGGTAAGGCCGCTCACCAACACGCATCGGGTAGACATGCGCCCGTGACTGAAAGTGCGTGCCGCAGAAGCGCTCGCTTTGCAGCGTCCCATGCCAGATGCCCTGCTGATTGACGCCGGAACGGATCCCGTCCAGGAGACGCAAACCGGCGGCTGCGGGGCCGACGCCGAGGATTGCGTTGTGCTTGCCCAGGAAGAGGCGTCGCGAGGCGCCGAACATGATCTCGAAGGCGCGATTCACCTCCACGATCAACCCTTCCGCGTTCACGACGTGGATCGCGAGGGCCGCCGACTCGAAGGACCCCTGCCCGGGCGCTTCTCCCGGAGCGTCCCCGGCACCGGCCGACCGCCGGCACATGGATCGCTGCGCTTTCGCGATTCTTCCCATGACTGCCAACGTACGCCGGCGTCTCGGGGGAGGCTATGGGGTCTTCACGGTAATTCCGCGGGTGAAACCCCGCCGGAGCGCGAGCCACAGACCCGGCGTCGGCCTCCGGGAAGGAGACCACATCGACTGCGAATTACCCTGGGCAAGTCCTCACCCGGACAGTGCTACGAAGCACGAATTGCCGGATGAAGTGGATCTCAGGTCCGAGGCGATCAGGGGGCCGGCACGGCAGTACGCTGGTACCGCACCTTCTCGCCGTGGCAGCTGGCCATGCACTCCCCGCCCTCGTCGCTGCGGCGGTACTCCATCTTCATGCAGAGCGAGGCGCCACAATCCAGTTCGGTGCGGGTCAGCGCCGCGGTGTTGGCCGAGTGCGCCTCGTGACAGGTGCGGCAGGTCAGACCCTTCTCGCCGGCGGCCTTCTCGGAGCGCCGCCCTTCGACGAGAACGTGCAGCGCGTGCAGGTTGCGCGCGCCGTCGCTGAAGCGCGTTTTGCCCCCGCCCGTCCCCTCGAGAAGCCGCGCGCGCTCGTGGCATCCCAGGCAAAAGCCGTAGTCCTTTTCCCCGTGCAGCGCCTCGCGCTCGAGCGTGTAGTCGCCCTTGAGCAGCCGGATCCGTCCGCCGCCGTGTGGGTCGTGGCAGCCGAGGCAGAGGGCTTTCTTCACCGGGTCGTGCGCCACCGCGCGCGCGAATGCCGCCCGCTCGTGACAGAGAAAACAGAAGTCGCGATTGATCGGAATGCGAAGTTTGCCGTCGCTGCGATGGCACTTCTCGCAGGTCCCGGCCTTCACGGGCGCGTGCAGCTCGCTGCGCAGCAGGCGCTTGTTCGGCGAGCGGTGCGGGTCGTGGCAGCCGATGCACGGCGCCTTGCCGGTCGGCACGATCTTGCGATGGGCGGCGAGGAACTTCCCCTCGACGAACTCGTGGCATTGGGCGCAGAGCGCGTTGCCCTCCTCGGTCAGCACCAGCCGCTCCTGGTCGCCATGGTCGGCGTGACAGGAGCCGCAGTCCTTTTCGCCGAAGGGCGGGTGCACCACGGTGCCGCCGGGCGAGATCGCGGACAGCTCGTGGCAGTCAAGGCACTCCTCCGCCAAAGCGGGCCACGGGAAGAAGCTCATCCCAACGATGACCAGAAACAAAAGGGAAGCTCGATGCATGGGGCGGTACATTACCTGAGTGCCCGTGTGATTACCAGCCCGATGGCCTGGCCAGGCAGGGAGTCTTGTGCACACACTTCAGCCAATGGACGTCGGGCGGGGATCAACCCCGCCCCTACGATGCAAACGTTCGGGTGTGGGGGAGGGGATCAACCGCCCCTACGATGTACTCGTTCGGGTGTAGGGGAGGGGAAACAACACCCCTACGATGTACTCGTTCGGGTTTAGGGGAGGGGATCACCCCCTCCTGCGCCGAGGACGGTACTTGTTCAGGAACCCGGCGCGGGGTGTTGCTGAGTTAAACAGTGAATCGTGCCGAACCCCCAGACCAGATCCACCGCGTGGATGCCGATCACGGGCCGGTCGCGGAAGAGCTCCGCGAGGATGCCGAGCGCGACGCGGTCCATCGGGTCGTTGAAGGTCGGCACGAGCACCGCCGCGTTCGCGATGTAGAAATTGGCATAACTAGCCGGCAGCCGCTGCCCGTCGAAGTGCAGCGGGGCGGGCAGCGGCAGCCCCACGACTTCGAGCTTCGACCCATCCTCGAGCCGCGCCGATGCGAGCCGCTCGCGATTCTCGGCGAGCGCCGCGTAGTTGGCATCGGCGGCGTTCGTCTCCTCGCAGACGACGACGGTGCGCGGGCCGACGAAGCGGCAGAGATCGTCGATGTGCCCGTGGGTGTCGTCGCCGGCGATTCCCCGTCCCAGCCAGATCACGTTCTTCGCGCCGAGCCAGCGCTCGAAGATCTCTTCGTAGTCGCTCCGGCCGAAGCCCGGATTGCGCACCTGCACGCCGGGGTCGAGCAGGCATTCCTCCGTGGTGATCAGCGTGCCCTTCCCGTTGACTTCGACCGCCCCGCCCTCGAGGACGACCTGACGCCCCGCATGCGTGGCGGCGACCAGCGGCAGCCCGAGCGCCGCGGCGGCCTTCGGTGCGACCGCGTCGTCGCGGCGCCAGTCCGGATAGCGGGCCCAGGCGGTGAAGCGAAAACGCACGACCTCCGCCTCGCCGCGCGCGCCGTGCAGCACCGTGATCGGCCCGGTGTCGCGCGTCCAGCCGCGGTCGGAGGCGATGCGGAAGAATTCCACCCGTTCGGCGTCGACGCCGACGCGTTCGAGCACCCGGCGGGCGCGCGCTTCGTGCGTCGCGTCTGCGACAATGACGCGGAGGATCTCGCCCACGGCGATCCGCCGGGCCATCTCGGCGAAGGCCCAGGGAATGGCGCCGAACTTGCCGGGCCAGTCCGAGGCGTTGCGCGGCCAGCTGATCCAGGTGGCCTCATGCCCCTCCCACTCCCCCGGCATCCGCCGCCGCGCCCGCAAAGGACCCATCTGCGGCGTTGCGCTGCATCCTTCGTCACTGCGGCGTACGGACTCGTACGCCTCATTCCTCAGGATTTGCGCGCCTTGCACCTGGGTCCTTTTCGGGTGCGGCGGCATGCAGATTACTTCCGACCGGACTCGTCGAGGAAGCGCTGCGTGAGGCCGGCGTAGGCGTCGATGCGCCGGTCGCGCAGGAAGGGCCAGTTGCGCCGGACCTCTTCGAGGCGCGCCCGGTTGATCTCGACGATGAGGATCTCCTCCTGCTGCGTCCCCGCCTCGGCGAGCAGCACCCCCTGCGGGTCGCAGCAGAATGAGGTGCCCCAGAATTCGAGGCCGGCGGCCGACGGCTCCGGTCGCTCGAGGCCGACGCGGTTGACCGCTGCGAGATACACGCCGTTGGCGATCGCGTGGCCGCGCTGCACGGTGCGCCAGGCATCGCGCTGCGCCTCGCCCTCGGCCTGCTTCTCGGCGGGGTGCCAGCCGATTGCCGTCGGGTAGAGGAGCACCTCGGCGCCGGCGAGCGCCATCAGCCGCGCCGCCTCCGGGAACCACTGGTCCCAGCAGACCAGCACGCCGATGCGCCCGACGCGGGTGTCGACGGGCCTGAACCCGAGATCGCCCGGCGTGAAGTAATACTTCTCGTAGTAGCCGGGATCGTCGGGGATGTGCATCTTGCGGTAGATTCCGGCCAGGGAGCCGTCGGCGTCGATGATCGCGGCGGTATTGTGGGCGATGCCGGGAGCGCGCCGCTCGAAGAGTGAAGCGACGACGACGACCCCGTGGCGCCGCGCCGCCTCGGCAAGGGCATCGGTGCTCGGGCCGGGAACGGGCTCAGCGAGATCGAAGCAGGAGACATCCTCGCGCTGGCAGAAATACGGGGTGCGAAACAGCTCGGGGAGGCAGACGAGAACCGCCCCGAGGCCGGCCGCGTCACCGATCAGCTCGATCGCCCGCGCGAGATTCGCGGCGGGATCCTCACCCACGCGCATCTGGACCAGACCGATGCGAAAAATCGCCGGACCCCCTCCCGCCACTGGCTCCACCTGCCGCCGCGCCTACTCGGCGCGATTGACGTCGAAGACGTAGTGGATGTAGCGCACCTCCACCGGCGCGGTCGGGTCGGCCGTCGGCAGATAGACGTAGGCCTGAAAGGTCAGGATCGTCTCCTCCTCGTGCTCGACGGCGAAGAGTTTGGTCTCTTCGCCGCCGGCTTTCGGCTTCATGCCGATCTCGTTCGTGGCCAGCCAGCGCCAGACGAACTCCTGCGGCAGGTTCTCGTCCGGGGTCGACCCCGTGCCGTCGTCGGAGAAGGTGATCTCGAAGGCCGCCGGCGTGCCGCAGCGCACCAGCTTGCCCACTTCTTTCTGGCATTTCAGCTTCGCGCCGGTCCAGTGTCCGCCGAGGCGGGTGTTCACCGCCGCCGGCACCGCGGGCGCGGCTGCCGCGGGCGCCTGCACCGCCGGCCCCTCGGCGCGCGCGGGGACGATCGAAACAACCGCGGCCAGCAGGACCGCCGCGAACGCCTGCCTGTATACCCTCACCCTGGCACTCCTTCCTGTTCGGGTCCCGGCTGCCGGTAGGCCAATCCCACCACCGTCACGCCGCCCGTCCTGCTGATACCGAGGGCCACCGAACGCTCCCGGTCCCGATAACTCGAAAAGACCGCGTTCTCGACGACCACCTCCGAGAGCAGGGTCCACCCACCGGCCTCCAGACGAGACCGCAACTGTTTCTCCACGGTCAGGACCGGTTCGTCGGTCTCGAAGACCAGACTCAGCCCCTTGCTGCCGAGGTCCCGCGCCGAACGCAGCCGCGCGCCCTGCGGCAGCGGTACGTCCGACGGCAGCTCGGCCGGAAGCCGGACCCGGCGCTCCGTGCCGCCGCCTCCCGCCCCGCACCCGCACCAGGCGACGGCGAATGCGGCGACGAGAGCCAGAACCGCAACCCTGCGAACCACCATTCCACCTCTCGTTCGAGAGCCGCCTCGACCTGCCCACATCGCGCGCGGAACCTGCAGAGTGTAGCCACACGCCATGAAAAATCAAGCGGCTTGCGGACGGGTGGCGCCTGCCGTACACTTCCTCTCCCATGAAGACCGTCGTCCTGCTGATCGGCCGCGAGGGGGCTTCACGTGGCGCATAAGACCTCGTGGGGAACCGGCATCCTGCGGGCGCTCGGCCTGGTCTTCGGCGACATCGGGACCAGCCCGATCTACACCCTCACGGTGGTGCTGGCGCTCACGTCCCCAACCGCGGCGCACGTCCTCGGCGTACTCTCGCTGATCTTCTGGACGCTGATCCTCCTGGTCACCGTCGAGTACGCCTGGCTCGCCATGAGCCTCGGCACCCGCGGCGAGGGCGGGACGATCGTCCTGAAGGAGCTCCTCGTCTCGCTGGTGAGATCCGGGCGTCAGGCGGCCTTCTTCTCCTTCCTCGGCTACATCGGGATCTCGCTCCTCATCGGCGACGGCGTCATCACGCCGGCGATCTCCATCCTCTCCGCGGTCGAGGGTCTGCTGCTGATCCCCGGGTTGGAGACCACGTCGACGAAGGTCCTGATGGCGGTCGCGGGACTGATCGCCATCGCCCTCTTCTCGGTGCAGCGCCGGGGGACCGAGCGGGTGGCCGGGGTGTTCGGCCCTCTGATGCTGATCTGGTTCGGGGTACTGGCCGTCTCGGGGTTCGTCTCCATCAGTCACGCCCCCGCCGTCGCGCAGGCCCTCAACCCCTGGCACGCGGTGACCTTCCTCGTCGAGAACGGACTCGCCGGTTTCTTCATCCTCTCCGAGGTCATCCTCTGCGCCACCGGCGGCGAAGCGCTCTTCGCGGACATGGGCCACCTGACGCGCAAGCACATCCGCGCCGCGTGGGGGTTTGTCTTCGTCGCGCTCGTGATCAACTACTTCGGCCAGGGGGCGTACGTCATCACGCATCCCAACGCGACGAACGTGCTGTTCCAGATGATCTACGCCCAGGCGCCGCTGCTCTACATCCCCTTCCTGCTGCTGAGCGTCGCCGCGACGGTGATCGCCTCGCAGGCGATGATCAGCGGCATGTTCTCGATCGTCTACCAGGGGATCACCACCCGCATCCTGCCGATGTTCAGCGTCACCTACACGTCGACCGAGCGCCAGTCGCAGATCTATATCGGCTTCGTGAACTGGTTCCTGCTGCTGGCGGTGCTGTTCATCATTTCGGTCTTCCAGCAGTCGAAGAACCTCGCCGCGGCCTACGGGCTGGCCGTGACCGGAGACATGGCCATCACCGGCACCTTCATGACCTTCATCTTCTGGCTCCAGCACAAGCGCGGCCGGGCCCTGATCGCCGCCGTCATCACGGTCGTGGACTTCGCCTACTTCCTCTCGTGCATCTACAAGATCCCCCACGGCGGCTACTGGTCGATCATCATCGCCGCGATCCCGCTGACGATGATCATCGTCTACATCGAAGGGCAGAAGAAGCTCTACCGCGAGCTGCGCCCGCTGCCGCTGGACGTCTTCCTGATCTCGTTCCGGCAACTCTACGCCGGCCTGAGCAAGATCGGCGGCACGGCGCTCTTCTTCGCGAAGGACAGCCTGGCCATCCCGCCGTACATCGTCCACACGATCTTCAAGAACAACATCATCTACGAGGACAACATCATCGTCTCGATCGTGCGCCGGCCCGACCCGTACGGGGCGGCTGGTTTCTTCCGGAACCCGGGCGACCCCTGCGCGGAGACGGTGTGCCCCTCCGACGTCACCATCGCCCCGGGCCTGCGCTTCTTCGAGATCCAGTGCGGGTACATGGAGGTCATCGACGTCGAGGCGGTCCTCAAGGAGGCCGGGATCAACGAGAAGACGATCTTCTACGGCGTCGAGGAGATCCACACGCGCAACCCGGTCTGGACCCTGTTCGCCGCGATCAAGAAGCTGACGCCGAACATCGTGCAGTTCTACGAGCTGCCGCCGAACAAGCTGCACGGCGTCGTCACCCGGGTCGAACTGTAGGGGCGGGTTCGACCCCCGCCGGCAAGGAGACGACTGCATGACACAGAGCACGTCCTGGGGAGCGGGCGTCCTGCGGGCGCTCGGCCTGGTCTTCGGCGACATCGGCACGAGCCCGATCTACACGCTGACCGTCGTCGTGGCGCTCACGGTCCCGACCGAGGCGCACATCCTCGGCGTGCTCTCGCTGATCGTCTGGACGCTGATCCTGCTGGTGACCGTCGAATACGCCTGGCTCGCCATGAGCCTCGGCAAGCACGGCGAGGGCGGCACGATCGTGCTCAGCGAGATTCTCATGCCGCTGCTCAAGAGCGGCAGGCAGGCGGCCTTCGTCACGGCCCTGACCTACCTCGGCATTTCGCTGATCATCGGCGACGGGGTGATCACCCCGGCGATCTCCATCCTCTCGGCGGTGGAGGGGCTGCTGCTCGTCCCCGGCTTCGGGCAGGTCGGCACGCGCACGCTCGTGGCGCTGGCGGCGGGCATCGCGATCGCCCTCTTCTCCATCCAGCGCAGCGGCACCGAGAAGGTCGCGATCTGGTTCGGCCCGCTGATGGTCGTCTGGTTCTCCGTGCTCGCGGTCTCCGGCCTCGCCTCGATCGCGCACCTCCCCGGGGTGCTGCGGGCGCTCAACCCGCTGCACGCGGTCGGCTTCCTCGCCGAGAGCGGGCTCGCCGGGTTCCTCATTCTCTCGGAAGTCATCCTCTGCGCCACCGGCGGCGAAGCGCTCTACGCGGACATGGGCCATCTCAAGCGCGAACACATCATCCACGCCTGGTCGTTCGTCTTCGTCGCGCTCGTGATCAACTACTTCGGCCAGGGCGCGTACGTGATCGGCCACCCCAACGCCACGAACGTGCTCTTCCAGATGGTTTTCGACCAGGCGCCGCTGCTCTACATCCCCTTCCTGCTGCTGAGCGTGGCGGCGACCGTCATCGCTTCGCAGGCGATGATCAGCGGCATGTTCTCGATCGTCTACCAGGGGATCACGACCCGCATCCTGCCGATGCTCAAGGTCAAGTACACCTCGCACGAGCGCCAGTCGCAGATCTACATCGGGGCGGCGAACTGGTTCCTGCTGCTGGCGGTCCTCGGCGTGATGGTCCTGTTTCAACAGTCCCACAACCTCGCCGCCGCGTACGGCCTCGCGGTGACCGGCACCATGACGATCACGGGCATCATGATGACCTGGATTTTCGCGCGCAGGCGCCAGCCGGTCCGTGCGGGGGTCGCCGCCTTCGTCGCCCTGATCGATATCGTCTTTCTGCTGTCGACCACCACGAAGATCCCGCACGGCGGCTACTGGTCGCTCGTGATCGCGGCGTTGCCGCTCGCGGTGATCCTCGTCTACCGCGCCGGCCAGAAGAAACTCTACTTCGCGCTGCGCCCGCTGCCGATGGACGTCTTCCTGCTCTCCTTCACCCAACTCTACCGCGGTTTGAGCAAGATTTCCGGGACGGCGCTCTTCTTCGCCCGCGACGCCCTGACCGCGCCGCCGTACATGGTGCACACGATCTTCAAGAACAACATCATCTACGAGGACAACATCATCGTCTCGATCGTGCGCCGGCCGGACCCGGACGGCATCACCGGTTTTTTCAAGGCGCCGCTCGCCGAGGGGCTGCGGTGCTTCGAGATACAGTGCGGCTACCTGGAGCGGGTCGACGTCGAGGAGGTGCTGCAGGAAGCGGGCATCGTCGAGAAGGTGATCTTCTACGGCGTCGAGGAGATTCAGACGACGAACCCGTTCTGGCACGTCTTCTCGTTCATCAAGAAGAACACGCCGACCATCGTGCGCTTCTACGACCTGCCGCCGAATAAGCTCCACGGCGTCGTCACGCGGGTGGAATTGTGATTACGGCCGCTGAAAAGGGTCCATCTGCGGCGGTGCCGGCCCTGCCACCTGCGAGCGCAGCGAGTGGGTGGTGCCTGTGCGACGGCCACCAGGCCGTCTCAGTCGCTCCTTCGTCGGGCGCCTTGCACCTTGACCCTTTTGATCAGCCTCTCCGTTCCGAATAATCGGGACCGGCGAGGCGGCGGGGGCGTCACTGAGGGAAGATGCGCGAAGACTCAGGGGCGCACTGGCCTGAAGGACCTGCGGTGGATCGGACAGGGGCCCTGCTCGGCCAGCGCAGCCAGGTGTGCCGCGGTGCCGTACCCGTTGTTGCTCGAGAAGCCGTAGACGGGCCAGCGCTCGTGGTGCTCCCGCATCAGCCGGTCGCGGTGCACCTTGGCGAGGATCGAGGCGGCCGCGATGCAGGCGACGCGGCCGTCGCCGCCGATCACGGCCTCCCCGGGGACGGGGAGCTGCGGCATGATCGAGCCGTCGACGAGGACATAATCCGGCGCGACCCGCAGGGCTGCGACCGCCCGCTCCATAGCGCGCAGGGTCGCCTGAAGGATATTGATCGCGTCGATCTCGGTCTCGGACGACTCGGCGACCGCCCAACTGACGGCCGCGGCGGTGATGACGGGGACCAGCGCCTCGCGCCGGCGGGCGTCGAGACGCTTGGAGTCATCGATCCGGGGATGGGTGAACCGCGCGGGAAAGACGACGGCTGCGGCAACGACCGGTCCGGCCAGCGGGCCGCGGCCGGCCTCGTCGACCCCCGCGATCAACTCGAACCCGCGCCTGCGCACCCCCCGTTCGAACGTCCAGAGATCTGTGGGGGGGCCGGGGACGGATTTCACCCCTGTCCCCTGCTCACTGATACCACATGAGAGGTGCTGGCTATCCAGAAAGGTCCCGGTAAGAGGCCCACGAAAATCCGACGAACGGCGCGTACGGTACTCGGGCGGGAATGAATCCCGCCCCTACGACCACCGGCGCCCATCCCTGTTCGTAGGGGAGGGGTTCACCCCCTCCCGCAGCAGATGGGCCTTATTCAGCGACCTGCTGCTAGAAGCGCGTGGCGGCCTTGCCGACGAGGTCGCGGGTGAAGTAGAGCTTGGAGCGGCGCACCTTGCGCGACTTCATGACCTCGATCTTGCCGAGCATCGGGCTGTGCAGCGGAAAAATGCGCTCGACCCCGGTGCCGTAGGAGAGCTTGCGAACCGTGAAGGAACTGCCGGCGCCGGCACTGCGCATGCGCACGACGAGCCCCTCGAAAATCTGGATCCGCTCCTTCTCGCCTTCCACGACCTTGGTGTGAACCTTGACGCTGTCCCCGGGACGGAACGGCGGAATGTCCTCGCGCTGGGTGTCCTTGTCGAGTTCGCGAATGATGTCCATGTCAAATCTCCTCTGTAGGCCAGTCACACTCACGGTAAACTTGGGGATTATGTCATCTTCCAAAGAGACGGTCAAGTATGATGGCCACGGCGGAGCGGACCGGGAGGTGGTTGAACTCGCCCGGACCCCGCACCGGACCGAGGAAGAAATCGCACTGGGCCGCCGCGTCGGGGCCGAGCCCCGATCCGGTGCCGAAGAGCAGCAGCCAGGGCCGGGTTGCTTCCTGCATCATCGCCGCAAGGTCAGGATAATCGATGCTTTTCGGCCCCTGCCGGGCTGCCGTCCCCACCACCGCCGGCGGGCCCTTGGCACGCCGGTTCAGATCGTCCAGCGCCTCATTGATCGACCCCGAAAGCACGACGTCCCGCAACGCCTCCGCGCGGGTCGGGTTGGCCGCGACGCCGTATCCCTCGCGGTAGTGGGCGAGAATCCGCCCGACGAGCGCCTGCTGCGAGAACAGCGGGGTGACGACGTACAGCGGCGCCACGCCGTAGGTGCGCGCCGCGCGCGCCAGATCGTGGATATTGAGCGGCGTCACGGAGGTTGCCCCGACACCGCCGATGCGGTCGCGGATGACTGGGTAGTGCACGAGGGCGAGGGCGACCCGCGGGCGCTCAGCCATCGCGCTCACCCGCGATTCTGAACTGGTCCAGCAGTTTGATGTCCTCCGGGCCGAGTTCGGCGGCGGCGAGCAGGTCCGGCCGCTTGCGCAGCGTCTGGCGCAGCGCCTCGCGCCGGCGCCAGCGGGTGATCGCGGCATGGTCCCCCGACAGCAACACTTCGGGAACAGCGAGGTTGCGAAACAACGGCGGGCGCGTGTAGTGCGGGTGGTCGAGAAGGCCCGCGAAAAAGGAGTCCTGCTCGACCGATTCGGCCTGCCCGACCACCCCGGGAACCTGACGCGCCACCGTCTCCACGAGCACCATCGCCGCGCTCTCGCCCCCGGCGAGCACGTAGTCGCCGATCGATATCTCCTCGTCGATCAGCGCGGCGCGCACCCGCTCGTCGATCCCCTCGTAGCGGCCGCAGACCAGGATCATGCCGGGGCGCGCCCCGAACTCGCGCACCAGCGACTGGTTCCAGACGCGTCCCTGCGGTGAGAGCAGGACCGTGGTCGCCCCGGGACTCTGCGCCTTCAGCTCTTCGATCGCCGCGAAGAGCGGCTCGGGCTTCATGACCATGCCGGCGCCGCCGCCGTACGGGGCGTCGTCCGTGACCCGGTGCCGGTCGAGGGTCCAGCCGCGCAGGTCGTGGACGCGGATGTCGAGCACCCCCCGATCGCAGGCGCGGTGAATGATGCCCTCGCGCAGCGGAGACTCGAAGAACGCCGGAAAAATCGTCAGGACGTCGATCCGCATCAGCAGACCATGGTCAAGGGACCGTTTCCCGAGCGGGAGGGGGTGAACCCCTCCCCTACATCTGCAGGGGCGAACCTTTTCCCTACGTATGCGGGGGTGTACCCTTCGCCTGGATAAACACGGATTCGTCGTAGGGGCGGGGTTGAACCCCGCCCGGCATTCCCCTGTCGCGCATTCTGCATCTGGACCCTCTTGAGCAGCCTGATCGTTCCATGTCAGGGCAGCAGGCCCTCGAGGAGCCTGATCTTGATGCGGCGCGCGTCCCGGTCGATGGCGAGCACGAACTGCTCGATGAAGGGCACCAGCACCTCGCCCCGCGGCCCGTGCACGACGAGCACCCGGCGATCCTCGCCGGTTTCGAGCACCTGGTGCACGGTGCCGAGCGATTCACCCTGCTCGGTCTCCACCGCCATGCCGGGCAGATTGTGAAGCCAGACCTCCCCGGGAGGCAGCGCCGGCAGGTCCGCCTCGCGCACGCACAGCCGTCCCCCGCGCAGGGCCTCGGCGGCCGTCCGGTCGGGGACCCCTTCGAGAAGCAGAAGATAGCGCTGCTGGTGCATCCGGGAGCCGAGGATGCGCCGCGGACTCACCGGAAGGCCGGGGGCCTCGAGCAGCAGCGTCTCCCCCGCGCTGAAGCGCCCGGGGTCGTCGGTGAGCGGGTGCACGACGACTTCGCCGCGGATGCCGTGCGCCGTGGCGACGAGCCCCACCGTGACGAGGTCGCCGCGGGGGTCAACCCGGTCTGGACTCACGCGATCCCGCTACTCCAGAATCTCGAGGACCACCCGGCGGTTCTCGCGGGTGGCGGCGGCGTTGAGGATGGTCCGGATGGCTTTCGCCGTCCGGCCCTCCTTGCCGATGACCCGCCCCAGATCGTCCACGGCGACCCGAAGCTCGATGACCGTGGTCCTCTCGCTCGCGGTTTCGGTCACGACGACCTGATCGGGATTGTTGACGAGCGTCCTGGCGATCTGTTCCACGAGCGTCTTCATCCGTCAGTCTCCTTCTGGTCCTCGCTCAAGGGAGAGCAGGCGCAGCGCCGCTTCAAACCTTCTGGAGTTCGGCCGCCCGCTTGAGCAGCCGCGCCACCGTCGAGGAGATCGTCGCGCCGTGACGGCGCAACTCCGCGACCCGGGCGGTGTCGATCCGCAGCGGCTGGTCCTTGGCGAGCGGGTCAAAGGAGCCGATCCCCTCGAGCGCCTGCCCCTTGGGCGGACACTGGCTGTCGGACACGACCACCCGGTAGAAGGGCCTCTGATTCGACCCCAGTCTCTTCAGTCTGATGCTGAGTCCCACGTCCACACCTCCTTGATTGAATCTTCTTTATACCACAGAACGGCCACCGGCCGTCAAATACGGCGGCCGGGCCGCGGGTTCCGCCAGGACCGGCTCACCCCCAGGGCATCCGGGGACGCCCCTTGCCGCCGCGGCCGCCCGCGGTCATCTTCGAGACCTGTTTCATCATCCGCTGCGCCTGCGTGAACTGCTTGAGCAGGCGGTTGACGTCGGTGACCGTCGTGCCGCTGCCCTTCGCGATGCGCTGGCGGCGGCTCGACGAGATGATCTGCGGCTTGTGGCGCTCGAGCGGCGTCATCGAGGAGATGATCGCGTCGACCTGCACCAGCTGCTTGCCGTCGAGGTCGGCCTCGTCGATCTTGAGCTTCGCGGCCCCCGGCAGCATCTTGAGAATCGAGGAGATGCTCCCCATCTTGCGCACCTGCAGCAGCTGCTGGCGGAAGTCCTCGAGGTCGAGCTCCCCCTTCTTGCGCAGCTTGCGGCCGAGTTCCTGCGCCTGTTCGCGGTCGACGCTCTCCCCGGCGCGCTCGATCAGCGTCAGCACATCCCCCATGCCGAGGATGCGCTGCGCCATCCGGTCGGGGTGGAAGGGCTCGAACTGCTCCGGGCGTTCGCCGACGCCGACGAACTTGAGCGGCACACCGAGCGCCGAGCGGATGGAGAGCGCGGCGCCGCCGCGGGCGTCGCCGTCGAGTTTCGTCAGGATCACCCCGGTCAGACCGACCTCCTGGTGAAAACCGGCGGCGATGTTCACCGCCTCCTGGCCGGTCATCGCATCGGCCACCATCAGGATCTCGGACGGCGCGACCGCCGTCTTGATGGCGCGCAGTTCGGCCATCAGCTGTTCGTCCACGTGCAGACGCCCCGCGGTGTCGATGATCGCGACGTCCAGCGCGTGGTGCTTCGCGTGCGTGACCCCGAGGCGCGCCAGTTCGACGGGCGAGGGACCCCGCTCCCCGAAGACCGGGACGCCGACCTGCCCCCCGAGCGTCCGCAGCTGTTCCTGCGCCGCCGGGCGGTAGACGTCGGCCGCGATCAGCAGGGGGTGGCGTCCCTCCTTCGTCAGGCGCAGCGCCAGTTTGGCGGCCGAGGTCGTCTTGCCGCTGCCCTGGAGGCCGACGAGCATGATCGTCGTCACCGCGGGGGCGGGCGCGTACTGGATTGGCGTCCAGGTGCCGCCGAGGATCTCGGTCAACTCCTCGCGGACGATCTTGATCACCTGCTGCGCCGGCGTCAGGCTCGCGGCGACGTCCGCGCCCGAGGCCCGCGCCTCGACCCGGCGTTCGAGTTCCTTGGTGACCTTGTAGTTGACGTCGGCCTCGAGCAGCGCGAGGCGGATCTCGCGCAGGGTGGCTTTGATCAGCTCCGGGCTGAGCGAACCGTGGCCGCGCAGTTTCTTGAAGACCGACTCGAGTCTTTCACTCAGGCGCTCGAACATGCGTCGTTCACGATCCTTCCCGATGGTTGGGCTGTAGATTGTAGTAAGCGGGCGAGGGGCCTGTCAATGAACGCGTCGGCCAAGGCTGCCCCCGGCCCTCTGCCCGCCTCACGATTCATGACATCCGCCGCGCACGGACTTCACCGATGAGACATAGATCACTGAACGGACACCGGCTGGGGGCGCAAGGTGATTGCGAGATGGCGCGGCAATTGATACGGATCGGGTGTCCGGCGTCCGGTCGCCGGGCGGGGCGCGCGTGATCGCCACAAGAGAGGCGATTGGCGCGAGCGCGCTCGCGCGCGAGGTCAGGGCCTGGGTCCTGGCGGAAGCCGAGGACCGGGAACTCAAGAACCGGGTGGCGCTGGCGCTCGAAGAAATCGCGATCTTCCTCGCCAGGCATCAGGCGGATCTCGAGCGACGCAAGAGCAGGCTGGTGCAGACGACCGGCTACCGGGACGAAACGCGAAGCCGGGAATTCGCCCTCGAGAAGATCCGACTGCTGCTGACGGGCCGCAGGAACATCTCGGTGATCTTTGCGGCGATCGACGGCTATCTCGACCGGCACCGGGAAGAGGAGATCTTCGACGGGGACCGCATCCGCACGCCGCTGGCCGAGGCAAGCGATGATTTCATCAGCAGATTTCGCGATTCTATCGGCGGGACGAGCCTGGCGAAGCTCCTGGACATCTTCTACTTCATGCCGTATTCGTGCTGGCGCTCGCGCAGCGTCGAAAGGCGGATCTTCCGCTCGCCGTCATCGGCCGAGGTTTCGAGGCTCATCGAGGAATGCCGGCAGCGGAAGATCGAGATCGACGGCATCGACACCGTCCAGCTCGCGGCAATGCTGCGGATCAAACTCGGCATCGCGCCGCGGATGGGCTATCACCTCCTGCCCGCCAACAAGCTCGCCGAGAAGCTGACCAGCGCGGAGAACATCGCCCAGTTCACCGCCACGACAGCGCCGCTCGATGAAGGCTTCTGCCGCACGACGGCCGGCATCCTGGCCAACCTCAGGCAGCGCTCGAGCGAGTGCTTCGGGATCGCGTTCCCGCCGGCTCCTCCCGAGATCGAAGCCGAACTGCTGCAACTCGTCTACCTCGCCGGCGACACGATCCGCATCGGCGGGGGCGGCAACGAGCGGTCGGCGGACTACCTCTGGTTGCTGGCCACGGTCATCGCCAGCGATCATGCGGCATTGAAGGATGTCCTGACCGGCTTCATCGACAAGCACAGCGGCAACCCTGCGGTCCGCAAACGGTTCGCGAGCGCGCACGCCTATCTGGGCGAGGCGGCTGCGAGAGCCGACGCAATCCTCGCCGCGCTCTGGTCGGAGGCAAAGGAGGAACTTCGGTGTCTGACCCTCCGCACGGACGCCCTTGCGACGAGGAGCAGCCACGATTTCAAGGAGTTCACGGAGCTGGAAGCGCTGAAGCAGCGAAGATCGGACGTCGTCAAGTCGCTGATGAAGATTTCCGATTCCATCCAGCTCATCGAAGCGTCGCTCCTCGATCGACTCACGTCCCCCGGATTCCCGGCCGGGCGGCTGCCGGCCGACGGACAGGGCCGTGGCCTCGATCCGGCAAGGCTGCGGGACCGCAATCGCACGAACGCCGAAGAAACCAAGGCAATCGCCCGGCAGGAACTCGAGAAGCTGCGCCTGCTGATCGTCGGCATCACGGCGATCAGCCGCAGAGGGTTCGCGGACTCCGGACTGTCCCCCGCCGCGGCGCGACAGCGGGATGTGGAGCGGCTCGCCTGCAAGACCGCCGACGGCGTCGAGATCGCCGGCCTGCCCACGCCCGAGCTGCACGCGAAGCTCTGCGGCGCGCTGCGGAAGACCGCCGGCTCGCTGCGGGATTTCAGGAGCAAGCTCGAAGCGGTGCGCAGACGCCCGCTGAAGAGCGACCTGCAGCAGGCCATGAACGTCCTGGCCGAAAAGACGAGGAGAGCCGTCGAATGCGGCGACAACCCCGATCCGGAGGCCGGTGCTGCGTCCGGGATCCTGCCGGCCGCGGACCGACTGTTGCCGCTGCTCCGCGACATCGTGACGGCGCAAGCCAGCCTCGGGGTGCGCATGAACACCGCGAAGCTGACCCCCGCGGAGAAACAGCCGCTCACGGTCCTGATCTACGCGACGAAACTGCGGCTCGGCGAAGATCTCCGGGACCTCGAACGTCTCCGCGCGGAACTTGCCGGACGCTCGGCGGGCACTGCGAGACGCCCGGGCCCGGATTGAATCAACCCGTCGTCAGCTGAAACAGGGGCCGGCCCCGTGCGCGGTCGCGGCTTCGGCGCGCAGCAGCGCCTCCTCGCGCTCGTACTTGGGCGAGAAGTGAAAGACCGTCAGCCGCCTCGCGCCGGCCCGTCGCGCGAGCTCCCCGGCCTGTCGCGCCGTCAGGTGGTGTTTGCGCAGCGCGTGGTCGGCATCGCGATCGAGAAAAGCCGCCTCGCAGAACAGATGATCGGCCCCCGCCGCCAGTTCGAGAACGCGCCGGTCATTCTCCGGCGAGCGCCGGATGTCCGTGACGTAGGCCAGAGTCGCGCCGGGCGTCGCGAGAATCACCTCCCGCTCGATGCGCGCCAGCGACAGGCTGCGCAGCCGGACCGTCCCGCCTTCGCTGACCGGGACCCGCACCGGCGTCTCCCCGGGCCGGACGGCGTGGAGCAGCGCCTTGACGCGCCCGAGCCAGGGGCCGACCTCCCAGCCGAGCTGGCGCAGCCGCTCGCCGTTGACGTTGAAGCGCACCCGCTCGCGCAGCCGAAAACCGAGACAGGGCACGGCGTGGTCGAGGAGGCGGGCCTCGACCACCAGGGCCGGCTCCGCCCTGACGACCCCGGCAAACGGCGCCTCACGCGCCGCGGTGCGCGCCCGGAAGCGGTCGCGGCAGGAGAAGGTCACCCGGCGCACCCGGCGCGGACCGATCTCCTGCACCTGGAGCCGCAGCCGGTAGTTGTCCACCAGGTTCCAGGTGTAGCCGGCGAGCTTGCCCGCGACATTCGCGATGAGACCTTCGGGGCCGTGCAGCCTCACCGTCAGGTCGCGGTTGAGCATCACCCGCAGCAACCGGTCGAAGCCGCAGAAGTGGTCGATGTGCGTGTGACTGACGAAGATGTCGCTGACCCGAAGTATCTCGCCGGGGCGCAGGGCGTTGATCTCGCCGATGTCGAAGAGCAGCGCCCGACGCTCGTGCAGAAAGTCGACGTAGAGGGCCGGATCGCCGAACCCCCCGTTGACCAGCCGCGCATCGAACGTTCTCGTCACGCGCCGGATTGTCGCACAAACCCTTCGGGGCCGGTTGCATTTTGTCCACCGCGCGTGGTACATATCAGATCGCTGATGCGACGAATCATCTCGAAGGTCGTCCAGAAGCTCTTCGGCAAGCGCCGGGGAGCTCACCACGCGGGCCCGGCGGTTCCGCCTCCGCCCGTCATCGTCAAGCGCGAGGAACACACGATTTCGCGCAGCCGGATCGACGAAGACGCGCTGAAGGTGCTCAACCGGCTCACGCGCTACAACCACACCGCGTACCTGGTCGGCGGCGGCGTGCGGGATTTGCTGCTGGACCGTATCGTGAAGGATTTCGACATCGCGACGTCGGCCCATCCGCAGGAGATCAAGAACCTGTTCCGCAACTGCCGTCTCATCGGCCGGCGGTTCCGCCTCGCCCACGTCCTGTTCCGCGGCGGCAAGGCGATCGAGGTTTCGACCTTCCGCAAGCAGACCGGTTTCTCGGACGACATCGACCTGCTGATCAAGAGCGACAACACGTTCGGCACGCCCGAGGAGGATGCCCGGCGGCGCGACTTCACGATCAACGGCCTGTTTTACAGCATCACCGACTTCTCGGTCATCGACTACGTCGACGGGCTCGAGGATCTCAAGCGCCGGCTCGTCCGCACGATCGGCGACCCGAACATCAGGCTGCGGGAGGACCCGATCCGCAGCCTGCGCGCCGTGCGCATCGCCGCCCGCCTCGGCTTCGAGATCGAGACCGGCACGCGCCAGGCGATGACGGCCCACCGCGAGGAGATCTGGAAATCCGCCACCCCCCGCATCGTCGACGAGTTCGTGCGCATGCTCAACCAGGGGGCCGCGGCCGCCTCGTTCCCGCTGCTTGCGGAACTCGGCATGATCGAGGGACTGCTGCCCGGCTTCGCCCGGGCGTACGCGACCCCGCAGATGCGCGAGCAGATCCAGCGCAACCTCGTCTCGCTGGACGCCCACCAGAAACCGCAGGCCGGTCTCCCGGCCGGCCTGGCTCTTGCGGTCCTGTACCACCCGCTCTTCTCCGAGGCGGTCGCCGTCGCGGACCCGGAGGCCGATCGCGGCAAGATCGCCGCAATGTTGCTCGACGCCGACCTCGAGAAGCTCAAGTTCCCGCGGGCCCAGCTCGAGAAAGCGGTCCTGCTGCTCGCCGGGCAGCAGCGGATCACGCAGCCGCAGCGGCGACGCGGACGCGGGGGCTCGATCTCCTCGCGGCCCTGGTTCGCCGAGGCGCTCACCCTTCTGGAGATCACGCAGGGGGACACGCCCGAGGGACGCTCGCTCTTGCGCCGGCTGCGCGCCCAGCAGCACGAGGCCGCTGCGGAGCCGCGGGCGGAGTCGGCTGCCGATTTCCCGCCTGGATCCGGGACCGCCGCAGATGAGGCCGAGGCCGTCGCGGGGGCGACTGCCGAGGCCGGAACCGGGCCCGCCAAGCGCCGGCGACGCCGGAGCAGGCGAGGCACGGGCCGCGGAAAGAGCCGGAGCCCGGAGACGACGGAGGCCCCCGCAACGGCAGCAGAAGACGACGAACAGGATCGCGCGCCGAGGACGCAGCCGCCCTCGCGGCCGCATCAGCGTCAGCACGTCTCCCCGGCGGAAGAGGCGCCCTTCGACCCCGATGCGGCGTTCGGGGACGGAGACACCGACCTGGAGCCGCCCGGCGGGGAGTCGACCGAAGACCGTACCGACTGAGCAGGCCGTTTTCTAGCGGGCTGCGATTTTGAAGAACGGGTTCTGCTTCTTTTCGCGGCCGACCGTCGTTTCCGGTCCGTGCCCCGGGTAGAGTACCGTGTCGTCCGGCAGCGTCAGGATGTGACGGCGAATCGAGTCGAGCAGGAGCCGCTCCGACCCCCCCGGCAAGTCCGTGCGCCCCACCGAACCGTGGAAGACCAGATCGCCGCAGAAAGCCGCTCCCGGCGCGACCAGGGTGACGCCCCCGGGGGAATGCCCCGGCGTGTGCAGGACGCGCAACCGCACCGCGCCGAGCCGCACTTCGCCCTGGTCGACGAGGGGCAGATCGGGCGGCGGCGAATTCTCGGCGCGCATCAGAAAGAGACGGGCATGAGTTACCGCTTCGGTGAGCAGCGGCGCGTCATCCGCATGCACGAGCAGCGAGGCCCCCGTGGCCGTCTTGAGGGCGCGGTTACCGCTGATGTGGTCGAAGTGGCCGTGCGTGTTGACGATGAGCCGGCACGTCAGCCGCTCCTGGGCGAGGAACGCCAGTATTTCCCCGGGGTCGCCGCCGGGATCGATGACCAGCGCCTCGCCCGCGTCGCGATCGGCGAGCAGATAGGTGTTTGTCTCGAGAGGACCGATCACGAACTGGTGCAGCTGCATGCCGACATTCATACGAGCATCGGGTGCGGGTGTCAAGGCGGCCCCTGGTCTCCACGGTCACGACGCGACTCGAGGGCCAGCAACCGGGCCTTCATGGCAAGTCCGCCCGCGTAGCCGCCGAGGCCGGTCGCGGCCACCACCCGGTGACAGGGGATCACCAGCGGGACCGCGTTGCGCGCCATGACCTGGCCGGCCGCCCGGGCCGCCCGCGGGCTTCCCGCGCGCCGGGCGAGTTCGCCATAGGTGATGGTTGCCCCCGAAGGAATCCCGCGCGCGGCGGCGAGCGCCCTTCGGGTGAAGCCCGTGACGCCCGCCAGGTCGACCGGCACGTCCGGACATTCCCCGCTGCCCCGCAGGAATCCCACCAGCCCGTTGCGGAATGCCTCCCGCGGCCTCAAGGCGGCCCCCGGCGACACGCCCAGTTCCCGGGCGACGGTTGCCCGGTCGGGTCGGGGCAGGACCAGACGGCGCAGTCCGCGCGGCGTGAAGACCACGCCGACCCACCCCCAGGGTGTCCTGAAAAGATCGTAGGAAAGCTGCTCCTTGACATCCACCACGACCGCATGGTACACAATGCGCTCGATTTTATGAAGTAATTTGGAGGAAAGCAGATGGCACATACCAAGTCGGCGCTCAAGCGGATCCGCCAGGACAAGCGGCGGAACCTGCGCAACCAGTCGGTCAAGAGCACGGTGCGCACGGCGACGCGCGCCTTCCGGGAAACCCTCGCGGAGGGTGACGCCCCGAAGACGGAGACCGCGCTGCGCTTCGCCTCGAAGACCCTGTGCAAGGCCGCGACCAAGGGCGTCGTGCGCAAGCAGACGGCCGCGCGGCGAATTTCCCGGCTGGCCAAAGCGACGCACAAGTCGCTGGCCGCCGCGAAGTAGTTCCGTCGCGCTCCCCCCCCGCAACCCTCCCGATCCGTCGTGCGGGGCCCGCGTCGCGCTGTCGCCGGCAGGGGCCGGATGGGGTGTCGGCGTGCCGGGTGACCGCGTGAACGACATCGGGAAGCTGTACGTCGTCAGCACGCCGATCGGCAATCTCGAGGACATCACGCTGCGGGCGCTGCGCCTGTTGCGTGAAGTCGACCTGATCGCGGCCGAGGACACCCGTCACACGCGCAAACTCCTCTCGCACTTCGACATCCACACGCCGCTCACGAGCTTCTACCAGCACCAGCAGTTCCGCCAGGCCCCGGGCCTGGTCCGCCAATTGCTCGAAGGGAAGAACATCGCGCTGGTGACGGACGCCGGAACCCCGGGCATTTCCGACCCCGGGGCGGTGCTGGTGCGTCTGGCGATCGAGGCCGGCATCGAGATTACCCCGGTGCCGGGGCCTGCGGCCGCGATCACCCTGCTCTCGGTCTCGGGACTCGACACCCACGCCTTTGTCTTCGAAGGCTTCCTGCCGATCAAGTCGGGGCGCAAGCGTCGCGTACTCGAGAGCCTCGCGCGCGAGAAGCGCACGCTGATCTTCTACGAATCGCCGCACCGGCTCGTGAAGACCCTGGCCCTGATGCTCGAAGTGCTCGGCGACCGGCCGGCCGCGGTCGGCCGCGAACTGACGAAGGTCTTCGAGGAGATCACGCGCGGCACGCTCGCCGCTGCCCTCGAAGCTTACCGGGAGCGAAAGGTCAAGGGGGAGCTGACGATCGCGATCGCCGGCTTCGCGGGCGAGACGTCGGCTGAGCCCGACGAGACGGACGCGCCCGACCCCGAAGATCCGGACTCGGAGGCCGAGGAGGAAGACGGACCGGAGGAGAGCCCGGCCCCCGACCCGGCAGCCTGTTAGCGGCGCCCCAGACGAAACGACAGGGCTGCGGCGCCGACGAGAACGACCACCGCCGCGTACGCCGCCGCAACCTTGACCCAGAATTCGAGCGTCGTCAGCACGAACCCCTGCCCGCCGGCGCCACCGGGATGCGCGAACAGGAAGAAGACCCCCACCCCCGCCGCCAGTTGCGGCAGCAGCCACGCGAGACTGTTCAGGAACACCGCGGGCGCCGAGCGCGACAGAGAACCGGCGACCACCAGCGTGGCGGCCACCGGCAGCATCACGATGCCCCAGACCGCGGGCGCCGCGCCGCCCGACCCCGGCGGAAAGAGCGAGATGACCACCGCGGCGGCGGCACCGGTCAGCAGCGCGGCTCCGGCAGATGCCGCCAGCGTGAGCAAGAACGCGCGTCTTCCCGATCGCATGCGCGCCATGATACCCCACCATGGCGCAACCGCACACCGGTTATCGGCCGGCGGACACCCGGGGAGCGGCCGATCCGGCCGCGAGGCGGTCGGCTTCGGTGCCGGCAGCCCGGGCGCTTACCTGATGGTGCCGCCGAGCGGGATGGTTCCCTCGTAGCCGAATTGCGTCTCCCAGAAACCTTCCGTGCTCTTGAAGAGATACCAGTTGCCGCCGGCGGGGTAGTAGCAGCCGAGGTCGAGCCTGCCGTCACCGTCGAAATCGCCGAGCACCGGCTCGGTGCCGGCGTAGCCGAATCGCGTCTCCCAGAAGCCCATCGTGCTCTGGAAGACATACCAGTTGCCGCCCGGCGGGTAGTAGCAGCCGATGTCACTCGTGCCGTCGCCGTCGAAGTCTCCCACCACCGGAATCGTCCCTTCGTACCCGAACGTCGTCTCGCCGAAGCCGCTGCTGCTCTGAAAGACGTACCAATTACCGCCCGGCGGGTAATAACAGCCGATGTCGTCGCGGCCGTCCCCGTCGAAATCACCGACGACCGGAATCGTCCCGGCGTAGCCGAACTGCGTCTGCGCCGCCCCTTCCGTGCTCTTGAAGATGTTCCAACTCCCGGAGTCGGGATGGTAGACGCCGATGTCGCTCACCCCGTCACCGTCGAAATCACCCGTGACCGGAATCGTTCCGGCATACCCGAACTGCGTCTGCCAGAACCCCTCCGTGCTCCTGAACTGGTACCAGTTCCCTCCTGGCGGATAGTAGCTGCCGATATCCGAGCGACCGTCCCGGTCGAAATCGTTTATCGGGAGAGCGATCACCGCGAAGATCTGCGCGACCGTGGGCGCGGGGTCGTACGCGAGGTCCCCCGGCTGGTCGGCGTTGACGGCACAATCGCCGCGGGCCGCGAAGGACAACGTCCCGCCGGGCGTGATCATGCAAACTCCGGGAGTGGTCGAAGTGAAGACGACGGCCAGGCCCGACGAAGCGGTGGCGGTCAGGGTCGGGGCGGTGCCGAAGAACTGGCTCCCGGGATTGGTGAAGGTGATGGCCTGGACTTGCTTGGCAGTGGTCAGCTCCAGGGACCAGGAGTCGATGCTGCCGCCGTCAGCCGCGAGGTCGTCGGAGACCGTCAGAATCCAGGTGCCGTTCGGGTCTTCACCAAGGAACGCCCCCAGCGCCTCCTCCGGCACCAGCGGCGAAGCCAATGCCTGGTTCACGAAGGTGTGGTCCGTCACCAGACCGTTGTTCGCGAGGTAGGGCACCTGGCCGGCCGGGTTGGCGTCATCGTCCCAAAGGGTGCCATTGAAGACATCGTCATTGCCGGCGCCGTTGTCCGTGCTGAGCGTCACGACGGTGCCCGCGGGAGATTGGATCGTGATGTCCAGATCCCCGGGAAACGTGTGCGGGATGAAGGTCATCACGTTGACGTCCAGGAGTGAGGTCCCCGCGCCGGCGACCGCGATCGTCGACGATACCACTGCCGGGCCCGTCGGGATGGCTACGGGTCCAACGCTCGAGAAGGTGCCGGTGGCGGTCGTTGGCGCCTGGTCGAGAGTGACCAGGTCCACGACCCAGCTGTCGAGGCTGCCCCCCTCGAACGCCAGATCGTCGACAATCGTCAGCGTCCAGATGCCGTTCGGGTCCTCCCCGAGGAAGGCCGCCAGCGATTCTTCCGGCTCGAGCGGCGAGGCCAGCGTCAGGTTCACGTATTGGTGGTCCGTGACCAGCCCGTTGTTCGTGGCGTAGGGCACCTGGCCAGCCGGGTTGGCGTTATCGTTCCACAGGGTGCCGTTGAAGACGTTGTCGTTGCCGGCCCCATTGTCCGTGGTGAGCGTCACGACGGTGCCCGCGGGAGACTGGATCGTGATGTCGAGGTTGAAGGCAGCCGTGTGCGTAATGAAGGTCACCAGGTTGACATCCAGGAGGTACGTTCCCGCGCCGGCCACACTGATGGTCGACGTCACCACCGCCGGTCCCGTCGGAATCGCCGTCGGGATTGAATTACCGTAGCTTGCGTTGGCCGTATTGGCGAATGTGGGGACCGCGCCGACGGACTGCGCCGCGCGAGGCGACAGCAAAGCGCCGACGAACAACGTGATACCGAGCAGCAACCTCGTCGAGATACTCATTCCCCCCCCTCTTCTTTGTGAGGCCACGCAAAAGTCAGCCCGCCATAGCACCGCTGCCGCGAAGTCTCGATCAGGACGAGGCTCCGCGAATCCCGCATTTTTCGCTACTACCTGGCCGATTGTTCGATACTACCTATTCGGTGGTCTTGAGTCACCCGGTTTCGCGGACTGGGGAGGAGTCTGAACCGCAGCGGAGCCTGGTCACGATCGTCGCAGACCGACATTGTCGGAAGGCACGCCTTCCTTGACGAATCCCGGCCCTTCACCTACGATGCCGCGCGATGCACAGGAAACTCGAGAAGGTCTATTACGAAATCCGCCGCCCGCGCACGACGTGGGACGACATCGGCGGCTGCACGCTAGTCAAGGCGGCCTTGCGCCAGATGGTCTGCCTCCCGCTGATGAGAGCGGCCGACGTCGGCCGCATGGGGTTGGTGCCGCCCGCGGCCATCCTGCTCTGGGGGCCGCTCGGCACCGGCCTGGCGATGCTCCCCGAGGCCTGCGCCTCCGAGGCCGGGGTGAGTTACATCTATGTCTCCGGGCGCGAAATCCTCGGCAAGCCCGAGGCGCTCGTCGAGACGCTGCGCGAAGCCGAGCGTGAAGCCCCCGCGGTGCTCTACATCTCGGACCTCGACTGGCTCGCCCCGCAACCGGGCGCAAACTACGCCTGGGGCCCCGAGGGCAACGAGCGCGGCAAGCCGCCGACCTTCGCCGACCGCGAAATGACCGACACCTTCCTGCGGGAACTCGACCGGCTGCAGGCGGCGACCGCCGGACGCCTCGCGATCATCGGCGGGACCTACCGCATCGACGTCGTCAATCAGGCGCTCATCAAGGACAAGAGCCGCTTCAACCGCAAGGTCTTCCTGCCGCCGCCGGAGCTCGCGGATCGCCGGGCCGTGCTCGGGATTTACGCAGCGCGCAAGCCGAACGACGGGCATCTCGACCTTGACGCGGTCGCGGCGCAGACCGAGGGGTACGTCGGCTGGGACCTGGAAAACGTCGTAAAGAAGGCGGCGCTGCGCGCGATCGAGGCCGACCGCGGGGAAATCACGCAGGCGGATCTGGTCGCGGCTGTCCCCCTCGTCAAGCCCTGGCTGACCCCGGACATGACCGAGGGGTACCGGCGCATCTTCGCCGCCGACTGCCCCCACCACTACAATTTCTAGACGCGGGGCGCTAGCCCTCCCGGGCGCACATGGCCTCGCGCGGGCCCGATTTCGGCAGCCGCACGCAGAAGACCGACCCGCCCGCGGGGTTGTCCTCCACCCAGATCCGGCCCTTGTGCAGGTCGACGAGGCGCTTGACGATGGCCAGGCCGAGCCCGGAACCCTCCACACCCTCTTTCTTCAGCCGCGTGAAACGGGTGAAGATCAGCGGCTTGTCATTGTCGGAGATCCCCTTGCCGAAGTCGCGAATCTGCACGACCCAGCACGGCCCCTGGTCGAGGATCTCCAGCTCGAGTTTCTTGCCCCCGGCGGCGTACTTGATGGCGTTCGCGACGATGTTCGCGAAGACGTCCTCGACCATCGGATTCGCGGTGATCGGGTACTCGCCGCGCGGCAGATAGTTGACGGCCATGCTCGCTTCCTTGAGCCGGAGTTCGTGCACCGCCAGCGCGTCGAGCAGCAGCGTGTTCAGATCGAGCTGCTGGCAGTCGACGTGGTGCATCTCCTCGAGCCGGGAGTACTTCGAGGCGTTGCGGATGAGGTCCATGAGGCGGTTGTTCACCCCCTCGATCTTGTGCAGGCAGTCCATCTTGACCGGGTCGGTCTCGTTCTCCTCGAGGAACGAGGTGTAGTACCGCACCACGCTGGCCGGGTTGAGCAGGTCGTGCCGCACGATGTCGATGAACAGGTCCTTGAGCTGGTTGGACTCGCGCAGGCGCTCGGCCGCGGTCCGGGCCTCCTCCTCGGCCAGCCGCAACCCGCGCTCGCTCGCCAGCAGGCTGCGGCCGCCGATCGTGACGCCGGCGATCCCGATGAACCAGAGCAGCAGGTGGGCAAGGATGACCGTGCGGATGCTCTTCCATTCGATCGCGCGCAGTTCCGCCATCGGCACCGAGACGCTGATGCCGCCCCATGGCTTGTCGAGGACGTAGCCGCGCTCGTGGTGGCAGGAGAGACAGTTCTCCTCGGTGATCAGCGGGCGCATCAACCGCATGTATTCCTTGCCGTCCATCGGCTGCACGGCACTCACCTCGTCGACCCCGCGCTTGAAGGCCTCCAGGGCGGAGCGCTCCCAGGGGTCGGGGGCGTTCTGCGGGCGCATCGGCTCGAGGCTGGTGATGTGCCCGTGCAGCCCCGAGACCGTGCGCTCGAGCTCGTACACCTGGCGCGTCATGTACGCCGGATTCACGAGCGTGAGGGTTTTGCCCGAAGGAGTGCGGATGTCGCGCTCCGCGATACCGGCGAGGTAGGGGTTCGGCGGCGTCACGGCCGCGTCGACGTACACGCCGCCGTACTGGTTGTTCCAGCGGCGAAAGACGATATCCTTCTCATAGGCGACGCGCGCCTGGATGAGCGCCCCGTCGAGCGTGCGATCCCGGACCTGGATGATGTTCCAGGCCAGGGAGATTCCCAGCAGCGCCGTGCCGAGCACGCCGAGCGCGGCGATCGAAACCTCGAGACTAAGGCGTCTCCCGGGAATCTGGGCTCCGGATTGCATATTTTGCCATTATCCGGCGATCGGCGAGGCATTGCAAGCCGGCGGCCGGGCGGCGCGCGCGGCGGCTGCAGTTCCGAGCGCTTGACGAAACGGCGATGCTCGGAGAAAATGCCGCCTCACGCGCAGGGAAGACCGCGGGACCACGGAGGACGGGCCGGGCGATGACAGAGCGGACGATCAGCAACATTCTCGTCGCCAACCGCGGCGTCCCCGCCGTGCGGATCATGCACACCTGCCGCGACCGCAAGATCCGCTCCACCGCGGTGTACTCCACGCCGGATCGGCTGGCGCACCACGTCTCGATGGCGGACGCCGCCGTGCACATCGGCGAGGCGCCGCCGGCGGAATCCTACCTGAATATGGACCGCCTCATCGACGCGGCCCACCGCAGCAAGGCCGACGCCGTCCACGCCGGCTGGGGTTTCCTCGCCGAAAATGCCGCATTCGCCCGCCGCGTCATCGACGCGGGCCTGACCTGGATCGGCCCGCCCCCCGACGTGATCGGCCGCCTCGGCGACAAAATCGAGGCCAAGCAGATCGCCCGCGCGGCGAACGTCCCGGTGATCCCCGGGATCGACCACGTCATCGAGGCCGACCAGGTGCGCCGCTGGATGCGCGAGGACAACGTCACCTTCCCCATCATGCTCAAGGCGGCCGGCGGCGGCGGCGGGCGCGGCATGGTCAAGGTCGAACACGACGCGCACCTGCACATGGCGATCGGTCAGGCCCGCTCGGAGGCGAAGAAGTTCTTCGGCAGCGAAACCGTGCTGGCCGAGAAGTACGTCGAGCGCGGCCGCCACATCGAAGTCCAGATCATCGCGGACCAGCACGGCAACGTCTTCCACCTCTTCGAGCGCGAGTGCACGATCCAGCGGCGCCACCAGAAGATCGTCGAAGAGGCGCCCTCCCCGACGCTCGACACGCAGCTGCGCGAGGAGATCTGCGCCACCGCGGTGCGCCTGATGCGCGAGATCGGCTACGCGTCCGCCGGCACCGTCGAGTTCCTCTTCGACTCCGAGACCCGGCGCTTTTACTTTCTGGAGGTCAACACCCGCCTTCAGGTCGAGCACGGGATCACCGAGTTGATCACCGGCGTTGACATCGTCGGGCTGATGCTCGACGTCGCCGAGGGCAAGCCCCTGCCCTTCCGGCAGGAGGAGATCCGCCCCAACCGCTGGGCGCTCGAAGTGCGACTCAACGCCGAGGACCCGCGCAGCTTCAACCCGTCGTTCGGCAACGTCTCGCGGCTGATCGTGCCCCAGGGGCCGAACGTGCGCGTCGCCTCCGGGATCTACGAGGGGGCGGACGTGCCGCCGTACTACGACTCGCTGCTGATGCTCGTGATCACCGCCGGCAAGGACCGCGCGGACGCGATCCGCGTCATGGACCGCTGCCTCGGCCGCAACCTGCGCGTCGAGGGGGTAAAGACGCTGCAGCCGCTGCTGCTCTCGATCATCCGCCACCCGGCGTTCGTCGCCGGCGAGTTCTCGACGCGCTTCATCGAGGAGCACCTCGCCGAGCTGGTCGCCACCTTCCGCGACCGCAGCGCCGAGGACGAAGTCCTCAAGGTGGCGCGCTACGTCGCCGAGATCACCGCGCTCGGCCCGCGGGGGTGGATGTGAGCGCGAAGCGACGGGCGCCGACGCCGGCCGCGGCGCCGCGCGCGGCCGCGGGCAGCCCGGTCTTCGTGCGCCCCGGCATGTCGCCGCGCGCGATCGTGTCCGCCGTGCGCGCGCTGCCCGGGGTCGCGATCACCTCGGTCGGCATGCGCGACGCCGGGCAGTCGGACTTCAAGAACCGGCTGCGTCTGCACGACCTGGCCACGCTCGCGCCGCACTACGAGCGGATGGGGCTCTTCTCGGCCGAGTGCCACGGCGGCGCGCGCTGGCACGTCGGCATCATGAACCGGCGCGAGAGCCCGTTCGAGGAAGTCGCCCGTCTCCGCGAGTTGATGCCCAGCGTGCTGCTGCAGACGCTGATCCGGGAGACGAACCTCTTCGGCTACCGCCCGTACCCGAAGCGGGTCATCGAGCATGTCGTCGCGCACGTGGACATCGACGTCTGGCGCTGCTTCTCGTTCCTCAACGACGTGCGCAACATGCGCGCCGTCGCCGAGACCGTGCTCGCGCGCGGGCGCCTCTTCCAGCCGACGATCTCGTTCACTTCGGCGGACTGGGCCACCGATGCCTACTACCTCGGCGTGGTCCGCGACATCGTCGATCTGTGCGGCGGCACCAGCGAGATCGTCCTGTGCATCAAGGACATGGCGGGCGTCGGCAGCATCACGCGGGTCGGCCGGCTCATCGACGCGATCCGCCAGCGCTGGCCGGAACTGGTCATCGGCTACCACCGACATATCACCGACGGGCTGGCGATGCCGGCGCTGCTGGCGGCGGCCAAGGCCGGCGCGAAGATCCTCGACGCCGAGGAGGACTCGCTGGTGCGCTTCTACGGGCACTCGCCGATCCTCGCGGTGCAGGCCTTCCTCGAGGAATCGGGCATCCCGGTGCACTTGGTGCGCGCCGAGGCGGAGGCCGCCGTGAGCAGGGCGCGCGAGTGGGTCGGCGCCTACGACTGGGCCGAGTCGCCGTTCAAGGGCCTCGACCACACGGTGACGCGGCACCGCATGCCCGGCGGGGCGTTCCCCAGTTCGTTCGAGCAGGCCGAGAAGGGCGACTTCCTGCACCTGATGCCCGGCGTTCTCACGGTGATGTCGCTCTACAACCGCATCGTGCGGTATTTCGACGTGACGCCCGGCTCGCAGATCACCTGGGTGACCTGCAGCGGCCTGGTCAACCGTTACGCCAAGGAGCGCGGGGACGCCGGGGTGGCGGACCTGATCCGGTTGCTGACGACGTTCATCGAGGAGCGGGGACAGGACCTCGACGCGCTGGCCCCCGAGGATCGGGAGGAATTGCTCACCCTCTTTCGAAGCGCGCCCGGCGACTTCAAGAACATGCTCCTCGGCGCGTACGGGCGGCTCCCCGCCGGCTGGCCGGCGGACTGGGTCTACCGCAGCGCGTTCGGAGACGAGGCGGAGAACAAGCTGCGGGCGCGGCGCGAGGAGTCGCCCCTCGAATCGGTCCCCGACGAGGATCTCGAGGCCCAGCGTCTGGCGTGCGCGGAGCTCCTCGGCCGCAGCCCGTCCGAGGAGGAGTTCATCCTCTGGCTGATGCATCCGAAAGACGCGCTCGACTACATCGCCTTCCGCGAGCGCTTCGGCGAGGCCCCGCTGGTGCTGCCGACCGCCGTCTGGCGTTCGGGGCTGCGCAAGCCCGGCGACCGCGTCGACTTCGAGCTCTGGGGCAAGCCCTACTCAATCGAACTGGTGTCGGTGGGCGCCGAGCACGAGGGGCGGGTCCACGTGGTGATTCGGGTGAACAACCGCACGCAGGTCTATACGGTCGAGACCCCGCGAGCCAAGAAAGTCGAGATCCGGATGGCCGGCCGGCCGGGGCAGGTCGGCGCCCCCACCAACGGCAACATCTGGCGCATCGGCAACCCGGAGCGCGGGCCAGTGCGGGCCGGGGACATCGTGCACCAGGGCGAGGAGATCGCGAATCTCGAGGCGATGAAGATGGAGAATGCGATCCTCGCTCCGTTCGACGGTCAGATCGCGGAAGTGTGCGTGCGGCTCAACGAGTCGGTGCGCGAGGGCCAACTCCTCGTCGTGATCGAGCGCGCGGACCCCCCGGCGGCCGCGCCGAACTCCCCGGACTCATAGACCCGTTCAGGCTGCGGGTCCTGCCTGCCACCCCGCCGCCGGGGTGGTCGCTGCGGACCTCCATCGGCCTCGCTTCGCTCCCCCGCTGGAGACCTCCCCTCCGCGCCACCCCTCCGCCCAGCACGTTCTTCACGGCAGGCTGCTCAAAAAGGCCCAGGTGCAAGGCGGGCGAGTCCTGAGGAATGAGGCGTACGAGCAGTACGCCGCAGTGACGAAGGACGAAGACCAACGCCGCAGATGGGTCTTTTTCAGCGGCCTGCTAGGGGTTGATGATCACCTTGATGGATTCGCCGCCGTCGGCCACCGCCCGAAACGCCGCGCCAATCCCCTCCAGCGGGAAGCGGTGCGTCACCATTTCGGCGACGGGGACGCGGCGGCTGCGGATCAATTCGATGGCGATCGCGAGGTCCCCCGGCGCCGCGCCGTAGGAGGTCTGCAGCGTGATCTCGCGGCGCCAGATCTCCGGGAAGGGGATACGGGCGACGCCATCCTGGTCCGGCGCGCCGAAGAAGAGCACGGAGCCGCCGCTGGCCACCAGGTGCATCGACTGGTTCACCGCCTTCGGCGCGCCCGTGCAGACGATGACGCGATCCGCCAGTCGTCCCCCGGTCGCCGCCGCAACTTCCGCGAGGACGTCGCTCGTGGCGGCAAACGCGGCCGACGCCCCGAAACGCCGCGCCGCCTCGAGTCGCCAGGGGTTGATATCCGTCGCCAGGATCGTCCCGGCGCCGAGCGCCCGGGCGAGCGCGATGTGCAGCAGCCCCGAAATGCCGCTGCCCATGACGAGGACCGAGTCCGCGGAACCGACCCGCGCCAGCCGCTGCGCGCGCACGACGCAGCCGAGCGGCTCGGCGAAGGTACCCTCGTCGAACGAGACTTCCTCGGGCAGCAGGAAGACGCCGCGATCGGTCTGCAGCGGCGGCACCCGCACGTACTCCGCGAAACCGCCGGGGTCGAAATTCGTCGAGTGCAGCGTCGTGCAGGCCGTGTGGTGCCCGCCGAGGCAGATCGAGCAGGTGTTGCACGGGACGTGGTGTGTCACTGCGACGCGGTCGCCGACCCGCCAGGCGGTAACGCCGGCGCCGACCTCGGCCACGGTCCCCGCGACCTCGTGGCCGAGCACGAGCGGCGCCTTCTTGATCCGGTACCACTCCAGCACGTCGGAGCCGCACACCCCCGAGGCCGCGATGCGCACGAGGATCTCGCCCGGGCCGATCACCGGCCGCGGGCGCTCTTCGACCCGCAGGTCGCTGTTGCTGTAGTAGACCCCCGCCCGCATCTCGCCGCCGCCCGAACTGGTGCCGGCGCTGCTACTTCCGGGCGCGGGCGCCGGCCTTCTTCGCCGCGGATTTCCTCGGCGCGGATTTCCTCGGCGCCGGTTTCTGCAGCGACTTGAAGAGCTCGTACGCCTGAGCCGCCGTGGCGTCCCCGTGCACGACCGCGCGAACCGCCTGGATCATCGCCACCGGATTGGCGGACTGGAAGATGTTGCGCCCCATGTCGACGCCGCTGGCGCCGTCGCGCACCGCGCTCGCGGCCAACTCGAGCGCCTCTTTCTCGGGCAGCTTCTTGCCGCCGGCAATCACGACCGGCACCGGGCAGGTGCGCACGACGTGCTCGAAGTTGTCGCAGTAGTAGGTCTTGACGAAGTGCGCCCCCAGTTCGGCCGCGATGCGGCAGGCCAGCGCCAGATAGCGGGCGTCCCGCGCCATGTCCTTGCCGACCGCGGTCACGGCGAGCACGGGAATTCCGTGCCGCTCACCATCGTCGACCAGCGCCGCGAGCGAGAGCAGCGTCTGCCGCTCGTAGGGCGAGCCGACGTAGATCGAGAGCGCCACCCCGGCGGCGTTGAGCCGCACGGCATCCTCCATCGTGGTGACGAGCCCCTCGTTCGAGAGTTCGGAGAGGATGCTCGTGCCGCCGGAGACGCGCAGCACGATCGGCACGTCCACGCGTGGATCCACCGACGAGCGCAGCACGCCGCGGGTGAGCATCAGCGTGTCGGCATAGGGCGCAAGCGGCGCGATCACCTCCGCCGGCGACTCCAGGCCGGAGGTGGGCCCGAGAAAGTAGCCGTGGTCCACGGCGAGCATGACGGTGCGGCCGGTGGCCGGCCGGATGATCCGCGCGAGGCGGTTTTTCAGTCCCCAGGATGACATGGTGCCCTTCCTCCCGTTGTTGGCTTGTGCCCAGTGCCGGCGCCGTGCTGGCGCAGAAGGATTTATAGGGGCGGCGGCGCACACGTGTCAAGCGGCGAAACCGGCGGCGCCCCGCGACGCAGACGGCCGGCCGGCCAACACCGGCCTTCCGGCCGCCTTGACAAGCACCGCCGCGGCGGGTAGTAATCAGGACGTGTCAGCAGCCCTGCCGCGCAAGCGAAAGCTCGGGGAACTCCTGGTGAACGAAGGCCTGCTCACCCCCGAAAAGCTCGCCGAAGCCCTCCAGGAGCAGGAGCGCAGCGGCGATCGCCTCGGCCGGGTG
>JANOHV010000015.1:0-1693 GCA_031406795.1 Candidatus Rokuibacteriota bacterium
CCGAGGACTTCGGCGAGGTCGCAGGCGGCGATGGCGATCTCGCAGACGATCCAGAGAAAGATGGTGACGGGCGGCGAGAAGTGGTCGCGGCAGGCCTGGGCGAGGTCGCGTCCTGCGGCGATGCCGAGGCGCGCGGAGAGCGCCTGCAGGAGGATCGCCATGAGGTTGGAGATCATGATCACGCTGAGCAGCGTGTAGCCGAAGCGGGCGCCGCCGGCGAGGTCGGTGGCCCAGTTGCCGGGGTCCATGTAGCCGACGGCCACGAGGTAACCGGGACCGGCGAAGGCAAAGAGCTTGCGCCAGAAGCCGGCACCGACGGGGATGGAGATGGAACCGTGGACTTCGGGGAGGCTGCGGGAACCGGGTGGGAGCCGCCAGCCGCTCACCTTGGTCTCCGGCGCCGCATTTTCCGCCTTCTTAGTCATAAGTTTGAAGACTCAAAACTATACCACACGTTGATCCTGTGGCGCGTCGATGACCCGACGAGACTCCAGACCGAGACGGCTTCGTGCCCGGGAACCAACTACCCGTGGGAAGCGACTGCCCGAGACACGCGGGCTCGCCTGGAGCGGCGATGGAGGAATTTCGGCCTGTTTCTGGGGCGCCCAGCGTGGCATCGAATCTGCCCAGGAGGACCCCATGCATGAGCGGACCCTGTTGATCGACGATGCGGCGCGGATGCTGGGGGTGTCGCGTCGGACGGTGTACTACCTGTACTACCGGATTCGGGAGGGGAAGCTGCGGACGATTCGGGCGAAGTGCGGGTCGCAGCGGGTGCTCGTCTCGTCGATCGAGATGCTGCGGGCGCCGCAGCCGTTGCCTACAGCCCCAGGCGCAGACGCTTGAGGTAGAGCCCTTTGCGGGAGATCCCGAGCGCCTTGGCGGCCCGGTCGACGTGTCCCTCGTGCGCGCGGAGCGCGGCGCGGATCATTTCACGCTCGATGCGTGAGATGGTCGGTGCCAGCCTTTCGGTCAGCGGAACGCTGATCTCGAGTCCCACGGCGGTGCGTGCCGGCGGCTTGGCGGTCGCGCGCCGGATGGCCGGCGACAGCGCGGACGGCGAGAGGACGGCATCGTTGTCGGCCAGCGCCACCATGCGGCGCAGTTCGTTGTTCAGTTGTCGCACGTTGCCGGGCCAGGGGAAGAGGAGCAGGTGCTCCATGGTTTCTTCGGCGACCCGCACGTGCCCTTTCGAGAACTCGGCGCTGGCGCGGGCGGTGAAGTGGTGCACGAGCGGCGGGATCTCGTCGCGTCGTTCGCGGAGCGGGGGGATGGTGAGGCGGATGACGTTGAGGCGATAGAACAGGTCTTCGCGGAAGCGCTGGTCCTCGACGAGCTGTTCGAGGTTCGAGTTGGTGGCGGCGATGATGCGGACGTCGACGTTGAAGGGGCTCGGCTCACCGAGCGGATTGATCTCGCCCGACTCGAGAAAGCGCAGCAGCTTGGGTTGGAGGTCGAGGCTGAGCTCGCCTACCTCGTCGAGGAAGAGGGTGCCGTCCCTGGCGGCGCGGATGAGCCCCGGGTGGTCGCGTTCGGCGCCTGTGAACGCGCCGCGGCGATGGCCGAACAGCTGGCTTTCGAGCAATTCGCGCGGGATGGCGGTGCAGTTGAAGGGGACAAACGGCTTGTCGGCGCGGGCGGAGTAGCCGTGGATGGCTCTCGCGAGAATTTCCTTGCCTGTGCCGCTCTCGCC
>JANOHV010000033.1:0-13279 GCA_031406795.1 Candidatus Rokuibacteriota bacterium
GCAAGTCCACGCTCCTGCGGTGCCTGAACCTGCTGCAGGCGCCGACCGCGGGAACCGTGTGGGCCGACGGCATCGGCACGCTCGACAGCCGGGAGAAGATCCGCAGGCAACGCCGGCAGGCGGGGATGGTCTTCCAGCTCCACCACCTCATCGGGCGGCTGTCGGCCCTCCAGAACGTTCTCACGGGGCGATTGGCCTATCACTCGTCCCTCCGGAGTCTCTTCCCGCTGCCGAACGCGGAGGTCGCCATCGCCATGGAATGCCTGGAGCGAGTCGGCCTCGTGGACAAGGCCTTGAAGCGAGTCGATCAACTCAGCGGCGGCGAGCGCCAGCGGGTCGGGATCGCCCGGACACTTGCCCAGCGGCCACGGATCGTGCTCGCCGATGAGCCGGTGGCCAGCCTCGACCCGGCCACGGCGGAATCGATCATGGAGCTGCTGAGTCGCGTCGCCCGCGAAGACAACCTGACGGTGGTATTCAGCATGCACCAGCTCGAACTGGCCTCCCGGTTCGGCGACCGGGTCGTCGGCCTCGCCAACGGGGCGATCGTGTTCGACGGCACGCCCGCGGAATTGACGGCGGCCCCCCTCGAACGAATCTACAAAGACTCCGCCGGGGCATCACCGCCGCCGGCTGGCGAAGCGGATGCATCCGCCTCCCCCTGCACCGTCCTTCCCGCTCCGGCTTGCGACTCGTGCACCGCATTCGCGGGGTTTGCGCACCCTTGCCCATGAACCGTCTCGTGCGGCCTGCCCATTCCCCGAGTCTGCCGGCAGGCGGCTGGAGGCACGAACGAGAAACGGAGGAGAGCCGATGAGCACCACGAGATTGGCGAGCAACAGGAAATTGGCATTGGTCTTCGCTGCCGCAGCCCTGGTGGCGACCGCGGTCAGCACGGCGACGGCGGTGCCGACCCGTGACCCCGAGGTGCTGCGGGTGGCGCTGCTGCCCGACGAGAACGCGTCCAAGGTCATCCAGGACAACGACGGGCTCAAGCGGTACCTCGAGCAGAAGCTGTCGAAGAAGATCGAGCTGCACGTGTTGACCAGCTACGCCGCGATGGTCGAGGCCACGCGCAACACCCGCATCGACCTCGCCTTCTTCGGCCCACTCTCCTACTGCATGGCCAAGGACAAGGCCGCCATCGAGCCGTTCGCCGCCAAGGTCAAGAACGGCTCGACGACGTACAAGGCCGTGATCATCGCCGCCTCCGGGTCCGGCATCGCGCGGCTCGAGGACGTGCGGTGGAAGCGGATGGCGTTCGGCGACATGGCGTCCACGTCGAGCCACCTGATTCCCAAAGGGATGCTCGCGCGCGCCGGTCTCAAGCCGGGCGACTACCAGGAGAGCTTCCTCGGCAAGCACGACGCGGTGGCCCTGAACGTCATGCGCGGCAACGTCGACGCCGGCGGACTGAGCCAGGTGATCTTCAACGGGCTCGTTGAGAAGGGGACCATCGACGCCTCCAAGGTCAGGGTCATCGCGGAGTCCGAGCCCATCCCCGAGTATCCCTGGGTCATGCAGGAGGACCTGGCGCCGGCGCTCAAGGAGCAGATCCGCAAGGCGTTCCTGGAACTGCGGGACCCCGACATCCTCAAACCGCTCAAAGCCGACTCCTTCGCGGCGATCCGGGACGCCGACTACGACGTGATCAGGAACGCCGCCAAGATCCTCGGGCTGGACCTTGGCTCGCTCGAGAAATAAGCCGTTCCCGGCACCATGACGACCGCGACTTCGCCGGCCATCGCTGCCGTGCTCCTCGCCCGCAGGGCGTCCTTCGTCCGCGGGGCGGCCCAGGCCGCGGCGGTGCTGACCCTGATCCTCGCCAGCCTCTGGTACGCCGAATTCTTCGATCCCCGGAGGTACCTCGAGGGCGCGGCCGGGATCTTCCAGATCATCGTCCGCGAGGGGATGCCGCCGGATTTCAGCCGCCTCGCCACCTGGGGCAAGCCGCTGCTCGACACGGTCGCCATGAGCATCGCGGGCACGGCGCTCTGCGTCCTGTTCTCGTTCTTACTCGGCTTCCTGGCCGCGAAGAACACCACGATCCACCCGCTGGCCTACGTGACCTCCCGGTTCTTCCTCAACTTCATGCGCGCCATCCCCGAGCTGATCCTCGGCATCCTGTTCCTCGCCGCCGTCGGTCTCGGCATCCTGCCCGGGGTGCTGGCCCTGGGATTCCACTCCGTCGGCATGGTCGGCAAGTTCTTCGCCGAGGCCATCGAGCACGTCGACCCGGCGCCGGTGGAGGCGGTGAAAGCCTGCGGCGGCAGCCGGATGCAGGTCCTCTGGCACGGCGTGCTGCCGCAGGTGCTCCCGCAGATGGCCGACGTCTCCTTCTACCGCTGGGAGTTCAACTTCCGCGCCTCCACGGTCATGGGGATGGTGGGCTGTGGCGGCATCGGGCTGCAGCTGGTCTCATCGCTGAGCCTCATGGATTACCGTCAGATGACCGCCCTGCTCCTCATCATCCTGCTCTGCGTCACGATCGTCGACGGCCTCAGCGCCCGGATGCGCCGGCGGTTCAAGTAGGCGGATGAGCGCCGCGCGGATCGTCGTCACGCACCGGGCCTTCGCCGAGACGCTCGTCGAACTCGGATGCCACGGCACCGTGGTCGCGAACGATGGCCAGGAGAGCTGGGACCGCGAGGCCCTGCTCGCCAGGGCACAAACCGCGGAAGCGCTCATGGTCTTCATGCCAGACCAGGTCGACGCGGGCTTCCTCGAACGCTGCCCGCACCTCAGGATCGTCGCGTGCGCCCTCAAGGGCTACGACAACATCGACGTCGAAGCCTGCACCCGGCGCGGGGTGTGGGCGAGCGTCGTCCCCGACCTGCTTTCGGTTCCCACGGCCGACCTCGCCGTCGGCCTCCTGCTGGCCCTGACGCGGAACGTGGCCGAAGGCGACCGTTTCGTCCGATCGGGGCGCTTCCGGGGCTGGCGACCGGCGCTCTACGGCCGGGGCCTCGCCGGGAAGACCGCCGGAGTCGTCGGTTTCGGCAGCGTGGGCCGGCTGATCGCACGCCGCCTGCTGGCCTTCGAGCTGCGGGTCCTCGTCTGCGACCCCGATCCCGTCGATACCGGCGTGTTTGAAAGAAGCGGCGCCGAGCGGGTGGATCTGCACGGACTTCTCGGGTGTTCCGACTACGTCATCCTCGCGGCACCGCTGCTGCCTTCCACGCTGCACCTGTTCGACGCCGCACTGTTGGCGCGGATGAAGGCCGGGGCGGTTCTCGTCAACATCGGGCGCGGCTCGGTGGTCGACGAGAACGCGGTTGCCGGGGCGCTGCGCAGCGGGGCGCTGGCCGGCTACGCGGCCGACGTGTTCGAACTCGAGGACCTCTCGCGGCCGGAGCGGCCTGCCGCCATCCCTCCCGCTCTGCTGCAGGAGCACTCCCGGACGCTCTTCACCCCCCACCTCGGATCGGCAGTGGACGAGGTCCGGCTGCGCATCGAGCAGGCGGCCGCCGCGAACATCATCGACGTTCTTGCGGGGCGACCGCCTCGAAACGCGATCAACCGGGTCTGAGTCTGCCGGCCGGGGGCATCTCCGTACCCTCAGCCGGCGCCGCAGACATCAAGCGAATCCCTCAACGATCGCAATCGAAATCTCACTTCGTTCTGCTTCAGTCCTGACATGACGAATCCATCTTCTACCTCGGTTCCCATGCCGTGCCCGGGCTCCCGGGCGCTTCCGGGGAAGGGGGTGATGGCCGGATCACGGGGATGGTCAGCTCGAAGTCGCCGGCACGGTGGGATCGACGGTCAACTACACGACAACACAGGGAGGGTTCCATGCGCAGCATTCTCAGGGCAGCCTCGCTCACGCCGGTCTTCTTGGCCGCAGCCGCAATCCTGGGCGGCACACCCGCCGTCGCGGGGGAGCACCACCACGGCGACCGCGCCGTCACGGGCACGTACCTCTCCGGCGACTTCCACCAGCACACCTTCTACACCGACGGCGGCACGACGTTCACCAACGTGATGCAGAAGAGCGACTTCTACGGCCTCGACTGGTGGGCGAATTCCGAGCACGGCGGCAGCCGCCCGCAGGACGGCAGCAACCACCGCTGGACCGACCCGGCCTACTACCCGACGAACCCGATCCTCGGCGACGTCTCCGGCACACCGCAGGCGATGTGGCGCTGGCAGAGCCTGCAGCAATACGTGTATCCCGACATCCAGGCCGCCCGGCTGCTCTACCCGACGAAGAAGATCTTCTCCGGCCTCGAATGGAACGCCCCAGGGCACGAGCACTGCAGCACCGGCATCGTCGCCGACGACGCGGCGGCCGTCAGCGCCTTCGAGTTCATCTTCGACGCGAGCGACAACGACACGAGCCGGATCGGCGAGGTCACCGCGTACGGCACGCTCGCCAAGCACAACGGCAAGACCTACGCCGGGCCCGGGGTCTGGACCGACAAGTCCTTCCCGGACCGCCACCTCGATGCCGTGTCCGCCTGCGCCTGGATGCAGGAGCAGAAGGACGCCGGCACCATCGAGGACGGCTGGATCGTCTTCGCCCACGTCGAGCGCGACGGGGCCTGGACCGCGGAGGACGGCGGCGGTTACAACATCGAGCACTTCCGCGACTTCAACAACGCCGGCCCCGACGTCTGCTTCGGCTTCGAGGGCGCGCCGGGCCACCAGACCTCCAAGGACCGCGGCGGGTTCGGCATGAGCGCGTTCGGCGGCACCTGGGGCGGCGCGGGCTACTACACGGCTGCCGTCGGCGGGCTCTGGGACGCGCTGCTCGGCGAGGGCCGGCGCTACTTCAACTTCGCCAGCTCGGACTTCCACAGCTACGCCACCGGCTTCGAAAAGGGCGGCGGCGACTTCCACCCCGGCGAGTACCAGCGTGATCTGGTCTTTGTCGAGGACATCGACCATGACGGGGACTACTCCCATGCCGAGATCGTCGCGGGCATGCGCTCCGGCAACAGCTTCCACGTGATGGGCGACCTGGTGACCGAGCTTCAGTTCACGGCCCAGGCCGCCGGCGGCGAGAAGGTGCCGACGGGCGGCAGCCTCCGGGTCCCCCGGGGCGAGGGCATTGACCTCACCATCCGCTTCAAGAGCCCGGCCACGAACACCTGCCCGGACTTCGTCGGCTCCCACGACTGCGCGCCGCCGGTGGTGGACCACATCGACCTCATCGCGGGGGAGATCACCGGGAAGAAGCAGCCCGGCACCCCCGAGTACACGATGGCGAGCAACCCGAGCACCCGCGTGCTCAAGACCTTTACGGCCGCCGACTGGAAGGTCGATGCCGAGGGGTACCAGGTGATCAACTACCGCATCCGCAAGCCGCTGACAGACATGTACTTCCGGCTCCGCGGCACGAACCTCGCCCCCAACACCCCCTGCGAGACGGACCCTGCGGGCAGTCCCCTCCCGGACTTCATCGCCAGCGCCTGCTATGGCTCGACCTTCGACGGCCCGCGGGAGGCCTACGCCGACCTCTGGTTCTACACGAACCCGATCTTCGCGGACGTGAACGGCCGCTAGCTCCGCGTTGCCGGATGTCCCTCCCCCGGGCCGCCCCGGGGGAGGTGCATCGGCGTTCCCGGCGAACAGACCTGCGCACCGCCGGCAAGGAGATCCGCATGAGCGCGAGCGAAGCACCGGCGGCGACCGAGAGCCGCGACCACGAGCACACCCGCACCGGCATGGGCGTGGAGGCGTTCAAGCGCCTTTCTCGACAATCTGTTCTACCTCCAGGGGCGCAGTCCCGAGGAGGCGACGCTGCCGGATTACTACCAGGCCATGGCCGCCACGGTTCGCGACCGGCTGCTGCAGCGCTGGAGCCGCACCGCGCGGACCTACAAGCACGCGGCCGCGCAAACGGTGTTCAGCGGCTCACGGCGCGGCCGGGCCCGCGAGTCGCGGCGCCCGGAGGGCAATGGCGCTCGAGAAAGCGCGGGAGATCGCACAGGTCGCGCCAGCGCGCCTCGAGGGTGAGGCGGTCCCACTCCCACCACGCCGAGGCCAGCAACCGGCGGATGACATCCTCCGTGAAGCGCTTTCTGACGATTCGCGCCGGCACTCCGACGGCGATTCCGTAGGGGCCGATGTCCCGCGTCACCACCGCGCCCGCGCCGATGACCGCCCCGGTGCCGACCGTGACGCCGGCCATGACCTTGGCCCCGTGACCGATCCAGACATCGTGGCCGATCTCGCACGGCAAGGCGCGACGCCAGGCGAAGAATTCCGCGTCGTCCTCCGCGGCCAGGCCGAACTGGCGGCAGCGGTAGGTCAGATGGTGCTGTGTGACGCGGTCCATCGGGTGGTCGCCGGGGTTGATCACGACATGGCTGGCGAATGAACAGAACTTGCCGACCCGCGCGTGGTTGATGACTCCGTCGGTGCCGGCGGCGTAGCTGTAGTCGCCGAATTCCGTCCCCAGGAGCGACCAGCCCGGCCCGATCTCGGTCCACGCGCCGAGCCGGCAGTCGCGCACCGAGGCGCCCGCGTGGACGAGCGGCCGCTCGCCGAGCATCTTCCCGGGCATTGGTGCGCCGGACATCGCCTCCTGCTCTCGTTCCTGCAGCATGGTCATCACCCTTTCGCGTTCTTGTCAGCGCTCACGAGCAGCGGTCTCGACCGGATGCTCGCGACGACCACACACGGCAGTGGCCGCGCAGCGGACGGGATGACATCCGACCTCCCCCGGGTGCCGCAGATCCTTCGGCTACAGCAGCCGCGCCCCCTGCTCGGCAAGCCGGGATCGCACCGTTCCTTTCAGGTTCAGATAACAGAAGTTTTCTTCGTTGATGAAGCGGCTGATCAGGTAGGCGAGCCCGTTGCTCGCCGGATCGAGATGCGGGGCGTCGATCTGGTTGAGATCGCCGGTGAAGATCAGCTTCGTCCCGTCGCCGCACCGCGTGACGATCGTCTTCACGTCGAGCGGCCGCAGATTCTGGGCCTCGTCGACGATGAAATACCTTCTCGGAAGACTGCGGCCGCGGATATAGGTCAGCGCCTCGATGTGGAGCACACCCGAGTCGATCAGATACTGGTAGCTCGCGTTTCGTGCCGGCGGGGCGCCATCCTTCCCCTGTTCCTTCGGCGTGTTCACGATCACCTCCAGATTGTCGAAGATCGGTTGCATCCAGGGGCCGAGTTTTCCGTTGATATCCCCCGGCAGGTACCCGATGTCGTTACCCAGGGGTGCGATCGGCCGGGCGACCACCACCTGCTCGTAAAGCGGGGAGGACTTCGTCGTCTGGTGGATGCCGGCCGCCAGCGCCAGGAGGGTCTTGCCGGTGCCGGCCGCGCCGGTCAGCGCCATCACCTCGACCCCGGGGTTGAGCAGCGCATCGATTGCGCAGCGCTGATCGTCGGTCTTGGGCACGATGCCGTCGAGGGACTTCTCCTGCTTGATCTTCCAGCGTTGCTCGACACCCTGCAGGCGGAAGATATCGTCGCCGGTCCTGAGGAACCTGACTGAGCGGATGTCGCCCGCGACGGCTGGCTCCCGACGAATTCTCCCAAAGCGCCGGACGATGGATCCGGAATCCTGGAGGAGCGCATTTGTGTCGAGCACGAAGGTCTTTGTCACCCCGCCCGAACGGCTGAAACAAGGGTGGATGTTCTCGGTGCTGCCATGGTGCGTTTCTTCGAGCCGCAGCGCAACATCGGTTAGAGCGTGCACGCTACCTCCGGGGTTGACGGAAAGCGCGAATCCTCACAGAGCGAGACAGCCCGGCGTCTCGCAGAAGACGGGGGGATCATTCCGTGAAGTTCAGGTGAAATAGCCGGAAAGTTTCGAACGACCATGCCAGCGGGCCGACGACAATGGCGCTTATCCATAGCCTTCGCCATTATCGCCCGGCTGTCGTTAAAGGAGCGTTACGATTCCGGTAATTTATCCCTTACGCTCCGCTGCCGGACGGCCTGCGGTTTCTACCAGGCCTTCAGGAGTTTCTCGAAGAACAGATTCAGGACTTCGACGAGAATCAACGCGATGATGATCCACTCGAGCACCTTGCTCTCGCGGTGGTACACCAGGTCTTTGACGACTTCGAGATTGTCCTTGACGAGTTGCAGCTCCAGATCGATGTTCTTGTGGCGGGCGCCGATCTCGAAGGTCCGCTTCAGCGCCGAGTCGATCTTGCTTAAATATTCATCCTCCCAGGTCTCCTCCGGCGAATCCAGGATGTACAGGCTCGCCGCCAGCCGGTTCTTCACGTTCAAGGTCTTGCCGATGAAGCGGATCAGCGGCTTGCCCGAGATGTCCGTTCTGCCGTCGCGCTCGAGGCGCAGCGTGTGCTTGTTCGTCTCCTCGAGCAGGACATCGGCCTGCTGGGTGAAATAATCCATCGCCACCGACTGGGCGACATTGAGCATGACGATGCGCAGGACGTCCGGGTCGACCCGGGTGAGATCCGCATCGTTGTACCCGAACCGGTCGCCGCCGGGACTCTCGTGAATGACGAACTCTTCGCGCAGCTGTCCGCCCAGCGGGTTTCTGCAGAACGGATTGATGAACTCGAGGGTCTGCCGCATCCCGTCTGCGTCGTACCCCTCGAACGCCACGACGCCGTAGGCCAGAACGTAGAGGTACTTCGACGACTCGGCGTAGTACACCTCCGTCGAGTCCTGATAGTGCTCCTTCCGGTCATAGGCGGCCCGGAACTTCTTGATGTCGATGCTTTCGGCAATCTGAAAAGCGACGATGTTGTGCATGGGCGCCTTCCCGGAACCCGCCGCGCTGCGCGGATTACCGCTCGAAGTACGTGTAGCCGCGCAGGCCGGCCTCGAACGCGTTCATGATCTGGTGCCGTTCGAGCGGCGTGATCAGCCCCTTGCGGATCGCCTCTTCCGCCGTCTGCCGGAAATCGACGACCATCTGTTTGGGGTCGTATTCGACATACGTGAGGACATCGGCCACCGAGTCCCCCTCGATCTCCCGGACGAAGTGGTAATCGCCGCTCTCGTCGGCTCTGATGCTGACGACATTGGTGTCTCCCAGCAGGTTGTGCAAATCGCCGAGAGTCTCCTGGTAGGCTCCCACCAGGAACACGCCGAGGTAGTACTCCTCGTCGCTCTTCAACTCGTGCAGCGAAAGCGCGTTCTTCACCCCGTGGCTGTCGATGAACTTGTCGAGCTTCCCGTCGCAGTCGCAGGTGATGTCCGCCACGATCCCCTGCCGCGTCGGCTCCTCGTTCAGCCGATGAACCGGCATGATGGGGAAATGATGGTCGATCGCCCAGGCGTCGGGGAGGGACTGGAAGACGCTGAAGTTCCCGTAGTAGATGTCCGCGAGCACCGTGTCGATCCCTTTGAGTTCCAGCGGGATGTTCTTCATGTTCTTGCTCTCGCCGGCGATGCGCTGCATGGTGTGCCAGAAGAGCATCTCTCCCAGCGCGCGATCTCTCAAGGTGATGTCGCCGTGCTTGAAGAGCTGGCGGATTTCATCTCGGTAGTAGATGGCGTCGTTGTAACACTCCTGAAGATTCCTGACACTGATTGATTTCAGGACCTCCGCCATGTTCCGGATCAACTCCGGCGTCTGCTCAGGAAGGCTCTCGGGGAGCGGCAACGCCTGGAACCGGCTGACGTCCAGGATGTTGAACAGAAGAACGGAGTAATAAGCCACGGTCGCGCGCCCGGATTCGGTGATGATCGTCGGGTGCTCGATACTGTTCGCATCCATGCTGGTCATGATCGTCTCGACGACATCCGAACAGTATTCATCCAGCGAATAGTTCCTGCTGTGGACGAAATTCGTATGGGACCCGTCATAATCGACGGCCAGCCCGCCGCCCAGGTCCAGGTACCCCATCCGGGCGCCTTCATGCACGAGACCGGCGTAGACCTGAGAGGCCTCGAGGGCGGCGGAGCGGATGTCCCGGATGTTCGGGACCTGCGAACCGATGTGGTAATGCAGCAACTGCAGGCAATCGAGCATCCCCCGCGCTTTCAGATCGTCGACGACCTCCACCAGCTGGCTGATATTCAACCCGAAGATGCTTCGGTCGCCGCAGGACTCGGTCCAGTGTCCGCCCGCCGTCGATGAAAGCTTGATTCTGATGCCGATGAGCGGCCGGATGTTCAACATCGTCGCCCGCTCGAGAATGAGGGTCAGTTCGCTCGGCATTTCCACGACGAAAAAGCACTTGAACCCCATCTTGCAGGCATACAGGCCGAGATCGACGAATTCCTCGTCCTTGTACCCGTTGCAGACCAGGCAGGCCTCGGGGTCTTTCAAGACCGCCAGGGCCGCGATGAGCTCCGCCTTGCTTCCCGCCTCCAGGCCGTGGTGATAGCGCGACCCGAACTTGGCGACCTCTTCCACGACTTCTCGCTGCTGGTTGACCTTGATCGGATACACGCCACGGTAGGCGCCCTTGTAGCCCAGGTTGCTCATGGCCGTCCCGAACGTCTCATGGATGACCCGGATCTGGGAGTCGAGGATGTTCTCGATGCGCAGCAGAACCGGCATGTCCAGCCCCCGGGCCTTGATGCCGGAGATGACGTCCATCAGGCTGATGGTGATGTCCTTGCCGCCGTTGATGCTCGGCGTGACGACGACCTCGCCTTTCTCGGAGATGTTGAAATACCCGGCCCCCCAGCTTTGAATGCCGTAGAGATCGGCGGATCTTTCCGCGGTCCATCTTTCCAGGGTGTCCTTCATCCCGTTCATGATTTCGCGTTCCTCGCTTGCGTGTCGGCCTCCGCGGCCGGAAACAGCTGATTTCCCATTGATTATCGTGAGATCGATTCCCGGCTGTCAATGGTTACTTGGCGGCCCGAGCGCCGCTAACGAACTCTTAACACAGACGGGATCGACGCTATCGTCGCATGTTCGACCGCCGAGCCGAGACCGGCTTCCCAGCCATCCCCCGCACGGATCTCGCGCCGCGCTGACGGAATCTTCACGCCTTCCTCACCATCCGCCGGCAAGATCTGCGACATGGCGAAGAGGTGCAGCCCGGCTACCGTGAGCGCCGATGTCGTCGCCGCCGACGAACTGGCGGGGCTGCGCGACGGGATGCTCGAACTCGAGCGCCACGCCGCGCCGGTGCTCCAGCGAATGGACCCGGCCCACCGCGACAGCGCGCGAAACCTGGTGCACTACCTGGTACTGCGCCGGCAGGACCTGCGCCAAATCCAGGAGCGGCTTGCGGCACTCGGCCTCTCCTCGCTCGGTCGCGCCGAGTCGCACGTTCTCGCCTCGCTCTCGGCGGTGCTCGAGCGTCTCGGGGCGCCGCCGGCCCCGGAGGCGGAGAAGAGACTCTCCTTCAAGCAGGGACGCAGGCTGCTCGCGAAGCACACGGACGCTCTGTTCGGCCCACCGCCCAGCGGGCGCCGGGTACGGGTGATGGTGACCATGCCGAGCGAATCCGCCGAGGATCCCCGGATGATCCGCGAACTGCTCGAGCAGGGCATGGACTGCATGCGGATCAACTGCGCCCACGACCACCCCGACGTCTGGGCGCGCATGATCGAGCACCTGCGCCGGGCGCGCCGGGAGTCCGGCCGCCGCTGCCGGGTGCTGATGGACCTCGGCGGGCCGAAGCTGCGGACCGGGCCGGTGGAACCCGACGTGCCCGTCCTGAAATGGCACCCCCGCCGCGACCGCTTCGGGAGGGTGACGGCCCCCGCGCGAATCTGGCTCCACCCGCCCGGGCGCGAACAGCAGCACGATGGTGAGGCGGATGGTTCGATCGCCGTCGAAGCGCGGTGGCTCGCCGGACTCAGGCCCGGCGACGGGCTCGACTTCATCGACGCCCGGGACGCCGTGCGGTGCCTGCGTGTCACCGGCACCGCCGGGCCCTGCCGTTGGGCCGAGACGGTCCAGACCGCCTATGTCACGCCCGAGACCGTCTTGCAGCTGCACCGGCACGGCGGCGGCCGGAAAGGTGCTGCGCGCCCCTGCCGGATCGGCGGCCTTCTCGCGCCGGAGGGCTATCTTCTGCTGCGCCGGGGCGACACCCTGCGGCTGACGCGCAGCCTCCGGCCCGGCAAGAACGCCACCGTCGACCCGGAAGGCCGCGTGACCGCGCCGGCGACGATCGGCTGCACCTTGCCGCAGGTGTTCATACGGGTTCGCGCGGGAGACCGGGTCTGGCTCGACGACGGGCGCATCGGCGGAGTCGTGCGGAGCGCGGACCGCTCCGCTGTCACGGTCGAGATTACCGCGGCCCGTCCCCAGGGCGACCGGCTGCGCGGCGAGAAGGGGATCAACCTGCCGGACACGGACCTCGGGCTCCCGGCGCTGTCGAGGAAGGACCGGGAAGACCTGCGCTTCATCGCGCGACACGCCGACCTGGTCGGACTTTCGTTCGCGCAGCGGACCGAGGACATACTCGAACTCCAGAGCCAGCTGCGAATTCTTGGCCGCCCCGACCTCGGCATCGTGCTCAAGATCGAGACCCGGCGCGGGTTCGAGATGCTCCCGGACCTGCTCTTTGCGGCGATGCACGGACCCGCGGTGGGCGTCATGATCGCCCGCGGCGACCTCGCCGTGGAGTGCGGCTACGAGCGGCTCGCCGAGGTTCAGGAGGAGATCCTCTGGCTCTGCGAGGCCGCGCACCTCCCGGTGGTCTGGGCGACCCAGGTGCTCGACGGGTTGGCGCGGACCGGGGCCCCCTCGCGGGCGGAGATCACCGACGCCGCGATGGGCGAGCGCGCCGAGTGCGTCATGCTCAACAAGGGGCCCCACATTCTCGAGGCGATGCGGGTGCTGGACGATATCCTGCGGCGAATGGAGGAGCACCAGGACAAGAAGAGCGCGCGCCTGCGCCGGCTGCGCTGGTGGGAGTGGCCCGACAGTACGACGCCCCGGCCGAAGCCGGGGTGAACGAATCAACCGGCCGATTCGGCCGAGGCCGGCTGACCGGGAACGAGCGACCAGGTTCTCTCCTGCGGTTCCGCCTCCGGTTGCGGATGCGTCTCGACGCTCGGGCATTCGTCCCCGACGTTGAAGCGCCCGACCTCCCCCACGAGGCTCCCGGTCTGGCGAGTCAGCGCCTCCACGGCGTGGTTGAGCTCCGCGACACGCGCCGCGTTCTCCCCGGCGATACCGTTGACCTCGCCGACCGCGGACAGGACTTCCTCCAGTCCCCGACTCTGGTCGTGGGTGGCGGCGTCGATGCCGCCGGCGAGGATGCGCACGTTTTCCATGCGCCGGCTGACCGCGGCCGCCGCCTTGGCCTGCTCGGCGGCGCCGGTGCGCACCCGCCGGGCGATGTCGTCCAGGGCCGAGGCCGCCCCCGCGGCCCGCGAAACCGCCGCGCCGTGCCTGCCGACGGCTTCCCCGATCGTCTGCACC
>JANOHV010000036.1:0-9022 GCA_031406795.1 Candidatus Rokuibacteriota bacterium
CGACGGACGATCGACCCGGGAGTTCATAATCGATGTCGTCTCCGGCATGCTCTCGATGCTGCGGCGGCTGATCGGCGAGGACATCGATCGGCCTGATGGAGGACCTGGCGCGCGCCGGCAAGAGCGGCGCAGCGGGCACCGCGCGGGCCGCGCGACGATGTCGAGGCCGTCGAGGATCGGCACGCCGCTGGAGATCAGCGTTCCCAGCGTGCGCGTGAACTTCGCGACCGAGACCTTGCGGATGATCATGCCGAACACCGGCAGCTTGAGCGCCATCGCGTCGGTCTGACGCTCGCCGGCTTTCGACCTCCGATAGCGCTTGAGCAGGAAGATCATGCCGACGATGCCGCCGATGATGACCCACCAGTAGCTCTGCAGGAACTTGCTCAGGTCGATGACCGACTGCGTGATGCCCGGGAGGGTGCCGCCGAAGTCCTGGAACATCTTCTCGAAGGTCGGGATGACGAAGATCAGCATCAGAAAGACGACGCCCACGGCGACGACGATGACGACCGTCGGATAGACCATCGCGCTCTTGACCTTCTTCTTGAGCGCCATGGACTTCTCGATGTACGCCGCCAGTCGGTTGAGGATGGTGTCGAGGATACCGCCGGCCTCGCCCGCGGCAACCATGTTCACGTACAGGTCGGGGAACGCCTTGGGGTGCCGGCGCAGGGCCTCGGCGAACGTCGCGCCCCCCTCGACGTCGGTCCGGACCTTGTTGATCACCGTGGCGAACGTCTTGTTGTCGGACTGGCTGCCGAGGATCTCGAGACACTGCACCAGCGGCAGGCCGGCGTCGATCATCGTCGCGAACTGACGGGTGAAGGTCACCAGGTCCTTCTCTTTGACCTTGGGCTGCATCCCGGGAATCTTGAACTCGAATTCCTTGGACTTGTCCTTGATCGTCGCACCGAGGACCCCCTGGCGCCGCAACTGGGCCGCGGCCGCGTTCATGTCCGCGGCTTCGATTTCGCCCTTCTGGGCGGCGCCGGACCTGCTCTTGCCTGCAAATTTGAATACCGGCATCGTGTTCCTCCCGCCTGCTCCCGGTCGCGCGTCCCCGCGTCAGCCTAACGTCGCTGGGCCGCGCCGGCGCCCGCCGCACCGGCCGCCCCGCGCTGGATCATCTGAGTCAGCTCCTCGGTGTCCGAGGAGCGCCCGATGCACTCGTCGTAGGTGATCTGACGCTTCGAATACAGCGCGTAGAGCGCCTGGTTCATCGTCTGCATCCCGAACTTTGTCTGCCCGGCCTGCATCATGCCGTAAATCTGATGGATCTTGTCCTCGCGGATCAGGTTGCGGATGGCGACATTCGGGATCATGACCTCGATCGCGCAGGCCCGGCCGTGGCCGCTGGCTTTCGGGATCAGCTGCTGGGAGATGACCCCCTCGAGCACGAACGAGAGCTGGGCCCGGACCTGCGACTGCTGGTGCTGCGGGAAGACGTCGATGATGCGGTTGATGCTCTGCAGGCAGGAGTTCGTGTGCAGCGTGGCAAAGCAGAGGTGCCCGGTCTCGGAGACGGTCAGCGCGGCCTCCATCGTCTCGAGGTCGCGCATCTCGCCGATCAGCACGACGTCGGGGTCCTGCCGCAGCACGTACTTGAGCGCCAGCTTGAAACTCTTCGTGTCGGCGTGCACCTCGCGCTGGTTCACGATGCACTTCTTGTGATGATGCAGATACTCGATCGGGTCCTCGACGGTCATGATGTGCTCGGCGCGCTCGTTGTTGATCTTGTCGAGCATCGCGGCCAGCGTCGTGGACTTGCCGCTGCCGGTCGGCCCGGTGACCAGCACCAGCCCCTTCGGCCTGTCGCACAGTTCGCTGATGATCCGCGGCAGGCCGAGCTCCTCGAAGGTCAGGATCTTGAACGGGATCGTCCGGATGGCCGCCGCGACGGCGCCGCGCTGCATGAAGATGTTGGCGCGAAAGCGCGAGAGACCCTTGACGCCGAAGGAGAGGTCGAGCTCGTCCTCTTCCTCGAACTTGTACTTCTGGGCGTCGGTGAGAATGCTGTAGCAGACGCGCTTGGTGTCGGCGGCCATCAGCGCTTCGACGTTTTTCACCGGGGTGATCGCGCCGTCGATGCGCATCATCGGCGCCGTCCCGGTGGTGATGTGGAGATCGGAAGCCCCCTTCTCGATCATCTCCTTGAGAAGTTCGTGCAAACTGACCATGACGATCCCCCCGTGCGCAGCCCCAGCCGATGGCTTATTCTAGCAGATGAACCCCTAGTCGGCAAACGTGACGCGGATCACTTCCTCGAGGGTGGTCTGGCCCAGCTGGACCTTCGTCAGGCCGCTGCGTCGCAGGGTGTACATGCCCCCCTCGATCGCCGCGGTCTTGATTTCGCTGGTGCTCGCGCCCTGCAGGATCAGGTCGCGGATGCGCTCGGAAATGGCCATCACCTCGTAGAGCGCGACGCGCCCCTTGTACCCGGTGTTCGAGCAGATCGCGCACCCCGTGCCGTGATAGACCGTCATCGTCTCGGCCTCCTCCGGCTTGAAGCCGATCTCGATCAGCGCCTGCGGGTTGACGTCGAGCGGCGCCTTGCAGCCCGCGCAGATCTTGCGCAGCAGCCGCTGGGCGACGATCACGATGACCGAGGAGGAGACCAGGAACGGTTCGATGCCCATGTTCAGCAGGCGGTTGATGGTCCCCGGGGCGTCGTTCGTGTGCAGCGTCGAGAGCACCAGGTGCCCGGTCAGCGCCGCCTTGACGCCGATCTCGGCGGTTTCGTAGTCGCGGATCTCGCCGACCATGATGATGTCGGGATCCTGCCGCAGGAACGAGCGCAGCGCGGCCGCGAAGTTCAGCCCGATTTCCTCGTGCATCTGCACCTGGTTGATGCCGGCGAGGTTGAACTCGACCGGGTCCTCCGCCGTCATGATGTTCTCGCTGATCTGGTTGAGCTGGTGCAACGCCGAGTAGAGCGTGGTGGTCTTCCCGCTGCCGGTCGGGCCGGTGACCAGAACCATGCCGAACGGCTTGTGCAGCGCGTCCTGGAAGTCCTTGAGCGCCCGCTCCTCGAAGCCGAGCTTGGTCATGTCGAGCTGCAGGTTCCCCTTGTCGAGCAGCCGCATGACGACCTTCTCGCCGAAGAGGGTCGGCAGGACCGAGACGCGGAAATCCATGTCGCGCTTCTTGCCGAGCTTGAGCTTGATGCGGCCGTCCTGGGGCAGGCGCCGCTCGGCGATGTCGAGCTTCGCCATGATCTTGATGCGCGAGATGATCGCGTTGCGGATCGTCAGCGGCAGGCCCATCGCCTTGCGCAGCACGCCGTCGAGGCGGTAGCGCACGCGGAAGGACTTCTCGTACGGCTCGATGTGGATGTCGCTGACCCCGAGCTTGATCGCCTTGATCAGGATGCCGTTCACCAGCTTGACGATCGGCGCGTCGACATCCTGGAGGCCTTTTTCCTCGAGCTCGTCCTCGACGACTTCGATGTTGTCGACGGCGCCGGTCACGAGCTTGTCGAAGTCGTCGACGTCGACGACCGCGCCGTCGCTGTCCATCTCGGCGAAATCAGAGGAGAGCTTGTCGTCGGAAAGCGAGTAGTCCTTCCCGTCGACGGACTCGGTTTTCTTCTCGAGCGGCTCGAGCGCCGTGGAACCGCCGTAGTTCTTCTTGATCGCGTCGATGACGCCGGCCTCGGCGGCGACCACGGCCTCGATGTTGTAGCCGGTCATGAACTTGATGTCGTCGATCGCGAAGACGTTGGAGGGGTCGGCCATCGCGACCGTGAGGGTCATCCCGACGCGGCTGATGGGCATGACCAGGTACTTCTTGGCAACCTCCATCGGGATGAGCTTGATGACTTCGCGGTCGATACCGTAGTTCGCGAGGTTGACCGAGGGGACGCCGAACTGCCGCGAGAGGCAGGTGGTGACCTGCTCCTCGGTGACGAACCCCATCTGCACCAGGTGGTAGCCGAGCCGGCCGCCCGCGGACTTCTGCTGATCGAGCGTCTTGCGCAGCTGTTCCTCCGTGATGAGCCCCTGCTCACGGAGCATGTCACCGAGCTTCAGCGCCACAATTCCCCCAAGCTTCGACGATGCGGAAGGGTGCCCGTAACCTGTTTCACGGAGAGTGCCAATGTGCCCTTTCTATAATCCGCGCGGGCGAAAAAGTCAAGAAGTGAGGACGCTTACACGCATCATTCGGCACGCGCGGCCGCGTCCACCAGCGCCCGCCGCATGACGCCCGACGGCGCCTCCCGGCCGGTCCAGAGCGTGAAGGCGAGCGCCCCCTGGTGCAGGAGCATCTGCAGTCCGTCGACGGTCCGGGCGCCGCTGGCCCTGGCCGCGAGGAGCAGCGGGGTGCGCCGGGGATGGTAGACGATGTCCATCACGGTCTGGCCCCGCCGCAGCGCCGCGAGCGGCACCGGCAGCGGGTCATCCGGCCGGCCGCCCAGCGGGGTGGTGTTCACGATGACCTCGCAGCCCTCGACCTGTGGCGTCCAGTGCGCTCCTCCGCTTGCGACCGCGGCGATGTCGGGCGCAGGGAAATTCGCGCGCAGCGCGCGGCAGAGCGAGCGCGCCCGGGCGCCGGAGCGGTTGGCGATCAGCAGCGAGCGGCAGCCGCGGGCCAGGCAGGCGTACGCCACCGCGCGCGCCGCCCCTCCCGCGCCGACGATCAGCACCCGCGCGCCGCGCAGTTCGGTCCGCCCCTCGATCTCCAGGGCCAGGCGAAACCCCTCCGCGTCGGTGTTGTGCCCGATGAGCCGCCCGTCCCGGACGACGACCGTGTTGACCGCGCCGATCGCCCTGGCCTGCCGGTCGACCTCGTCGAGCAGCGATACGACCCGCTCCTTGTACGGGATGGTGACGTTGATCCCCCAAAACCCGAGCAGCGGCAGCGCACGCAGCACGGGACGCAGTTGATCGGGGGCGATCTCGAAGGCCTGATAGCAGGCGTCGAACCCGGCACGCCGCAGCGCGGCCCGGTGCATGGCGGGAGAGAGCGACGCGCGCACCGGGTTGCCGACGATGCCGAGCAGCCCGGCCGGCCGCGGCATCACGCCTCGCTGCGGCGGAGCACTGAGCGCCCCGCTAGCCGAGGACGGCCTTGGCGGCAATTTCGATGAAGACGCGCGGCACGACGCCGGCGATCGCGGTGCCGACGGCCGCAAGGAGGATCATGGAGGTCAGCAGGCAGAACCCGGTCGGCGAGGCCGCGCCTTCCGCGCCATCGGGATCGGGCAGCAGGTACAGCGCATAGACCGCGCGCAGGTAGTAGTAGGCGCCGATCGCGCTGCCGAGCAGGGCCACCACGACCAGACCCTGATAGCCGGCGCGCCAGCCTTCGAGGAAGACCCAGAACTTCGCGGGGAACCCGGCCGTGGGCGGGATGCCGGCGAGCGAGAGCAGGAACAGCGCGAACAGCCCCCCCATCAGCGGATAACGCCGGCCGAAACCGGCCAGATCGCGCCACGCGAGCTCCGTGCCGGTCGCGCGCTCGAACCAGAGCAGCGCGCCGAAGGCGCCGAGATTCATGAAGGCGTACGCGAGCAGATAGAACGCCAGCGGCCCCGACGCCTCGGGGCTGTTCCCGGATGACACCACGGCGATCAGCAGATAGCCGACGTGCGCCACGCTCGAGTAGGCGAGCATGCGCTTGAGGTTCTCCTGCGCCAGCGCGGCGAGATTCCCCCAGAGAATCGTCAGCGCGGCCAGCGACCACCAGACCGGGCCCCAGAGCGCGAACCACCCGGGAAAACCTGCGGCGAAGATCCGGGTGGCGACCGCGAGCACGGCGACCTTCGGCCCGACGGCGAGATACCCGGCCACCGGCGTCGGCGCGCCCTCGAGCACATCGGGCATCCACATCTGGAACGGCGCGGCCCCCATCTTGAACGCCAGACCGCAGGCGATGAACGCGAGCCCCGCGAGCACGAGCGAGTCGGACGCGCCGCCGCGCGCCACCGTGGCCAGGCGCTCCAGCCCGGTGGCCCCGGTGGCCCCGTAGACCAGCGAGATCCCATACATCAGCAGCGCCGACGCGAAGAGCCCGGAGATCACGTATTTGAGGGCGCCCTCGGTGGTGCTCGCGCGGGCCCAGGTGAAACCCGCGAGGATGTAGAAACTCACGGCCATCAGTTCGAGCCCGAGCAGGATCACGATCAGATCGATGCCCGAGACCATGATCATCATCCCGACGGCGGCCAGCAGCACCAGGATCACGAACTCGCCGCCGGCCTTGGAACGCCGGCCGATCTCCTCGATGGACATCAGCAGCGAGAGAGCGGCGGCCAGCAGGATCACGGACTTGAAGACCACGGAGAGCCGGTCGCCCGACCAGAGGCCGGCCAGCATTTCCGACGACACTGCAGCGGTGGCGGGGAGGAGTACGAAGGCGGCGGCGAGCGACGCCAGACCGATGACGGCCTTGGCCATCAGACCGCGCGCGGGCCAGATGCTCTCGAGCACCGTGATCAGGACGACGCCGCCCAGCAGCAGGAGCTCCGGGCCGCAGGCCGTCAGGATGTCGTTCATTGCCGCCCCCTCGCTTCACTCATTGACTTCAACCGCCCCCGGCGTGGCATCAGCGGGAGAGCAGCGCCGGAATGGCGCTCTCGATGACCTGCAGGAACGGCCGCGGCGCGACGCCGACCCAGATCGTGAAGACCACGAGCGGGGCCAGCGCGAGGACCTCGAGCGTCGTGAGGTCGCCGAGCCCCGCGTACTTCTCCGGCAGAGTCCCGAAGATGACGCGCTGCAGCATCCAGAGCAGATAGGCCGCTCCGAGCACGATCCCGACCGCGACGCCCACGGCAAATGCCGGGGCCGCCGCGAAGACCCCGATCAGGATCAGGAACTCGCCGACGAAGCCGGCCAGACCGGGCAGGCCGAGCGACGCCAGCGCGAAAAACGCCAGTACGGTCGCGTAGACCGGCATCCGGTGCGCCAGGCCGCCGAGCAGCGGGATCGAACGCTGGTGCGTCCGCTCGTAGATCATGCCGACGCAGAGGAAGAGCGCACCGGTGATCAGGCCGTGACCGATCATCTGGAGAACCGCGCCGGCCTCCCCGCGCGGATCGAAGGAGAAGATCCCCGCGACGACGAACCCGAGGTGGGAGATCGAGGAGTAGGCGATGAGTTTCTTCAGGTCGTCCTGCGCGAGCGCCAGCACGGCGCCGTAGATGATGCCCACGACCGCCAGCGTCAGCACCTCCGGCGCGAAATAGCGGCTGGCGTCGGGGAACAGCGGCAGCGAGAAGCGCATCAGGCCGTACGTGCCCATCTTGAGCAGCACGCCGGCGAGCACCACCGAACCCGCCGTCGGCGCCTCGACGTGGGCGTCGGGCAGCCAGGTGTGAAACGGCACCAGCGGCACCTTGATGGCGAACGCGACGAAGAAGCCGAGGAACGCCCAGACCTGCAGCTGCGGCGGGTACGAGAGCTGCGTGAGCGCAACCAGGTCGAAGGTGTAGACGCCGGTGCGCGCGCCGTGGTGCAGATAGACGGCGATCATCGCCGCGAGCATCAGCAGGCTGCCGGCCAGCGTGTACAGGAAGAACTTCACCGACGCGTAGATCCGCCGTGGCCCGCCCCAGATGCCGATCAGCAGGAACATCGGGATCAGCATCGCCTCCCAGAAGATGTAGAAGAGCATCAGATCGAGGGCGACGAAGACGCCGGTCAGACCGGCCTGAAGGAAGAGCAGCGTGATGTAATAGGCTTTTTCGCGGATGCGAACGTGCTGCATCGAGAAGAGCACCACCACCGGGCCGAGCAGCGCGGTCAGCAGCACCAGCAGCAGACTCAGACCGTCGACCCCGAGATGATATTCGGCGCCGATGGTCGGGATCCAGCCGAGCCGCTCGACGAACTGGAAGCCCGCGTGCGTCTCGAAGCCGCACCAGAGCCCGACGGAGACGCCGAAGACCGCCAGCGTCACCGCGAGGGAGAGCCCGCGCGCCAGTCGCACGCGCGACTGCGGCAGCAGAGCCAGAAGCAGCGCGCCGGCCACGGGCCCGAAAACCAGCACGCTCAGCATCGGAAACGGCGAAGCGTTCACGTTCTCCCCCCGAGCCACAGCAGGACGCCGAGAACGGCGACCAGTCCAAGCGCCATGAAAAGCAGATAGTCGCGGACCTTGCCGGTTTGCAGCCGGGCCAGCGCCGCGCCCCAGCCGCGCGCGGTGTCGGCGACGCCGTTCACGATGCCGTCGATCACGTCGAGATCGAAGCGCAGCGCCCAGCGCGCCGTGGCCAGCAGCGGGCGGACGATCGCCGCCGCGTAGATCTCGTCGACGTAGAATTTGTTCAGCGACAACGCGTAAAGGCGCGGCCACGACGCCGCGATGCGCCCCGGGTCGACAAGGCCCTTCTGATAGGTCACCCAGGCGAAGGTCAGCCCGCCGAGCGCGACCACGATCGCCAGGGCCTCGGCCAGATGCGCCCCGGGGACCTCCGCATGTTCGGCGGACGGCAGCACGCGGCCGAGGAACTCGCCGAACCCGTGCTCAAGCGGCCAGCCCGCGACGAAGGACATCACCGCGAGGATGACCAGCGGCGCGAGCATCACCCAGGGCGATTCGTGCACGCCGCCGTGGCCGTGCCCGCCGTGATCCGCGGCGTCGTGCCCGCCGTGCGACGCGGCCGCGGGCGCCGGGTGCAGCGCGTCGGCGTCGCGCCTGCCGAAGAACACCGAGAAGACGGCGCGGAAGACGTAGAAGGCCGTTCCGCCGGCGGCGAGCACGGCGAAGCCGAAGAGGACGTAGTGGTGCCCCGCGAAGGCGGCTCCGAGGATCATCTCCTTGCTGAAGAAGCCGGCGAACGGGAAGATGCCGGCCAGCGCCAGCGAGCCGACGACGAAGGTGGTCGTCGTCCAGGGGATGTGCCGGGCGAGCCGCCCCTGGCGCGTGATGTCGCAGTCCCCGCCGATCGCGTGCATGACGCTGCCCGACCCGAGGAAGAGCAGCGCCTTGAAAAAGGCGTGGGTGAAGAGGTGGAAGATCGCCCCGACCCACGCGCCCACGCCGAGCCCCAGGAACATGAAGCCGAGCTGGCTCACCG
>JANOHV010000042.1:0-14740 GCA_031406795.1 Candidatus Rokuibacteriota bacterium
CTGGCCGCCGGGGAGCGCGTCTTCGTCAATCTGCTGCAGAGCTGGGGCACGGTGGTCGAGCCGGTCGAAGGGCAGGGGACTGCGACGGTGCTGGTCGGCGAAAAGCGCTTCACGGTCCCGCTGAAGGACCTTGCGCATCGCGCGGAGGCCCCGGGCGGCGGGGTCGTCAAGCGCGCTGCGAAAAGGGGACGCTACAGCTACGCGGTCCCGGAGATCGCGACGACGACCCTCGACCTGCGCGGGCAGCGGGCCGAGGCGGCGCTCGCCGAGCTCGAGCGCTTCCTCGATGCCGCGGTGCTCAATGGCATCGCGCGGGTTTCGATCCTGCACGGGAAGGGGACGGGACGACTGGCGGAGGCGGTCCAAAGGGTCCTGGGCGAGGATCGCCGGGTAAGCGCCTTCGCCTTCGCGCCGCTCGAGCAGGGCGGCGCCGGTATCACCGAGGTGACGCTCTCAACGTGACGGCCGCTGAAAAGGGCCCGTCACCCTCTTGTTCAGTCTCTCCGCGACCGTAACGGCTGTGAAAAAGCACCGGCCAGCCGGGCTCAGTTCCCGATCCGCCACGCGCGGCCGAGCTTCGCGATCGCGGCGTGCCGGTAGCAGTCCGTGGTGTGGTCGTTGACCATGCCGACGGCCTGCATGAACGCGTAGCAGACCGTGGGCCCGACGAAGCCGAACCCGAGACCGCGCAGGGCCTTGCTCATCGCGTCTGATTCGGCGGTGCGCGCGGGAATTTCGGGAAGCGAGCCCCAGCGGTTCTGTCGCGGTCTGCCGCCGACGAAACTCCACAGAAACAGGGCAAGGCCGCCGTGAGTCTCGCGCAGGGAGAGAACGCCTGCCGCGTTGCGCACCGCCGCCGCGACTTTCAGCCGATTGCGCACGATCCCGGGATCGGCGAGCAGTCGCTCGACACGCCGCGTGTCGTAGCGCGCGACCTTCTCGGGGTCGAAGCCGTCGAACGCCCGGCGGTAGCCCTCGCGCTTGCGCAGGATGGTCAGCCAGCTCAGGCCGGCCTGGGCACCTTCGAGTACGAGCATTTCGAAGAGCTCTCGCTCGTCGGAGACGGGAACTCCCCACTGCTCGTCGTGATAGCTGCGGTAGAGCGGGTCGTCGCCGCACCAGGAGCAGCGGGTCTTGCCGTCGGTCACGAGCGGGTCCGCCATGAGATCACAACCCTTTCAGGATTCCCTCCGCCACGAGAGTGCCGTTGAGCGCCGCGCCGACGATGCCGCGCGACTTGCCGACGCCGTCGCCGGCCACGTAGAGCCCCGGCACGGTGGTCTGGAGGTTGCCGTCGGTCTCGTACTTGGTGTCGTAGAACTTGATTTCAGGCACATAGATCGTCGTCGAGGGGTGCGCCACCCCGGGGATGACGCGCGCGAGCAGCAGGATGCTCTCGCGCAGGTTGTCGACGATCCGCCCCGGGTAGGCGAAGGAGATATCTCCCGGCGTCACGCCCGGTCCGGGCGCCAGGGTCGGCTCCATGGCGTCGTAGCCGAGATCACGATTGAAGAACGTTTCGCGTTTGGAGCGACGACCGCCCACCAGGTCACCCCAGCGCTGGACGACGAGACTGCTGCCGCCGCCCCAGAAGTTGGCGTACTCCATCACCCGGCGCCCCATCTCGGCGGTGTCCTGGAGCGGTTCGGTCATCGAGACGGTGTTGAGGATGGCGAAGTTGGTGTTCGCGGTCTTGCGGCTCCTGAGGGCATCGCCGTTTACCAGCCGCGAGCCGTTGCGCCCCTCGATGCGCACGCGCCCCCCGGGGTTGGTGCAGAAGGTGCGGGTGCGGTCCCCGTGGCTCGGGGTGATGAAGAGGAATTTCGGGTCATAGAGCACCTGGGTGATCTCCGCGAAGACCGGCGCCGCGACTTCGACGCGGCAGCCGATGTCGATGGCGCCCCAGCGCGGTGTGACGCCCAGGCCGCGGGCGGTCTCGCGGAACCATGAGGCGCCCCAGCGCCCGGGCGCGGCCACGACCGTGCGCGCGAGCAGTTCGCCTCCCGAGGTGCGCACGACGAAGAAACCGTCGTCGCCGCGCGTCAGGCCTTCGACGCGCGTGCTCAGACGGAACACCGCGCCGGCGGCGCGGATTGAGCCGGTGATCCGGTCAACGACGAGATGGGCGAGGTCAGTCCCCATGTGTCGCTGCAGCGCCGGGACCAGGGTGATGTCCCACGCTCCCTGGCCCGTGCGGCTCCGGACCCAGGAGACCCGGTCGAGCCAGCCGCGGATGCCCGCCTCATCGGTGCCGTAGAGGGTTTCGTCGGCGCCGTGGCGCAAGAAAGTCTCGTCGACGGCGCCGATGCGGCGCTGGGCCTCCGCCTCGGTCAGCCCAAGTTCGGCCAGATCCAGGCCGATGTGCAGCGAGAGGTTGAGCTTGCCGTCGGTCAGGGCGCCGGCTCCGCCGCTGCGCTGCTTCTCGTCGATGACGAGGACCGAACACCGTCCGGCCAGACCCTGCGCCGCGAAGAGGCCCGCGGGGCCGGCCCCGATCACCACGACGTCCCAATGCTCTCGGGGAACACTCACGGCAGCGGGTGCCCGAGCCGCCGGGCGTCCTCCCGCCAGCGCTCTTCCATCAGGGCCTGCTTGTCGGGCGTGACGGGGAAGAACTTCCCCTCGGCCTTCGCGAGGATTCTCCCGTCCTCGCCCTGCACCTCACCCCGACAGACGAGATAGCGGCGCTTGTCCTCCGCGATTTCGCCGCGCCCGAGGATCACGTCTCCCGGAACCGCCGGGGCGAGAAAGCGCACGTTCATTTCGCCGGTAACGTAAAAGCGTCCGGTGGTCTCAATGGCGGCCCAGGCCATGACCTCGTCGAGAATGGTGCAGAGGATGCCGCCGTGCGCCGCACCGGGGAAGCCCTGAGCGTGCTCGGGGATGCGAAAGCGGGTCTCGACCCGGCCGTCGACAAAGTACAAGTCGAGTTGCAGCCCGCGCGGGTTGGCCTTGCCGCAGGCCATGCAGCCGGGGTAGCCGATGATTTTCTTCATGATGGGCGAGCATAACGCGGCGCCGTCCGGACCGCAAATCGGCTGCGGCCGCTCCTTGCGTTCCGCGTGTCGGATGGAGACAATGACAGAAAAAGCGGCACAGGACTCTCATCAGCGCGGAGGTGTCACCATGGCAGCGAAACGTCAAGTCAGGAAGGTCGGCATGCTCTTCTCCGGCGGCCCCGCCCCGGCGGCCAACGCGGTGATCTCGGCGGCGGCACTGGCCTTTATCGATGCGGGAGCCGAGGTGGTCGGCTTCATCGAAGGCTACTCCAACCTCGAGAACTACGATCCGGCGCGACCGCTGCTCGAGGGCAAGCACTACCTGCGGCTCACCCGGGACGCGGTCACCGGCATCCGCAACGAGGGTGCGATCATCCTGAAGACGGCGCGCGCGAACCCCGGCAAGGCCGTCAAGACGCTGGCCGACCTGGCCGACCCGGTGAAGAACGGCAAACTCGTCGCGGCGCACCGGGCGCTCTCCGACCTGGGGTGCGACGCGCTGATCTCCATCGGCGGCGACGACACGCTCAAGACCGCCAACTTCATGTACCTGCTCCCGCGGCACGTCGCGGGCCTGAAGGAGATCGCCGTCGTTCACCTGCCCAAGACGATCGACAACGACTACTTCGGCATCGACTGGACGTTCGGCTACATCTCGGCCGCCAACTTCGCCGCACAGGAGGTGCGCAACATCCGCGCGGACTCGCGTTCGATGGGCACCTGGTGGGTCCTCGAGATCATGGGACGCAAGGCCGGCTGGCTGACCTACGCGGCGGGGATCGGCGGCGAGGCCTGCCGGATGCTGAGCGTCGAGGATTTCCCGCAGCTCTTCGATCCGGCGAAGGAAGCCGAGGGGATCGTCAACCTGATCCTCGAGCGCGCCGACGACGGGAGAAAACACGGTGTGATCTGCATCGCCGAGGGGCTGGCCGACCACCTGCCCGAGGCGCTGCGTCCGAAAGAGCTGGATGAGCACGGCAATCCGGTGCTCGCCGAGGTCGAGATCGGGCGGCTTTTCTCGGCGCAGATCGAGAAGGCCTACCTCGCCCGCACGGGGAAGAAACTCAAGGTGCGCTCCAAGCAGATCGGCTACGAGACCCGCTGCGTGCAGCCGGTGGTGTTCGACGTGCTGCTCGGCAGCCAGTTGGGCGTCGGGGCGTATCGGGCGATGGTCGAGGAGGGTCTCTCGGGCGTGATGGTGAGCGTCCAGGGGCAGCTCGCGCTGGTTTACCGGCCGTTCGCGACACTCGTCGACGAGACGACCATGAAGACGAAGGTCCGCTTCATCGAGCCGGGGAGCGATTTCCACAAGCTCGGGCGCGCACTCGAATATCGGCCGGTGAAATAGGGGCAAGCGGACACAATTCCGACAGGGGGTCGATCATGTGCAATCAGCTGCAGCTGCTCAAGGACAAGGTCGCCATCGTCACCGGCTCGAGCCGGGGGATCGGTGCCGAGACGGCAAAGCTCCTCGCCGCGCACGGGGCCAAAGTCGCCGTGAACTTCAACGCCAGCCGCGAGCGAGCCGAGCAGGTGCTGGCCGAGATCCGGATGAAGGACGGCGAGGGGATCGTCGTGCAGGCGGACGTCACCGTGCGCGAGCAGGTCGACGCGCTGGCGCGCGAGGTGCAGGAGAAGCTCGGGCCGGTGGACATCCTGGTGAACAACGCGGCGATCTCGTTCCCGGTGGTGCCCTTCGCCGAGTACCGCTGGGAGGACTTCGAGCGCAAGCTCGTGCAGGAGATGGCGGCCTGCTTCCACCCCTGCCAGGCGGTGATCCCCGGGATGGTGCGGCGCGGGCGCGGGAGCATCGTGAACATCTCCAGCGGCCTCTCGCGCACCCCCGGGGTCGGCTACTCCTCGCACTCCGCGGCCAAGTCCGCGCTGGACGCGCTCTCGAAAAGCCTGGCGATGGAACTGGGCCCCGCCGGGATCCGCGTGAACGTCGTGGCGCCCGGGCTCACCGAGACGGACGCGACGGCCTTCATTCCGCCGCAGGTGCGCGAGATGATCGCCGGCCACACGCCGCTGCGGCGCATCGGGCGCCCCGAGGACGTGGCCGGCGCGGTGCTCTTCTGCTGCGTCGACTGGTCGGGCTTCATGTCGGGCGCCTACCTGCCGGTCTCCGGCGGCGCTCACATGCCCTGACGCACCCGCTAAGGCCCCACCTGCGGCGTCACGCTTCGCCACTGCGTCGCTGCGGCGTACTGCTCGTACGCCTCGCTCCTCGGGCTCGCGTTCCTTGCATCTGGGACCTTATCGGGCGCGTCAGCGTCGATAGTGCGGGAAGAAAACCCAGAGGAGAGGGATGATGGCGAAGCTATACGATGTCGAGATCGAGATCGTCGAGCAGAAGGGGCGCTGCCCGAACGGGCACCAGGCCTCTGCATGGGGGCCTTCGCCGTCTACCGGGTGCGAAGGGTCGAGCGGGCTGTCTGAACCGAGGTGCGGCCGTGTCAAACGTGACGAGAGTCACAGCAGGTGCCGGTCAGGGATTGTAGGTTGTTTCCAGTAAGAGCGAGCCCTCCTCCTGGCCGCCCCGCGGGTCCTGCCGACCCCGGGGCGGTTTTTTTGCAGTCCGCTGAAACAGGCCCATCTGCGGCGTTCCGCTTCGCCCTTCGTCGCTGCGGCGTACTGCTCGTACGCCTCACTCCTCAGGGCTCGCGCGCCTTGCATCCGGGCCTGTTTGAGCAGCCTGCGCAGTAGCACAAGGGAACAATTATCGGTGTTACGATAGAGCATATGAGATACGGCTCCCCTTCGTACGCCGGCGCGGGCTTCGGCTTCGGGCGGCCCTGGACTCCGGCGGTCCGGGCGTTGATCCTCGCCTGCGGCGGAATGTACCTCGCGCAACTGCTGCTGGGGCGGTCGTTCCCGATCGTCGAACTGTTCGCCCTCGACACGGCTCGCCCGCTCGAGCTCTGGCGCTGGGTGAGCTACGCGTTCCTCCATGGCGGTGCCTTGCACCTGATCTTCAACGCGCTGGCGATCTGGATGTTCGGATCCGAGATCGAGGAGCGTTTCGGGACGCGGCGGTTCGTCGCCCTCTGCGCGGTGACCGGCGTCGGCGCCGCGATCAGCGTCATCCTGGTCGATCTGCTGCGCGGGCGCGAAAGCCTCGTTCTCGGGGCATCGGGGATCGTCTTCGGGTTGCTGATGGCCTACGGGATCCTCTTTGCGGAACGCGTGATCACGCTGCTGGTTTTCTTCGTTCTGCCCGTGAGCATGAAGGCGAAGCACTTCGTCCTCGCCTTCGGCGCGATCGAACTTCTCTTCGGCATGGCCGGCGGGGATCGGGTCGCGCACTTCGCGCACCTCGGCGGGATGCTCTTCGGGTGGTTGATGCTCCGGGCCCCCGCCGGCTTGTCGCCTCGCGGCGGCGGCGGGCCGGGGTTGCTCGCCGTCTGGCGCGCTCGCCTCGACAACCTCAATCGGGCGCGCGACGACCGGCGCATGGACGCGTTGCTGCAGAAGGTGAACGATCGCGGGATCGGTTCGCTCACCGAGGGAGAGAAGCAGTTCCTGCACCGGATGAGCCGGAGGAAGCGGTGGAACTGAGCGCCCGCGGCCGCGCGGTGCGCTCGCGCTGCCTGCTGCTTCTGGTTCTTGCGCAGGCGCTGGCGGCCTGCGGGAAACAGCCGGAATCGTCGCCGCCGCAGTCCGCACCGCCCGGGACGATCCGCGAGCTGACCGATGGCGCCAGCGTCACGACCGACGTCAACGCCCGCGCGCCCGCCTTCGCCCGGACCGACTTCGAAGGCGCGCTGGTACGCACTCAGGACGCCATCGGGTCCAAGGTCCTGCTGCTGGACTTCTGGTCGGTCTTCTGCCAGTCCTGCCTGCAGGAGATGCCCTTTCTTCAGGAACTGCACCGGCGCCACGCCGCCGAGGGTCTGCAGATCGTCGGGGTGAACACCGACTTCTTTCCGAAGGAGCGCATCGTCAAATTCATGGAGAAGACGGGCCTGGCCCTGCCGTACCCGCTGATCCATGACCGCGACCAGAGCCTGAGCAAACTCTTCTCGGTCGAGGCGCTCCCGGTGCTCGTGCTCATCGACTCGTCGGGCTGGATCCGCATGGTGCACCTGGGCTACAAGCCCGGCGACGAGCGCGAGATCGAGCGGCGCGTCAGCAAGGCCTGCGGCCGCATCAAGGAGACCGTCGTCACCCTGCAGCCGGTCGGCGGCACGACGGCTTTTTCGCCGCCGGAGAAGGGGCGGGCGCCGGCGGCGGCGGGGACGATGGTCGATGGGTTTGTTGCGCTCGACGGCGAGGGGCGCGAAGCGCCGTTTGCCGGTTGGCGCGCCGGCTCGCCGGTCGTGGTCTTCTTCTGGTCGCTGTTCTGCCAGCCTTGCCGGGAAGAATTCGGCCGGCTGGAGAATCTCGCGGCGCACCCGCCGGTGCCGGGGCTCAAAGTGCTCGCGGTGAATGTCGATTCGCCGAAGCTGCGGCCGCAGGCGGCGCGCTTTCTCTCGGCTCGGGGCGACAGCATCACCGGGGTTTTCGACCGCGAACAGGGGGGCGGCCGCTACGAGATCGCGGGGCTCTTCGGGGTGAGTTCGACCCCGAGCACGTTCCTTGTCGGGGCGGACGGCACGGTGCGCGCAGCCTGGTCGGGGGAGGTCGACGAGGCGACGCTCGCCGCGGGCATCCGGGCGAACCTGGCGCCCGGCGGCGGCGGCGGAAGCACGGGGGCGAGGCGATGAACCGGGCGGTCCTTGGCACGCTTGCCGGACTCCTTGCGCTGTTGGCGCTTCCTGCAAGTCAAGTCATGGGGCAGGCTGCCGCTCCCGCTGACCCCGTCGCTCCGGCCGCCGGGGATGCCGTGGTCGGGCTCTCCGTCCGGGGCGCCAACCGCGCCTATCCGACGGCGCTTTTTACCGCACGGCGGGTGGTGAACGACGTGGTCGGCGACCTGGAGGTGGCGGTCTTCCACGACCCGGAGCGCGGTTTGAGCGCGGCCTGGTTTCGCCTGGTGCGCGGCGAGCCGATCGAATTCTCCGGCTCGGCCGCCGGCACCGTGGGGGATGACCTGACAACCATCACGCGCTGGGACCTGGCGACCGGCGTGGCCGTGGGGGGGAACCTGCAAGGGCAGCGGCTGATCCCGCTGGCCGTCTCGACGACGACGTGGGCCAGCTGGGCCGCAACCCACCCGAACGCCCAACTCTTCCGCGAAGGCCGCTGAAAAGGGCCCACCTGCGGCGTTGGACTCCTCCCGGCTCACTGCGGCGGGCACCAGCCCGCCTCATTCGCCAGATCGGGGTCCACCTTGCATCTGAACCCTTTTGAGCAGCCTCTCCGTCACCGTAACGGCGGAGGGGTGGCGCGGAGGGGAGGTCTCCAGCGGCGGAACGAAGTGAGTGCCCGCTCGGGGGGCATAAACACGATGGAGGTCCGCAGCGTCCACCCCAGCGGCGGGGTGGCAGGCAGGACCCCGCAGCCAGCACGGGAATGAAGGCTTCTCCGAGGAGCGGCCCCGCGTCACCGGGAGCCGGACGAGTGCTCCTCCTTGACCTTGCGGAAGAGCTGGTCGAACTCCCCCTGCCGATTCTTCTCGCGCTCCCGTCCGTGCTCGACGACCGCTTCGCGCCGGGCCTTTTCCTGTTCGAGTTCTCGCAGCCGCTCGCCGAGGAAGTCCGCGCCCGGTTTGCCTTTGACCTCCTCACGGTGCCGCAGCACGGTCCCGGTGGCGGCGTCGATCTCCATGGCCTCGCTGCACTTCGGGCACTTCACGCTGATCACGGCCATTGCGCCTCCTGTTCAGCCGCCGCCCCGCGCGGCAGCTGACATCCATCATAGCGCCGCATGGGCGAAGAGGCCAGACGGCTTGCAAAACGCGGCGGAAGGCGAGATAGTCAGAAGCAGAACGAGCACGCACCGGGAGTTCGCGGCAATCATGAGCAACAGGAGGCGACCATGACGTTGAAAGGATCGAAGACCGAAAGGAACATCCTCACCGCTTTTGCCGGCGAGTCCCAGGCGCGCAATCGCTACACCTACTTCGCGTCCCAGGCGAAGAAGGAGGGCTTCATGCAGATCCAGGCGATCTTCGAGGAGACCGCGAATCAGGAGAAGGAGCACGCCAAGCGGCTCTTCAAGTTGCTTCAGGGCGGGATGGTGACGGTTCAGGCCGAATTCCCCGCGGGGGTGATCGGCACCACCTCGCAAAATCTGGCCGAGGCCGCCGCCGGCGAGCATTACGAGTGGAGCGAGATGTACCCCGGCTTCGCGAAGATCGCCCGCGAGGAGGGTTTCAAGGAAATCGCGCAGATCTTCGAGTCGATCGCGATCGCCGAGAAGCAGCACGAGAAGCGCTACCTCGGCTTCAAGGCCAACGTCGACGGCAAGAAGGTCTTCAAGCGGGACAAGCCCCTGAAGTGGGTCTGCCGCAACTGCGGCTACCTCCACGATGGCCCCGAAGCCCCCGACCAGTGCCCGGCCTGCGCGCACCCGCGGGAATACTACGAAGCCCTCTGCGAAAACTGGTAGGACCCCATGCGCGATTCGCGGCAGATTCTGATCGGCGGGGAGGCCGGGCAGGGGCTCGTGACGGTGGGCCAGCTGCTCTCCAAGTGCCTGGTGCGCGCCGGCTGGCGGATCGTCGTCACGCAGGGGTACCAGTCGCGGGTGCGCGGTGGGCACAACTCGTGGGCGATCCGCTTCGGCTCGGGCGAGATCGCCGCCCCCGTCGAGCCGGTCGATCTGCTCGTCGCGCTCGATCAGGAGTCCGTCGAGCGCCACCGGGGCGAGCTGGCCCCGGGCGCGCTGCTGATCGCCGACGAGTCGCTCGACCCGCTCGGATTACCCGGACTGCGGGTCCCCTTTGCGAAACTCGCCTCCGCGAAGCATGCGAATGTCGCGGCGCTGGGGGTCGCCGGCACGCTGCTCGGCCTCGCCGAGGAGCTGCTGGCCGGCGCGGTCGAGGAACTCTTCGGCAAGAAGGGGACCGACACTACCGCAGAGAACCGCCGCGCGCTCGCCGAGGCGTATCGCTGGACCCTGTCGACGAACACGTCGTTTCAGCTGCCCGGGCAGCCGCTGGCGGCCGCCCCCCGCATCATGGTCAATGGCAACGAGTCGCTCGCGCTCGGCGCGCTCTCGGGCGGCCTGCGCTTTCTGTCGTTCTACCCGATGACTCCCTCGACTTCGATCGCATTGACGGTGATCGAACATGCCACGGCGATGGGTGTTGTCACCGAACAGGCCGAGGATGAAATCGCCGTGGTGAACATGGCGATCGGCGCCTCGTTTGCCGGAGCGCCGGCCATGGTCGTGACCTCGGGGGGCGGTTTTGCGCTGATGGCCGAGGGGCTGAGCCTGGCGGCAATGACCGAGACGCCACTGGTGGTCGTGCTTGGCCAGCGCCCCGGCCCGGCTACCGGCCTGCCGACGCGCACCGGGCAGGAGGACCTGGAATTCGCTCTGCACGCGGGTCATGGTGAGTTCGCCCGTGCCCTGCTGGCCCCGGGAAGCCCTGAGGACTGCTTCGCGATCGCGCGCAAGGCCTTCTTCCTGGCCGAGCTCTTTCAGGGGCCGGTGCTGGTTCTGACCGACCAGTTCCTCGCCGATTCCTATCGCGCCGTCGAACCCTTCGAAGTGCGCGAGTTGCCGGCGGTGCGCGCAGGCTTTGCCGGAGAGGTCACCGTGCCCTACCGTCGCTACGCCGCTGCGGAGGACGGGGTCTCGCCGCGGCTGCTGCCCGGGCAGACCCGGCACCTCGTGATTGCCGACAGCGATGAGCACACCGAGGACGGGCATCTGACGGAAGACCTCGAGGTTCGCAACCGGATGGTCGCCAAGCGCCTCGCCAAGCTCGAGGGATTGCGCTGGGAGGTCATTCAGCCGCGGCTCGACGGGCCCGCCGGCGCCGAACTGCTGCTGGTCTGCTGGGGCTCGAGCGGCGCCGCGGTTGCCGAGGCGGCGGCTGAGCTTCGCGAGCGGGGGACGACGGCGGCTGCGCTGCACTTCACCCAGGTCTGGCCGCTCGACCCGGGGCAGTTTCTCGGCGCGTTGCGGGCGGCGAAGCGCGTTGTCTTCGTCGAAGGCAATGCCACCGGGCAGTTCGAGCGCCTGATCCGGCGAGAAACCGGCTTCGAGGCGGGCGGTAACGTGCGCCGTTTCGACGGCCTGCCGATCACGCCGGGGTACATCCTGCGCGCGCTTGCCGCAGCCGGCATCACGCAAGGAGTGAGCCGATGACGACGGTCGCCGATTACGGCACGTACGAAACCGCCTGGTGCCCGGGGTGCGGCAATCACGCCATCCTCGGCGCGATGAAAGAGGCGCTCGCCTCGAGCGGGCTTGCGCCGCACCAGGTTCTTTTCATCTCGGGGATCGGTCAGGCCGCGAAGGCCCCGCACTACCTGAACGCCAATCTCTTCAACGGGCTTCACGGCCGCGCGCTCCCCGCGGCCACGGGAGCGAAACTCGCGAACCCGGCGCTCAAGGTGATCGTCGAGAGCGGCGACGGCTGCACCTACGGCGAGGGGGGGAATCATTTTCTCGCGGCGGTGCGGCGCAACATCGGCTTGACGGTCATCGTTCACGACAACCAGGTCTACGGCCTCACGAAGGGCCAGGCCAGTCCGACTTCGGACGAGGGCTTCGTCACCAAGGCGCAGCCCGAGGGGGTGCACGCCGAGCCCTTCAATCCGGTCGAGACGGCGGTGGCGCTCAAGGCGAATTTCGTGGCGCGCGGCTTCTCGGGAATGCCGGAGCACCTCACGGGGCTGATCCGGCAGGCGCTCGCCGCGCCCGGCTTCGCTCTGATCGACGTGCTCCAGCCCTGCGTCTCGTTCAACAAGGTCAACACGTTCGCCTGGTACCGCCAGCGGGTGCGCGAGCTGCCCGCCGGTCATGACCCGACCGACTGGGCGGGGGCTCTGGCCGTGGCGGTCCGCTGGGGCGAAGAAATCCCCATCGGCGTGATCTATCGCGGCAGCCGCCCGGCGTTCGAGGAGCGGGTGCCGGCGCTCGCCGCGGGGCCGCTGATCGGCCGCGAAGTCGACCGGGAGCGTCTCGCGGCAATCGTCGATCACCTGAAGTAGCAGGTTCATCTCGATCTTTTTGCGCAGCCTGCTAGAATTAGCGCCGGCCGGGATGTTTGAATCGAAAGGTCCCGGGCCTCGATCAAAGTAAAAATATCCACGAACCAGGGAGGAAGAACGAATGAAGTACAAGTGCAATGTCTGCGGCTATGTGTACGATCCGGACCAGGGTGACGCGATGAGTGGCGTGCCGGCCAAGACCCCGTTCGAGAATCTCCCCGCGGATTGGGTCTGCCCGGTCTGCGGCGCCGGCAAGGACGAGTTCTCGCCCACCCGCTAGTCCCCGGCGGCACCTATAAGAGGGCGGCGCGCTCCGCCATCTGTTCGTACGGGATGAGTCTGCGGTAATCGACGAGCCCGGCGAGCGCCCCGGTCTGGCGCACGCGCATTCCCGTCTCCTCCAGGATCGCCACCGGGTTCAGGCCGCCCATCACGACGACGCCGAGGCGCCCTTCGCTGACCGGGATATCGAACAGCGGCCGGCCGGGCCAGCCGACATCGATCACGACGCCGAGCCCCGCCTCCTCCATGCTGCGCGCGAGGCCAAGTACGCGCTCGCGGCTGTTGCCCGGCACCTCGCGGAAGCTTGCGCCGACCAGGCCGTTGCCGGTTTCGACGGCGCCCTTGTAGTCGGTCATGCCGCTTCTGATGAAGACCTCGAGCGGGTCGAGCGTCGTGCCTTCGTAGTGGATCAGCTCGACGAAACGCGTCGGCTTGAGCGCACGCAGTTCGAGCAGGCCGCCGAAGCGCGACGAGACCGGGATGCCGTGGCGCAGCAGGACACCGTTGAAGGTGATGGAGCAGACCGTGCCGACGCCGACCTTCCCGTCGGGGACCCCGACATCGCCGACGCGCTCCCCCGGTCCGAACAGAGCCGCGAGCCGGCCGACGCCGAGCCGTGCGGCGAAGACCCTCGCCATCTTCGGGATCGCCTCGGGGAGCTGATCTCGCTCGAGGAGGCTGACGTTGACGACGACGGTACCTTCGCGCCGGCCGAGGTCGAAGTCCATGTTGTACGTCAGCTGGTCGATCTTCGCGGCGAGGTAGCCAACTTTCTCGAAGGCGCGCGCGTTCGAGAGCTCACGCGCGCCCGTTTCGGTGATGCGCCGCCCCTGCTTACCGAGGTTCTCGGTCAGCCCGCTGGCGTCGAGCGCCTGCAGATGAAAGCGCACGGTTCGCTCGCTCAGGTCGTGGCCGGCGGCGAGAAGCCGCGTGGCAAGTTCCTGGCTGCCGTGAGGGCGACGGTCTTCATGAAGAATCTTCAGGATCGCCAGACGTTTCTTTTCGACCTTGTCGCTCATCTCTCGGCGATTCTATCAGAAAGATGCCGTCTGCAAGAGGGCGTTGCGGCAATTTTGCCGATGGCCCTGCCAGGAAACAGCTGGCGGAAACTGCTTGGCCACGCGCAAGCACCAGCTTCTACCGCGTTCGATCACCCCGTGTCAAACCGGAATTCGGTGGTTTCCCGGCAAACGCCGGCCGGGGAGTCAGTCGTCAATGAGCCGGGGAAGTAATCCTTCAGTGAAGCGCGGAAACTCTTTCCGTTCGTGGTGAGCTTGTCGAACCATGAACGGAAATCTTCCCTATCCACAAGCGCCCTTCGACAGGCTCAGGGCGAACGGTACCAATTTTGCTAACCCTCAGTGAATGATTCCACGGGGAATCGGAAGCGCCACCGGTGCTCGTGGCCATTGTTGGCAAAACTGCCAACAGCACTTGGCAGTTTTGCCGCAACGGCAAGGAGAGCGAGTGCAAATACGCGGCAAATATGCGGAATATTCTGTTGACGACGGGGCCTCTAGTTGCATAAAGTGGCAACCTATTGCCAGTTGTGCCGCGCTCGAAGGTTGGTCGGTGGCTGCAGCCGGGACGCATGAGCGGCTTTGGTCTTCCGTCCGCCCCTTCCGGCAAGCGGCTACCGCGTCACCATCAACCGAGGAGGAGAGGCGAATGAACCTGAGACAGCCGAACGCCAGCACTGCCACCGACACGTTCAACCGCTCGCGCAATGTGGTCCCGATGTCCGGGATCTGCGTCGAGTGCCTCGACGGCTGCAAGGGCGGCTGCGAGATGTGGCTCGCGTCGTTCCGCGGCCGCGAGGTGATCTACCCCGGGCCGTTCGGGTCGATCACGGCCGGCGCGGACAAGAACTACCCGCTCGATTACTCGCACTTGAACATCCAGGGCTACGCCTGTGGCGCGAAGGGCTTGCCCAAGGGCGTGAAGCCCGGCCCCGACACCGCGACCTTCCCGTCGGTGAACACCGAGACCGAGTACGGCTGGACGAAGAAGGTGAAGATGAAGGTGCCGATTTTCACCGGCGCGCTCGGCTCCACCGAAATCGCGCGCAAGAACTGGGAGCACTTCGCGATCGGCACGGCGATCTCGGGGATCACGCTGGTCTGCGGCGAGAACGTTTGCGGCATCGACCCGCAGCTGGTGCTGGACGCCAACGGCAAGGTCAAGAGCTCGCCGGAGATGGACCGCCGGATCGAGACCTATCGGCGCTACCACGAGGGATTCGGCGAGATCCTGGTGCAGATGAACGTGGAGGACACGCGCTTCGGCGTGGCCGAGTACGTGCTGAACAAGCACGGGCTGGACACGATCGAGCTCAAGTGGGGGCAGGGCGCCAAGTGCATCGGCGGCGAGATCCGCGTCGGCGATCTGGCGCGCGCGCAGGAATTGAAG
>JANOHV010000132.1:0-15012 GCA_031406795.1 Candidatus Rokuibacteriota bacterium
CAAGGAGAACGGCAACGGCCTGGGGCTCTTTCTGGCCCGCGAGATCCTGCAGCATCACGGCGGGCGGCTCGAAATCCAGAGCATCCAGGACGAGGGCACGTCGGTCATCCTGACGCTCCCCTATGCCTAGGCCGTCGGAAAGGGCCCACCAGCGGCGTTGGGCTTCGCCCTTCGTCGCTGCGGCGTACTGCTCGTACGCCTCACTCCTCAGGACTCGCCCGCCTTGCATCTGGACCCTTTCCGACAGCCTAGCCAGATACCCGATCTCATGACAAAGAAGACGATCCTCGTCGCCGACGACGACCGGAATACCTCCTCGGCGATGCGCGAAGGGCTCGAGGACGAGGGCTACACCGTCTTCTGCGCCGGCTCCGGGACTGAGGGACTGGAACTCGCGCGCGCAAAGAAGCCGGACCTCGTGCTGACCGACCTGATGATGCCCGGCATGGACGGCCTGGTCTTCCTGAAGACCCTCAAGAAACTCGACCCGTTCCTCCCGGTCGTCATCATCACCGGGCAGGGATCGGTGGAGACTGCCGTCGAGGCGCTCAAGGAGGGCGCGGCCGATTACCTCGCCAAACCGGTGCGCATGAAGGACCTCGTCAAGCTCGTCGGGCGCACGCTCGAAGTTCAGGCGCTGCGACTGGAGAACCTGACCCTCAAGAACCGGCTCAAGTCGCTGAGCCAGCCGGCCGAAGTCGTCGGGCGCAGCCCGGCGTTCGCCAGGATCCTCGAGGTCGTCCGCCAGGTGGCGCCGACCCGCAGCACCGTGCTGGTCACCGGCGAGAGCGGCACCGGCAAGGAACTGATCACCAACCTGCTGCACCAGCACAGCGCCCGCTGCGACAAGCCGCTGATCAAGGTCAACTGCGCGGCCATCCCCGAGACCCTGATGGAAGCCGAACTCTTCGGCCACGAGAAGGGGGCGTTCACCGGCGCCGTCGCGCAGAAGAAAGGGCGGTTCGAACTCGCGCACGAGGGGACGCTTTTTCTCGACGAAGTCGGCGACATGAGCCTCACGCTGCAGGCCAAGCTGCTGCGCTGCATCCAGGAGGGCGAATTCGAGCGCGTCGGCGGCACGGAGACGCTGAAAGTCGACGTGCGGCTCATCGCCGCGACCAGCCAGGACCTGCTCGAGGCGATCACGGCCCGGCGCTTTCGCGACGACCTCTACTATCGACTGAACGTGATCTCGATCCACGTGCCCCCGCTGCGGGAGCGCACCGGCGACATCCCGCTGCTGATCGGCCACTTCCTGCGCAAGTACACCGCCGAGACCGGCAGGAAGATCGAGGGGATCACGCAGGACTGCCTCGAGGCGATGGCGACCTACCCCTGGCCCGGCAACGTGCGGGAGTTGGAAAACATCATCGAGCAACTGGTGGTCCTGGCGCGCGCACCGCTGCTGCGCAAGGAGGATCTTCCGGCGACGATCCGTCAGGAGGGCCGCCGCCGGGACGTCATGGTCCTGCCGATCGGCACGACACTCGAGCAGATCGAACAGGCCGCCATCCGTGAAACGCTCTCCATCACCGACGGCAACAAAGAACAGGCCGCCGCGTTGCTCGGCATCCATGTCGCCACCCTCTACCGCAAGCTCTCCTCCGAGGAGCTCTCGCAAAAAGCGAAAGAAAAACAGGACTAAACAGAATTGTTTCGCATTTTGCGAACGACCTTGTGCCAATAGCACATTATTTTCGCGTATTGCGAAAATAACTGCTTTCACAAACCCTGACCACTACCCCTAGTGGTTACCGTTCTGCTCAGACACTAGGAATATCAGGGGTAAAAGATCGCAAAAAATTAGTATAGCACTTGGCACTACAATTGCTTAGTGTCAACAGCAACATGAGCGCGCGCAATAATCGCTACCGGATTCTCGTGTCCGACCGGGAGAAGAACACCCGGGACGCCGTGGCCGAGATCTTCACCGACGCCGGCTACAAAGTCGACGCCGCGGGCAGCGGTTCCGAGACCATCGAGATGCTCACCCGCCAGAGTTACGACCTGATCTTCTGCGATCTCGACCTGCCGAAGAAATCGGGTTTCGAACTCGTGCGCATGGCCCGCGCCCTCAACCGCGACGCGCGCATCGTGGTGACTTCGGCCCAGGGCGAGCCGGTGAACCGCACCCGCATGAAGAAGGAAGGCGCCTTCGATTTCCTCGACAAGCCGCTGCGGCGCGCGACGCTGCTCGCCGCCGCGCGCAACGCGCTGCGCAGCACCGGGATGACCAGCACCAGCGACGCCGCCGTCCCTACCGGCACCGACGGCGATCGCGAAAACTCGAGGCCGGCATGAAGGAGACGGGGAGAATCCAGATGGAGACCGCGGACGCTTCACTCAGCACCGGCGAACCACCCCAGGAACCGCGCACCTACCCTTGGCAGCGCATACCCCGCTGGCGCGATGTCGGGCCGGAGCAGTGGCACGACTGGCGCTGGCAGGCAAGGCACCTGATCCGCACCATCGAGGACCTGGACGGGATCGTACCCCTGCGGGACGCCGAGAAGAAGAAGCTGACGCCGATCGCCGCGGAGTACCATTTTGCGATCACCCCGCACTATGCCGCGCTCATCGACCCGAACGACCCGAACGACCCGATCCGCCGCCAGGCCATCCCGGCGCGCGAAGAGGGCTGCTACTACGGCAACGAGACCGAGGACCCGCTGCACGAACTCGAGCACGCGCCCGTCCCGGGCCTGACACATCGCTACCCGGACCGCGCGCTGCTGGTGACCACGGACTTCTGTTACATGTACTGCCGCCACTGCACGCGCAAGCGCATCTGGAAGAACGGCGAGACGCCGGTCACCCGCGCGTCGATCCGGGCGATGGTCGACTACATCCGCTGTCACCCCGAGATCCGCGACGCGATCGTCTCGGGCGGCGACCCGCTCTCCCTGCCGCTGGAACAGCTGGATTTCATCCTCGGCGAACTGCGCTCGATCCCGCACCTCGAGATCATCCGGATCGGCACGCGGGTGCCGGTCGTCCTGCCGATGAAAATCACCCCCGAACTGGTCTCCGTCCTCGAAAAGCACGGGCCGATCTGGCTCAACACCCAGTTCAACCACCCGCGCGAAGTCACGCCCGAGTCGGCCGCGGCCGTCGATCGCCTGCTGCGCGCCGGCGTCCCGGTGAACAACCAGACCGTGCTGCTGCGCGGCGTGAACGACGACGCCCCGACGATGCTCGCGCTCAACCACGCCCTGCTTCGCGCCAAAGTCCGCCCCTACTACCTCTTTCAGTGCGACCCGGTCATCGGCGCCGAGCACTTCCGCACGACCGTGGCGGCCGGCCTGAAGATTATGAGCGCGATGCGCGTCCACACCTCCGGCCTCGCCCTGCCGACCTATGTCATCGACTTGCCCGGCGGCGGCGGCAAAGTGCCGATCTCCCAGAACTACGTCATCGGCGAGAACGAGCAGGGCCTCGTGCTGCACAACTTCGAGGGGAAGACCTACACGTACCCGAGCCCCGCGCGCGCCGCCCGCACCCCGCGGCGCAAGGTCGAGACCCTCGACCCCGTACCGGCGTAGGGCGGCGGACGCGATGCCCGCTCCCGGGACGGACGTCACCGTCACGCCGACGCGCGAGCAGGAGCGCCCGGCCATCGAGGGTCTGCTGCGCCGCTGCGGCGTCTTCAGCGAGGAGGAGATCGCCGTCGCGCTCGAAGTCCTCGACGTCTACCTGTACCGGCTCAACCAGCAGGATTACCAGGTGTTCACGGCCAAGCGCGGCGGCGAGGTCGCCGGCTACGTCTGCTTCGGGCGCAACACGATGACGGACGGGACCTTCGAACTGTACTGGATCGCCGTCGACCCGCGGCAGCATCGCCACGGCGTCGGCGGCTCGCTGATGACCCTCGCCGAGTACGAGATCGCCCGCCAGGGCGGCCGCCTGATCAGTGTCGAAACATCGTCGCGGGAGGACTACCACGCGACGCGCAAGTTCTACCACCACCTTCACTACCGGCAGGCAGCCGTCGTCGCCGACTACTACGCCGCCGGCGACTCGAAAATCATCCTGACCAAGAAAATCGCGCGCGTCGCATGAGGATCGGGATCGCCTTCAACCTGCGCGACGACGTCCCCTCCCCCCCCGGGGCCCCCGTCGACCACGCCGAGGAATTCGACTCGCCCACCACCATCGCGGCCCTCGAGGAAGTGCTCGCGTCGGCCGGACACGCCGTCGAGCGGCTCGGTTTCGGGCGGCCGCTGCTGGAACGCCTGCTCGCCGACCCGCCGGACCTGGTCTTCAACATCGCCGAGGGCCTCAGCGGGCGCAGCCGCGAAGCGCAGGTCCCGGCGGTCTGCGAGATGCTCGGCGTGCCCTGCACCGGTTCCGACCCGCTGACGCTCGCGCTCACGCTGGACAAGGACCTGGCCAAGCGCGTGGTCGCATCCCGCGGGCTCGCGACGCCGCGACACCTGCTCGTCGAGCGGCTCGCCGAGCTGCCCGGCGGCGCCGCGCCCGGCGGCCTGGTCTTCCCGCTGATCGTCAAACCGGCCTGGGAGGGTTCGAGCAAAGGAGTCCGGCTGGCCTCCCGGGTGACGGACCACGCCGCACTGCGCGAGCAGGTCGGTTTTGTGCTCGAGGGGTACGGCGGTCCGGCGCTGATCGAGGAGTTCTGCGAGGGCGAGGAGTTCACGGTCGGGGTCCTCGGCAACGAGTCGCCCCGGGTCATCGGGGTAATGCAGATCCGCCATCGCACCCTGCCGGCCGACGAGTTTCTCTACTCGCTCGAGGTCAAGCGTGACTGGGAAAACCAGGTCGAGTATCTCGTGCCCCCCCCGGTGTCGGCGCGGCTCCTCGCCGAACTTGAGGGGCTTGCGCTGGGGTGCTATCACGCGCTCGGCTGCCGCGACGTCTCGCGCGTCGACCTGCGCCTCAAAGGCGGGGTGCCCCATTTCATCGAGGTCAATCCCCTCCCCGGGCTCTCGCCGACTTACGGCGATCTGCCGATTCTCGCCGGGCGCATGGGCTGGACGCATCGGGAGCTGGTCCTGGCGATCGTGCGGCACGCGGCCGAACGAAGCGGCCTCAAACAAGTCTGACGCATCACGCAACTCAGCGTCGGCCTTTGGGAAGGGAACCACTCAGCGTGCAACATACCGGAAGAGTCGGAAAAGAAAGCGCCGCCGACAAATGAGCCTCGGGCTCATCGTCATCGCACACAACGAGCTCGCCGACCCCCGGCGCCCCGGTCCGGCCGCCGAGCCGCACCTGATCCACGAAGAGATCCCGATCATCGACGAGGTGCTGCGCGCAGCCGGGTGGGAAACGCTCGCGCTCCCCGTCGGCGCCGACATTTTCGGAGCTCTCCACACGCTTGGGGCGCGACGCCCCCGCGCCGTGGTCAACCTCTGCGACGACCTGCTCGGCCGCAGCGACCACGAGATGCACTTCGCCGGCGCGCTGGAACTGCTGGGGATTCCCTACACCGGGGCCCCACCCCTCGCGCTCGGGCTGTGCCGCGACAAGGTCAAAACCAAACTGATCCTGCGCGGGCACGGCGTCCCGACCGCGCCGTTCGTGCTGGTCGATGAGCCGGAGACCCCGCTCGAGCTGCTGCGCTTCCCGGTGATCGTCAAGCCCGCCGCCGAGGATGGCAGCCTCGGGATCACGGATGCCAGCGTGGCCGCGGACGAGACCGCCGCGCAGCGCGCCATCGCGGCGGGGCTCCAGGCGTACGGCCCGGTGCTCGTCGAGGAGTACATCGAGGGCCGCGAACTCAATGTGCCGGTGTTCGGCAACGACCCGCCGCGCGTGCTCCCCATTTCCGAAATCGATTTCAGCGGACTGGCTCCCGGGTTGCCGCGCATCTGCGGCTACGAGGCCAAGTGGGAGCCGGCCGATGCGCGCTATGGCGGCACCGTGGGAATCTGCCCCGCGGACCTCACCGGGCAGCTGCGAGACCGGATCGAGCACTGGTCCGCGCTCGCCTTCCGGGTGCTCGGCCTGCGCGACTACGCCCGCATCGACTGGCGCCTCTCGCCGACACGGGGCCTGATGGCGCTCGAGGCGAACCCGAACCCCGACATCTCGCCGAGTTCGGGCTTCCTGCGGTCCGTCCGCGCCGCGGGCATGGACTACCCGCAGTTCATCGCACAACTGGTCGAGCAGACGCTCGCCCGCGCCCGATGAACAGGATGGCTGCCAGACTCCTCGTTCTCGCCTGCCTTCTCGCGGCGGTCCCCGCCGGCGCGCAGGGACTCGACCCGCAACTCCAGGAGATCCGGACGCTGATCCGGGAGAAGCGCTACCCCCTGGCTCTGGAGAGCCTGCGCCTCGTCGGCCGGCAGATCCAGGAGTTGCGCCTGGAGTCGGTCGCCGCCGCCTTCCCCGCCGCTCCGAACGGCTGGACCGCCCTGCCGCCGCTGAGCCTCCTCGAGGAGGACGAGATCTGGAGCAATCGCATTGCCGCGCAGCGTTCCTACGTCGGCTCCCCGGGTCCGGCGCGCGTCGACCTCACGATCGACGTGCACTCGCCGTACGGACCGGCAGTCGCGTTGAGCTTCAACCCGATACTGCTGACGGCCGATCCCCTGTCCCGTCTCGTCCCGATCGGCGCCGAAAACGCGCTGGTGCGTTTCAACCCCGACACCGGCGAGGGCGAACTTCGCGTGCTCGTCGGGCGGGAAACTCTCGTCACTGCCCGGGGGCGCGGGGTCCGCTCCCCCGAAATCCTCATCGAGATCGCCCGCAGGGTGGATTTCGTCCTGCTGCGCCATGCCGCGGGTCTGTAGGAGGCTGGTATAATCCGGGGATGGAAAGTCGCCCCGTGACGATACCGCTCTCAGCCGGATCCCGCCTCGCGGCGGCTCTCTTGCTGCTCGCCGCGCTCGCGGCGCTCACCGGCTGCGCCGGGCACGCCAACGGGCTTGCGGCCTGGCCCCCGGCGGATGGCGTGCGGCCCCGGGTTGGCCTCGCCCTCGGCGGCGGCGGCGCCCGCGGCTTCGCCGAGATCGGCGTCATCCGGGCGCTCGTCCGCGAGAAGGTCCCGATCGACATCGTCGTCGGCACGTCGGTCGGCAGCCTGATCGGCGCTCTGTACGCCGACACCGGCAAGAGCCTCGACCTGGAGTTCTCCGCACTGCTGGTGACCAACGAGGATCTCTTCGACTACAAGGCGCTGGCGATCCTCTCCGGCGGCTTCGTCAAGGGTGATCGGCTCGAGGAATTCCTCGGCGAACGGCTGAAAAACCGGGACATCGAGAAGATGGCGCTGCCTTTCGCCGCAGTGGCGACGGATCTGCGGACAGGAACGACGGTGGTTTTCAGCCGCGGCCCGGTCGCGCGCGCCGTGCACGCTTCCGCGGCCGTCCCCGGGGTTTTCGTGCCGGTGACGATCGATGGGCAGACGCTGGTCGACGGCGCGGTGACCAACCCGGTGCCGGCCGATGTCGCCCGCTCGCTCGGCGCGGACATCGTGATCGCGGTGGCCATACCTTCGGCCGTGCCGGCCAAGGCGCCGGTCACGCCGATCGAAGTCGCCTACCACGCGGTGACCGTCATGGCCGCTGAAATCGGCCGGCTGCGCGCCCGCGAGGCCGATGTGGTGATCACGCCGGACGTCGGCGACACCGCCTATGACGATTTCACGGAAAAGAAGCAGCTCATCGAGGCGGGTGAAGCCGCCACCCTCGCCGCGCTTCCGGCGATCAAAGCGGCGATTTCACGAAAGACCCGGTAGCTTTTGGCCCGAAACTCAAACCTGGGAGGAGAACGAACATGAAGAAGCTGTTGATCTCGATTACCGCGGCGCTGCTGCTGACGCTGCCGGCGGCCTGCATGCACCATGGCTACCGCGGCGGTCCGGGAGGACCTGGTTGCCAGAAGCACAAGGATAGCGAGTGCAAATGCCATCAGCGGCAGGACTGCCCCAAGCCGGATTGTCCGAGCAAGCCGGATTGTCCGCAGACACGGCATCAGGAGCCGCCCCCGCCGGCCAAGTAGAAACCTCCGTCGAGCCCGCCCGGGTGCCGCGATTCCAAGGGGTGCCCGGGTGGGTACATTGCACCGGGCAACGCCCACGGCTGTGCTAATGAGAGGTGTGTCTGATGCGCACGGGGGGGAAGTTCTCTTGGTCCGGCGGGTCACGGTCAACCCTCGGCCTCCTGCTCCCGGCTCTCGCGTGCGGATGCCTGCTCTTTGCCGCGTTCTCCTGGCACCGCTCGCATCTGATTCCCCGAGACGCCGACTTCGAAAGAGCGCAGTGGCTGCTGACCGGCGACGAGCCGGGCTACCTGCTGCTCGCCCAAGCTATCGCGGCGGGTGACGGCCTCGATGTCCGGCCGTCCCATCTGCGCAGTTCATTTCTCACGTTCCAGTCGAGAGCCGTGATCGGGCCGGACCAGTGGACATGGGAAGCCTACCGGACGCTCGGTTTCAAGCCCTGGCTCGACCGATCGAAGTCCTGGGGCGACCGCCAGATCCTGCCCCGCCTGCCTCTGTTCTCCGCTGCCGTTTCACCGCTGGTCAGGCAGACCTCACATCTGCGCTGGCTCATCGGCTGTCTTCAGGCCCTTCTCGTTGCAGGCACGGCCGTGATGCTCGCGGCCTTCGCCGCGCGTGACAACCCGAAAGCGGGCATCCACTCGGCAGCGGGGCTGCTCTTTGTCCTGGGGAGCATCCCCATAGCGTATTACACGACGCAAATGTTCCCGGAAACCCTTGCCGGCCTGTTGCTGCTGTGCGCCTTGGCCTGGCGCGCCCGCAGCTTGCGGGTCGCCGGCCTCGTGGGAAACACCCTGCTGGTTCTTGCCCTCTGGACGACGCCGCGGGTCGCGGCTGGGATCCTCGCGGCGACGGTGGTGCTGGCGGTCCATGACTGGCGGAAACATCGATATGCCAATGTCGGCACGCTTGTCCTCGGGTGGCTTGTTTTCATCTGCTGGAACCTGTGGGTCTGGGGCTCCTGGATGCAACCGAACCAGAACGCGGCCAGCCAGAACAGCCTGGCATTTTTTCCGCAAGGAGTCCTCCGGTTCTTTTTGGGCAACGACGTCGGGATCATCTTTCTCAGTCCGGTGATGTGGGTCTGCCTCGTCGCCGGTGTCGTCAACCTGATGCTGCTCAGGAATCATCTCGATCTCGCCTGGGCCGCTCTGTTCGCGGGAATTCTCGCGGTCGTCGCCTCGTTTCCCGACGTCCGGGCGGGAACCTGTCCGGCGGGGCGGTATCAGGTCATCCCGGCGTACCTTCTCGCCTTTCCCCTGATCCGTCTCTTGTGCAGCGACCTGACTGTCTGGCGACGGCGACTGGTGCCGCTGCTGTACGTGCTCGGCATACCGGGGCTGGCGATGGCCCTGGTGGTCGCAACCCGCCCGTCGTTCTGGTTTCGGCGCTACCACCCGCTGTTCGGTTTCGAGGAATTCCGACGGTTCTACGCACTCCTGCCGCCGGCGCAAGGGCCGGCTCTCTTGTGGCTGAGCTTGGCCTGGCTCGGCGGGCTGTTCCTGCTTCTTTGGTTGTCCCGGCTGAAAAGAGGCGGCACGGGCTGACGCGGGCGGGAACCCCGTTCGATACCCGCGCGCATCGTCTGCCGCAAGCGTGTCCTGTTAGCTGCCTCTCAGGCAATAACGGCGGAGTCCACCACGAGCGGCGACAGTCGCGCCGGGGAGATGGTGATCCCGAGGCCCGGCGTCCGCTGTACGACGGCATCTCCGCCCTGTCCGAATTCGAACGGCTCGTCGGTCACGTCGTGTTCCAGCAGTCGGGTGCCATACGACCCTTCGAGAGCCTCGTATCCGGGCAGCGTCGCCGCGAGCAGTCGGCCGGCTGCCGAGAGCAACGACGATTCACCGACCTGGCACCCGACCTGCACCCGCACCCCGCTCTCCCCGGCGACGCGGGCGATCCGCTGGCACGCGGCCAGCCCGCCGAGCTTCGAGAGACGAAGGTTGAAGAGTCGGTAGCCGCCCTGCTGCACGAGCGCGTGAGCCTCCTCCGCGGTTGTCAGCGACTCGTCCGCCATCAGGGGGATCGCGCTGCTGCCGGCCAGCGCCGGGATCTCGTGCTCGCGCCCGCGAGCCAGCGGCTGCTCGACCCACGCGACGGCGAAGCGCTCCATCGCCCGCAGGTGCCCGATCGCCGCTGCCAGGTCCCAGCTCCCGTTGGCATCCACGGCGATCGTCACGGCATCTCCGAGCAGGCTGCGGGCCTCGGCAAGGGCCTCCTGCCAGATCTCCCCCTCGGCCTTGATCTTGAGATGGCGCACGCCGAGTTCCCGCACGCCGCAAAGGAACGCGGCGGTCTCGGTGCGTTCCAGCAGCGGGAGGACGACCGAGTACCGGACCGACTCCCGCCGCCGACCGCCGAGCCACCATGCCGCCGACCGGTTGAACGACCTGCCGGCGAGGTCGAACAGGGCGAGTTCCGCGGCGCAGCAGCAGGTCTGGGTGCCCGGTGTCGGCGCAAGGAGCCCGGCGAGCGCCGGCAGCAGCTCCCCCGGCTCTTCGATGACGGTTCCGATGAGTGAGGGCAGCAGGACCTGCGCCAGGTGCGCGAACGAGGTTTCGGCGGCTTCCCCGGTCACATAATCTCGGGGCACGCCCTCGCCCCAGCCTTCGTTCCCCTCCTCGTCGCGGAGCCTGACGACCAGGTTCAGGCTCTCCCGCCTCGACGCGAGAGCGTGACGGACGCTCAGGCGCAGCGGCAGGCGAACGAGGAACGCCTCGGCCCGGCACAACCTCATGCCGGCTGCAGCTGGTCGAGAAGGTGCAGTTCTTTCCAGATATACCAGTGATCGGGGGCGCCGTAGATGTAGTGCTCCAGCCGTTTCAGCAGCTGCGCATCCGGACCAAGGCCGGTGGGGGCGGCGTGGTGCTCCTGCGGCGATTCGAGGACGAGTTGATAGTTCATCGCGCCGACCCGCTCCATCAGCGCGAGCAGGACCGGCGCTCCCGTGCGCCGGTGCAGCAGATCCACCGTGCGGTCCAGGGCGACCCGCCGACCGAAGAAGTTCATCACCTTGTTCGCGGTGGGCTTCCACGAGGACATCTCGTCGAGTTCGGTGATGAAAATTCTCCCGCCGCGCAGCGCCGCGAGCGCCCGGGTCATCACGGCCCCCTCCCCGGCGTCGAGGGGCTCGACACCGGCCCGCCGGGCGATCCCTTCCATGGTTGTCTTCAGCTGCCGGGTCTGGTACTTGACGACCATGGTGATCGGGTACCCACGAAACGCGAGCGAGCCCGGCAGGAACTCCACCGCGCCGAAGTGACCGGTGGAGAGGATCACGCCCCGGCCGTCAGCCAGCGCGGCATCGAGCAGGTCCGCGTGAACCAGCGTGACGTGCCTCAACAGATACGCCCGCACCCGTTCATAGCCCCAGTAGGCGGAGAGCATCTTCTCGAAATAGTGGTCGAAGATGCCGTGGATCACGCGCTTTTCCAGGTCGGCATCGAACTTGCGGCTCACGTGCGAGGCGCAGTACGTCTCCCGCAGCGCCCGCAGGTAGAGACTGCGCTCCAGCGGTTTCCGGCGAAAATACAGCCGGCCCAGCAGGCGGACGTAGCTGCGCAGCACGCGCGGCGGATACCAGGCAAAGACCGCCGCATTGACGGGAGCCTGGAAGAACCGGCTCAGGTTTGCTGCAGGCATATCAGCGGAGAAGTGCTGCGCGGGATCGCGTTGGTCTCACGCAGCTTGAGGAAACTCTCCACAAGATACGGGTCGAACTGTTTGCCCCGGTTCTCCACCAGCTCCCGGACCACGACCTCTTCCGGGAGGGGAACCCGGTACGGACGGGTCGTGGTCATCGCGTCGTAGCTGTCCGCGATCGCGAGGATCCGCGCCTCCAGCGGGATCCCGTCGCCGGCGAGCCGGTCCGGGTAGCCCAGGCCGTCATAGCGCTCGTGGTGGCTGCGGATGATCCGGGCGATGTCGCCGAGACCCTTGAGCGGCCGGATAATCGTCTCGCCGATCACCGGGTGGTGCTTGATCGCGTCGTGTTCGTCCTGGTCCAGCCGACCCGGCTTGTGCAGGATCTTCTCGGTGATGCCGATCTTGCCGATGTCGTGAATCATGCAGGCCAGTTTGAGGTTCAGCAGTTGTTTCTCCGAAACGCCGACCTCGGCGGCCAGCCGCGCGGAGTAATCCGCGACGCGCTCGGAGTGCCCGTGCGTGTAGGGGTCCTTCGCCTCGACCGCCTTGGCCAGAGCCTGGATGGCGTCGAGAGAAGCCTGCTCCAGGCTCTGGTAGAGACGCGAGTTCTCGAGCGCCACCGCGACGTGATTGCCGAAACCGGCCAGGGAGTCGAGGTCCTCCTGGGTGATCGGCGCGTGCCGCCCCGCCCGATCGGCGGCCAGCACGCCGATCACCTTCCCGCGACTGATCAGCGGGACGATCAGGAAGGAAGTCGGCGAGAACGCCTTGAGCAGCAGATTCTTCTGGTTGAGGCCGTGATGCGCGACGTCGTCGACCAGGACCGGCTTGCCGGAATTGAAGCTCCGCACCAGGATGTTGTTGGTGCGGTTGAGCGGGACCCGGTAACCGCCGAACTGCTTCATCATCTCGATCTCGCCGCCCGAGGAGGCGGCCGTGACGAGACTCTGCTCATCCTCGTCGAGCAGCAAGATGATGCTGCGATCGTAGCCGAGGCTCGACGTCGTGAGCCGCATGATGACGTTCAGCAACTCCCGCCGGTCGAGCAGCGAGACGACGGCCTTCCCGGACTCGTGGATGGTCTCCAGCTCCTGGATCTTCTTGCGCAGCCGGCCCGTCAAGTCCTGGACTTCCCGGTACTTTTGCGAGAGCAGCTGCTTGTCCTCTTCGAGTTCCCGCACGGTGTCCTGGAAAAGACCGCGGGAGATGAAGAATTTCCTGAAGACCCCGAACGGGCGGGACACGGGCTGCCAGCGCAGCCGGTACTCGCAGCAGGCGCCGCCTTCGAACGCACACTCCGTCTCCATCACCGATGCGGGCTTGACCCCCCAGACCTGGGTGATCGCGCTGTAGATCCCCTGGTTGTACAGGCAGACGTCCTTGGAGTGCTCCATCCCGGGAAACCAGTCGAGCCGGAGCACGGCTTTGTCCCTGGTGAGCTCGATGAGCTCGACGCGCTTGGTCCGGTTGAACCGGTCGTTGACTTCCTGGGCCTTGCTCAAGCCTTGTGCCGGGGTCAGGAAGATGCGGAGAAAGATATTCTGGATGTAGCCGAACCGCCGGTGCACGACCGAGTCGTAGCCGATCTTGAAAGCGAGCTGCTCGTCGCCGAGATGCAGGCGCAGCCTGGCGAAGAGCCGGCTCACGGCGCCGGCGGACACCCAGTTGTTGCGGTCGGAGAGATACGCAAGGGGCTCTTCAAGAAGATCGAGCTCGGGGCAGAGCCCGGTGACGAATCGCCGGGGGTCGATCGACTTGCGGGAGAGATAGTCCAGGATCGCGCGGGTGTTGAGACAACTCACCTCGGCCTTCATCCGCGCGCCCCCCTCCCAGCCCCTCTATCAAGCCTTCGGCGAGGCCGAAGGCCGCCAGTCATTAGGTTTCCAGACCCATACGCTATCATGAGAATGGTTTATGTCAAGAAATTCTGTCAGTGACAGCCATCACCGACACGAACGCGGCAAATGTGGGCGAATTCACTGCCCGAGTCGGCAGGGAGCGCTAACGGGAACGCAGTTTCTCGGGGACGAAGTCGAGGTCGCTGGCTTCGCGGACCGCGAGCCCGATCTGGAAATCCATCACATCGCGGGGGACCGGCAGCTGGTAGCCCACCAGACAGGCCGCGAGGGCCGGGACGGCCGCCAGCCCCTGCGTGCGCGCCAGGCGATACGCCTTCACCGCGATCGCCTCGGCCGCCCCGGGGGTGAGCATCTCCGGAATCGTCGACTCCAGGCCGGCGTACGCCTCCTCCGGGATGTCCAGGCCGACCCGCCTGCAGAGCGCCCGCAACAGCGTGAAACCCTCGCGGGGTTCGAGCGTCGGGAAAAGCGGGATCTTGACGTCGATGCGTCCGGGCCGCTTGATGTCGACTTCGATCAGGTCGGGGCGGCTCGAAGCGAGGATCCAGAGGATCTTCCCCCGGTTGTCGGTGTCGCTCATCTCCTCGGCGATCATCGAATAGATGCGCCCCGACACGCCGGAGTCGTTGCTGGAGGACTCGCGCCGCCCGAGCGCCTGGTCGGCTTCGTCCACGAACACGATGCAGCGGCCGAGCGCGTGCAACAGACGGAAGATCCGCTCGAGGTTGCCCTCGGTGCTCCCCACCCACTTGTCGCGGAAGTTCTTCATCTTGACGACCGGGACGCCCGCCTCGCCGGCGAGGCACTCGACGAGGAATGTCTTGCCCGTCCCGACCGGCCCGCAGAAGAGATACCCCATCGGCAGCGCCTTGAGATCGTCCTGCTTCCACAGGGCGATGTCCTGCCGCAGCCAGGCCTTGACCTTCTCGCTCCCGTAGATGTCGTCGAGCGTGCGCCGGCTCTCGACAAAGCCGATCAGCCCGCTGTAATCCTGCTCGACGAGCGACTTCTTGAGCGCCACGAGGCCGGCGGGTTCGACCGCCCGGCCCGCATGGCGCGCCGATTTGAGCAGCTGCTCCACGGAACTCAGGGCGACCCCCGCCAGCTGGCGCGCGAGCGAGTCCAGCCGGCCGGCGTACCCGGCGAGGGCGGCGGCGTACGCCGGCTCGAGCACGCGCAGCGTCTCGCTCAGCGCGGCTGCATCGGGAAGCGGCACCTTGATCTTCGCGGCGTGGGCGTTGTTCGCGAGCAGCGGGTGCAGGTCGTTGAGGTTCTCGGCCACCAGGAAGGTCGCGATCTGGTGACCGCCGATCAGGCTGTCGTTCGCCCAATCGCGCAGCAGCAGCACGACCGCACCCTGGTCGTAGCCGCCCGCGTCCCCGGCCGGCGCGATCAGCTCCGCCGCCTCGAGCAGCACCGCGACGCGGGGCGTCGATTTGCCGAGCCGCCCGAGATTCGCGGTATACCGCAGATAGTGGGTCAGCGACTCGACCGCGCCGCGCGGCGCCCGGGGCAGCTCGCCGAGCCGCTGCAGGGCGGGCCA
>JANOHV010000143.1:0-3734 GCA_031406795.1 Candidatus Rokuibacteriota bacterium
TCTCGAAGACCGAGACGACGTGCTCGAGAAGCTCAGACGGCCCCATGCGACATCCTGTGCGCCACTTCGCGGCGGACGCGCTCCGTGGTCCAGTCCGGATGAGTGCTTGAAAGGTGTGCCTTCAGCATGCAACAAGACGACTCCCAAAGCGCAAAGGAGGTCCGAAGCCGCTCGGCGGGCGTCTTGCGTCTCAGGATCGAGGCCATTTCGCGATCCATGACTTCGATCTGCCCGGGATCGAGGCGCTGTAAACACGCGCTCATTTTATGGATGTTGTTCACAATCTACCGCCGGTCCCCGTCGCAGGGGACAGCCGGAAAGAAAGCAACGGTCGTTGCAATCACGCTGTGTTGATTATGAAGCATAAGCTTGTTTTTCAAGCATACACTCATTCGGCGATGAACCCTGGCCACTTGATGCTTTTCTCAGGGCAAACCAGGAATGATGTTCATGGCCAGCTGGCACTTGGCCTTATACCCCGCCGGGGACAAGACGATGACAAGCGCGGCGAGGCAGAGGGATTTCAGGAGAAGCGGGGTTTTCCCGGTATTCTTACGGATGTGTCTTTTCTGGCCGGCGCGCCGGGAGACCGAACAACATGCCTTCCACGCTGATGTCCTCGTCGACATCCGGCCAATGGACCCCGATGCCGTCACCGATAATCTCGAAGCGCTGCCGTTGTTCGGGAGTCGCCTCCGAGAGGCGCCAGGACCATGCCAGGGGAACGCTGACAACACGCCCGTCGACCAGGACTGCCGTTATCTGATCCTCGGTAACTTTGATTCCGGCTAGCCGTGGCTCTAAGATGTTAACCGCAATGTTCATCCCATGCCTCCTTGATCCTGTCCGCAGCGTGGATCATATTCACGCCCGGCAGGCACTTGAGCTAATACCCCGCCGGGGAAAGGACGATGACATGCGCTGCGAGGCAGAGGGATTTCAGGAGAAGCGGGGTTTTCCGATGCTGCCGGAAAGAAGGCAGCGGCGGCCAGACGAACCGGGGATGCGTCATGGTGGGGAAGCGCCCTCACCCGCCGTCACCAGCGCCCGAATGCGGGCCGCGACATCCTCCACCTCTCGGCGGAGGGCCGGCAGATCCTCGGCAGCGAAGTCGAACGTGGGGTTGTAATCGGCTTCTTCGCGGTACTTCATCAGCTTGGCGAAGAGTTGCGTCGCGCTCCGGTCCAGCGGCCCATCTTTCACGAAGTTTTGCCCGAGCATCCGCAATGCACCCTCGTGGCTGCGCACCTCCAGGCCCTGGGTGAGGAGCAGTGCGCGCACGAGGTACAGAAACGCGTAATAGAGCTTGGAGACGGCATCGTTGACGAAACCGTGATCGATCAGGACCTCGAGCGCTTGAAAGGCGCGCTCGGCACGCGCCAACTCGTCAGCGATGTTACGTTCGCGGTTTTTCTGGTTCACAGGGGCACACCCTCCCGTTCGATATCCGCGGCAATGCGACGCTCGCGCTCCTTGAGCTCCCGAAAATGATCTGCGGAGAATAGCAGGAAGGAAACCGGGAAATTGTGGTGAGCTTCCACCGCGCACACGGCGTCGAGGATGCGGGTGTGCTCCGCGCGGGTGAGGTGCTCCACAACTGCGGCGACATCGATATCGGATCTCGGCTCCCAATCACCGCGGGCGCGCGAACCGAAAAGCACAAACCTGGTGAGACGCGAACCGGCGATGGCGCTCACCGTCTGCTTGAGCTCACGCAATATGGCTGTAACGTCGGGCGCAGACTTCGGATCGCTGCCAGCTGGACGCCCCTCGGTGAGGAAGGAAAACTCCTGCGCGGCAAGATCGATCACGACAAGCTACCGCCGATCCCCATCGCAGGGGACTGCCGGAAAGGAGGCAGCAACGGCCGCATTCACGGTGAGTTCATCATGAATGATAAGTACTTGTCTTTCAAGCACATACGTATCATCGGGCGTGGCGGAAGGCGGTCCTCACTGTCGCAGCAGGTACTTCCAGGCAGCCTGCGCCCCGGGCAAATCACGCTCCCGACCGGGAACGTACTCGTGATAGAGCAGTGCGCCCTCCGCCTTCGGCCATCGGGTGGCGCCGAATGCCATGGCAGCCTTCTCCCGCTGGAAGGTTTCGGCGTCGGCCAGGCTCCAGCAGGTGTTGACGAACAGCTTCCCCTCGGCGTCGCACAGATCGACCTCGCTGCCGTTGGCGTAGTAGAAGAAGTCCTTGCGGCTGCGCCGGTTTTCGAGGAACACCACGGTCTCCAGCTTGTGGCCCAGGTCGCGGCTCGGAAAAGCCTGGAAGGCGGCGATCAATCCCGTGTCGATCACGTGCAGCTTCTTCGGGTTGTGCGCCTGCTTGCGGATGGAGGTCTCCCGCTTCGGCAGCAGAAACACGAGAAAAGCGTCTTCAAGGTAGCCGAGGTAGTCGAAGAGCGTGTTCCTGGAGACGGTATACCCCTGCGATGCGAAATCCCGGTGCAGCTTGCTCACGTTCAGCAGCGACCCGGTATTGCGGAAGCAGTGCCGCAGCAGCTCGCGCATCAGTTTTTCGTTGCGCACGGCGTAGCGCTCCACCACGTCCCGGTAGAGCATCAGCGACGAGTACTCCTCCAGGATCAGCGGCCGCAGCGCCTCGTCGGCCAGCACGATCTCCGGGAAACCGCCGCAGAGCAGATAGGCCTCCAATTCATGGCGCAGAAGGCTCTCGTTGTCGGCGTCGTGCGGTACGACCTCGATGCCTCGAAACGTCAGGTATTCCCGGAAGGAAAGCGGGAAAACTTCCAGGGTGACGCTGCGCCCCCGCAAGGCTGTGGCCAGGTCCCGCGTCAGCAGCTGCGAGGAGGATCCGGTGACGAAGACCTCCACGTCTTCCGTGTCGCGCAGACGGCGAACCCAACGCTCCCAGCCGGGCACGGTTTGCACCTCGTCGAGAAAGAGGTAGCTGCGCTTTCCCGCCGTTTCAGGGAACACCTCGTGCCAGCAGCGCAGCACCAGATCCAGCTCCTCGGCCCGGATGGGATGCAGACGATCATCTTCGAAATTCAAGTAAAGGATGCGCCGGCGATCGACACCCTGCGCGACCAGACGCTGAATGGCAGCGAAGAAAAGAAACGTCTTCCCGGACCGCCTGACACCGGCCAGGCCGACGACCTTGCCCGTATCGGTGGGCAGAGCCAGCTTGCGCGGTTTGCAGGCCGGCAATGCCCGCTCGGCGAACTGGCGGATGACGTACTTAAGATTGTCACTTGTCATAGGGACAATATATCAAAAGTCGTATCCACATGGAAGTATGATATTGCCGGTGGCGGCCTCATCGACAATGCGGTACCGATGCCGCCAAGTCCTACTCCTCGAGCCCCTTCCACTCCAGGAAGGCATCCACCACTGCGCGGGCGTCGGCGGTTTGCGGCGCAATGCTCTTTACGAGGTTGATGTCCCCTGAGGCCCTCCAGGCGATTTCCAGGGACTTGAAGAGATATGTGGCCCGCAGCCGCGCCAGGTACCAGGGCGCCCGCCTCTCGATCATGAGCCTCTTCTCCGCGGATTCGGGGATGATGTGGCTGTCGTCGAGTTGCGCCAGCTTCCGCGCTTGCTCCAGGGCTTCCGCCCTTCCCCCGGCCAGCAGATAGATCGTCGCGGCCGAGAGGCGCAGCGGGGCGTTCACCGGGTAGGCGGCAAGCGCCAGGCTGATCTGCGCATCGGCGCGTCGGAGATTGCCGTCCGCGGCGGCGTAGATCTGTCCCAACGCCAGGTGCTGGT
>JANOHV010000146.1:0-4414 GCA_031406795.1 Candidatus Rokuibacteriota bacterium
ACCCCTCTTTATGAGCGCAGAGCATAGCAAATAAGGTGCCACATTTGTCGCACGAGCGGCATCTGCAACAGAAGTGCCCGTCAATAAAGTATTTTTCCGGCAAGCACCCGCGCAAGCCGTTCAGAAGACTCGCGGCTCCGATTTCGTTCATCTGTCTCATCGGCTGAGACGGATGCGACAGGCGAGACAGCCGGCGCGATCATGGTCTCAGCGCTTGCGGGTCATGCCGCCGAGCGGGATCGTACCCTCATAGCCGAATCGGGTCTGCCAGAAACCATCCGTGCTCTTGAAGACATACCAGTTGCCACCGGGCGGGTAGTAACAGCCGATGTCCGCGCGCCCGTCGCCATCGAAGTCTCCGACCACGGGTTCCGTTCCCGCATAGCCGAAGGTCGTTTGCCAGAACCCTTCCGTGCTCTTGAAAATGTACCAGTTGCCCCCGGCGGGATCGTAGCAGCCGATGTCGTCCCGGCCGTCCCCGTCGAAATCGCCGACCACGGGGAGGGTGCCTTTGTACCCGAAGGTCGTCTCCCAGAAACCCTCCGTGCTCTTGAAGAGATACCAGTTGCCGCCGACCTCAGAGTAGACACCGACGTCCTTCCGGCCGTCCCCGTCGAAGTCACCGACCACCGGGGTGCCGGCGAAGCCGACTGCAGTCTCCCGGAAACCCTCAGTGCTCATCGAGAGAAACCACTTCCCGTTCCGGGGGTCGTAGACCCCGATGTCGTCCCGACCGTCGGCGTCGAAGTCTCCCGCAATGGGGATGGTCCCGGAATAGCCGAAGCTCGACTGCCAGAATCCTTCCTGGCTCTTCATGACGTACCAGTGCCCGCTCTCGGGGTGGTAGCAGCCGATGTCGGTCTTCCCGTCGCCGTCGAAGTCCCCGGTGATCGGGATGGTCCCCTCGTAGCCGAAGGCCGTCGACCAGAACCCGTCCGTGCTTCTGAATTCGTACCAGTTGCCCCCGGGCGGGTAATAGCAGACGATATCCGACCTGCCGTCGCCGTCGAAATCGTTGACCGCCGCCGGAGCCAGCATGATCGCGAAGATCTTCTCCGTCCAATAGCCGGCGCCGCCCTGGTCCCGCGACCTGACCCGGATGCGGTACGCGTTCTGCATCGAATAGTCGAGCACGGCGGCGGTCTGGATCTCATTCCCCGCGATCCTGAAGGAAGCATTGTCCGCGTCCCCCGATCCGGGGACCAGCGAATAGACGAAGGTTTCGCCGGCGTCGGCGTCCGTGGTGCTCAACGTCCCGAGGGGCAGCCCGAGGGTCGTGCCGACCGGGGGGACATCGACCAGAATGGTCTTGCTCAACGCGATGTCGGTCGGGGGATTGTCCGGCACGACGGCAGCGGACGCCGCGGAAGCCGGTCCTGTTCCGAGCGCGTTTGTCGCCGTCACGCTGAACGTATATGCGCTGAAGTTGGCCAACCCGGTAACAACCAGTGGGCTCGCCGGACCGCTGATCGAGAAGCCGCCGCGGTCCGCAGTTGCCGTGTAGGAGATGATCGGACTGCCGCCGTCGTAAGCCGGCGCGGCGAAGTTCACGCTGACCTGACCGCTGTTGGCGAACGCGGCGCCGATGATCGGCGCGTCGGGAACGGACTTGAACGGCGTGACGGGATTGGAAGCCGGCGACGCCGATCCGGGACCGGCGGCGTTCGTCGCGGTCACCTTGAAGGCATAGGAGATGCCGTCGGTCAAGCCGGTGATGGCGTGTCCGAGGGCCGTCGTTCCGGCATTGACGTCCACCCCGCCCGGAGGAAGCGACGCAACCGTGTAACCGGTGATCGCACTTCCGCCGTCGAACCCCGGCGCGGTGATAATCACCGTCGCCTTGGTGCTGAAGGCCGTGGTCGCGACCGGTGCGGGCGGCGCGTCGGGAACGGTGTACGGGGTGACCCGGTTCGACGGCGCCGACGGCAGCCCGGTCCCGGCGCCATTGGCCGCGGTGACGGTGAACGTGTAGGGCACCCCGTTGGCGAGCCCGGTGATCAGATGCGTCAGCGCGGTTGAACCGGCATCGTCGTCCGCGCCCCCCGCGGGGCTGGGGAGCACGGTGTACCCGGCGATCGTGCTCCCCCCGTCAAACGCCGGAGGGGAGAAAGACACGGTAGCCTGGGCATTGAGGGGTGTGGCCGCGGCCGAGACCAGACGTGGCTGATCCGGAACCGTGAAGGGCGTCACCGGACTCGTGGCCGCCGACGCCGGTCCCGTCGCGGCGGCATTGGTTGCGGTCACCGTGAACGTGTAGGCGGTGCCGTTGGCAAGCCCGGTGACCGTGATCGGACCGATCGGGGTGCCCGGCCCCAGGGCGGTGATGCCGCCGGGGTTCGACGTGGCGGTATAGGAGGTGATCGGACTTCCCCCGTCGAAAAGCGGTGCCGTGAAACTCACCGAGACCTGGCCGTTGGCCGGCGTGGCGGTTCCGATGGTTGGTGCTGCGGGGGCGGTAGCCCCAGCGGGAACGGCGTTCGATGGCGCCGAGGCGGGCCCGGTTCCTGCCGCGTTTGTTGCCGTAACCGTGAAGAAGTAGCTCGTGCCGTTGGTCAACCCGGGGACGGCAATCCGGAGCGGCAGCGTGAACGGAGCGGCGATGGCGCCGGTCTGGCCGCCGGGGACGGAAGTCGCGGTGTACGAGGTGACTGCGCTTCCCCCATCCGCCGCGGGTGCGGTGAAGCTCACCGTCGCCACGGTCAGGTCGGTCGTGGCGGTGACCCCGGTCGGCGCTTCGGGGATCGAGATCAGCGTGAAGGGCACGGCGGCGGTTGCGCCCGGATCAGGCGTCGGCGAGGTCAGGAAGGTTCTGACGTCGACGGCGACGGTGTGCGGCCCGAGGGCCGTGCCCGAGGGGACGGTCCACGACTTCGCATAGCTGTAGTCCTGCACCACGGCCCCATCGAAGGAGAAGCGATACTGCCCGGTCGGCACCGGCGGGGCCGCGCTGAACGTCGCCTGGGCGTTGAACTTCACCGGCGCAGCGTGAGGGCTGGCGAATTCTGGAGTGAGCGTGACGCCGGTGGCGGGCTGCCAGGAGGACGTGAGGACCGTCACCGGTGGCGTCGCAGCCGAGTCGCCGAAGGAGTTGTAGGCGACAACCGCGTAGGTATACGTCGAACTGGGAATCACGTTCTTGTCCGTATAGCTCTGGAATTCGTACGTCAGCGTGTCGCCGACCGGCGTCGTCGAGAGGATCGGCATCGTGGCGATGAGGTCGGCGGAGGCGGGGGTGCAGGGACTTTCGCAGCGCAGCACCTTGAAACCGGTCGCCCTGCTGTAATCGTCGGTATCCGGCGTGGGGGGCACCGGTAGCGTGCGGAACTGGGTGTCCGTCCAGAGGAGGACGTTCTGCTGAAGCGGCGTCGCCACCGCGAACGCGCCCGGCACGTTCGGCGCGGCGCCCGGTTCATGCAGGATGATCGTCCGCATCATGTCGGCCTCCTCGTGGGAGAGGATGTGACAGTGCCAGACGTACTCGGCGAAGAAATTGGTCACCTGATTCGTGATCGGCGGATCGACAAGCAGACCCGTCACCGGATCGATCTGCGTGAAGCCCAGGCTCGAGCCGGGCGGCAGGCTCGGGTTCAGCAGTCGGCTGCTGGCGGGCAGGGAGAACGGCAGGTTCTTCGGCGCCTTAGGACGCAGCGCGACGATCGTGTCTTCCAGCGGGCTGATCCGCACGGTATCCTTCCAGCCCAGTTCATTCGGATCCGGCGGCCGGATGAAACCGTCCCAGCCGACCCGGTTGAGGATCTGCACGTCGAAGAGGTGGAAGTGAACCGGGTGCGTGTCGACGCCGTTCTGGGTGATCTTCCAGATTTGCGGCTCGCCGTCCAGCACGATCTCGGTGACCGGATCGACGTAGTTCTGAAGCATGAAGGTCTTCACGCCGGCGACGGTTACGGCCAGTTCGAGGCCCAGCTTGGCGCTCATCCGCCCGAATTCGTCGAAGACCTCGCCCATCTCGTCCTGGATGGCCTTGGACTGCATGAAGTAATTGTTCACCGGGACCTGGTCGGTCGTGACGAAGGAGACGCTCTCGTCACCGATGCGCGACACGCCCCAATACGGGAAAGCGGTCGGGAAGGTCTTGTTATAGGCCGTGTCGTAGGCCGATTGGGCGACGATCACTGGATTCTGGGATTTTGCGAACACGCCGGGCACGAAGTCCCCCGCGGCGGCGCTGCCGGTCGACCTGAAAGCATTCTCCAGGTTCGTCAGCCAGGTCGGGTTGAAGTCGTTGACAGGAGCGGCGCCGCCGCTTCCCGAGACCCTGATCTGCATGATCGTGCGGGTGTTGGGGCCGAAGCCAACCGGCGTGCCGGCGGACCCGCCGATATCGGTCAGGTCTTCCGCGCCGGTGAAATAATCGTAGTGCGGATCCAGGGCCGGATAGGGGGCGGGGGAGTCA
>JANOHV010000184.1:0-3302 GCA_031406795.1 Candidatus Rokuibacteriota bacterium
GACGAAAGCGCCCGGCTGGGCGACCGACTCGAGGTGCCCGAGAACGATTCCCATGATCCTCGAGCCGATCCCCTTGCGCTGGTACTTCGGCACGACGAGGACGTCCTGGATCAGGAAAGTCAGCACGCCGTCGCCGATCACCCGCGCGCAGGCCACCGGCGCCTCGCCGTCCATGAGCACGACCACGTTGAAGAGATCGTCGCGCACCGCCCGCGCGGCCACCGGAAACCCAAGAGCCGGGAGCCCGAGTTCCTGCCGCACGTGCAGGTACTCTTGCGGCATCACTGAACGTCCGAGATAGCTGATCTTTGCCATGGCGCGGGATTCTACGTGCGGTGCGGGACGCTGTCAAACCCGACGCCGATTCCGAGGATCGAGGTCATCCCCCGGCTTGCGGCTTCGACGGCAACCGTGAATCACGACGAAGGCTCTTGAGTTTGCCTTCCCCAGGGCAGCTCTGCTATTGTCCACAGCTTGGGAAGGGTTTGAAAATGGTCCTGGGGAGGACTTGATCGCCATGCGCGCGGGAAAAACCGGACGTGTTTTCGTCAAGAGTATCGCTCTTCTGATGTTGATCGGCGTGGCGGTCTGGGTGCGGATCCCGGTCGCGCGGGCCATCTCGAACGCCGAACAGGCCTTTCTGTCACTGTACTTCAGCGACGACGAACTTCACGTTATCTCCTCGACACGCAGCCTGCAGTCGATCGCCCGGATCGCCGAGAACGTCACGGTCGTCACGGCCGCGGACATCGAGTTGATGAATGCGCACACGATGGTGGACGTGCTCGGGAGTGTTCCGGGGGTCGTCATGAGTACCGCGGCGCCATTCGTCAGTAATGCCATCGCGATGATTCAGGGGCCGGACATCCGGCACGTCACGGTCCTGTTGAACGGCGTACTGCTTAACAACCTGAGCGACAACGTCGCCATACTCGGCGCCATTCCCGTCCAGGACATCGCCAAGGTCGAGATCCTTAAAGGCCCCGCCTCCTCGGTCTGGGGTTCTGCGATGGGCGGGGTGGTCAACATCATCACCAAAGGCCCGGGCACCAAGGCCGTCCAGGGATCGGTCGCCCTCGACTACGGTTCGGAGAATACTGGCGACTACCGGGCCGCGATCTCCGGCAGACTCGGCGGGCTCGGCTATGCGTTCAGCGGCACGAAGTTGCGTTCCGACGGGCTGGTCGAGGGCTTCGAAGCCGATGCGGAGCATCTGAGCGCCCGGCTCGATTATGCCATCGCCGAGCGCACGAGCGCGAACTTCACGTTCTTCTACGGCGACACGAACCGCGGCGACGGCATCGACCGGGAGTTCGACCTCTCCTTCAGCAATCGTCACAAGCACCTGGTCTCCCAGCTGGCGTTGACCTCCGCGCTCGGCCGGGCGGGCAGCCTCGACTTCGCCCTCTGGACGACGCGCTTCGACAACCGGTATTTCATGAATCAACTGAGCGATAACCTCGAACTCTCGCTCAACACCTTGAAGGAGAACCGTTCCGGCGCCAGCCTGAAGTACGCCGTGAGCACGGGCGGCCAGGATCTGGTCTTCGGCGCCGATTACTCGGCGGGAACACTCGATGCGAGCAATATCGAAGGCGCCGACCCCGAGCTGAAGCAGTGGGCCGTCTTCGCCAACGACACCATCGGCCTGGGGAACCTGACGCTAACCCCCGGGGTCCGCTACGACGACATCTCCATCGCCGAGAACTTCTGGAGCCCGAGCCTCGGGGCGACCTACCTGCTCGCCAGGGACACCCTGCTGCGGGCGACCGTCGCGAGGGGCTTTTCGATTCCCACTCCCGCCGAGACCTCGGGAGACAGCGAAATCAATCGCTACCGGGCCAACCCCGATCTCACCGTGGAGAAGATGTGGTCGTACCAGGCGGGGTTCGAATCCGGCATTCTCGACATCTTCTGGCTGAGGCTCTCGGCCTACCGCCACGACGTGGAGGATGCCATCGCGGAGAAGTCGCTCGACAACGACTTCTTCACGAAAGTGAACGCGGGACGGCAGCGCCGGCAGGGTTTGGATGTGGAGCTCAGGACCAAGCCGATCCATAACTTGACCCTTGCCGGCAGCGCCTGCTTCCTCGAAGTTCGGGACTTGGAAACCGATGAGCATGTGATCGATGTGCCGAAGGCGATCTACGACATGAGCCTCAAGTACGACGACCTGCGGTCCTTCCGCGCGCTGTTGAAGGGACGGTATCTGCGCATGGACGAACCCGAGAACAAGAATGCGGACATCAGCGGCGTCATCGTCGATCTCAACCTGGTCAAGAAGATCATCGAGCGCCCGGGGATTTCGCTCGAAGCTTTTGTCTCCGTTCACAATCTCCTGAATCAGTCGCAATACCACCAAGATATCTACAAGAACCCCGAGCGGTGGGTCGAGGGCGGGATCAGAGCCGCCTTCTGACCGGACGAGCGGCTTGCGGTAACCGAGGATCCAGCCGGCGGTATTACCGGCCAGGGTCTGGCGTCGTCATCGGGGAAGGGGGGAGCGGTCATGCAGCAGCGGATAGTCGTACTCGCCCAGGGTGTTCAGAAGCAGGAGATTCTCAGGCAGGCCTGTTGCTCGAGTGCGAACAACCGAGCGTAGAGCTACCGGCGGCGGCGGGGGCCCAGCGTCCCCGTCGCCGTTTCCGTCATGTTGACGCGGTATCATCGCATCTTCTTCCCGCCGGAGTTTCCCGGGAAAGCCGTCCTCTTCTCCACCCGTACCTCCGCCTCGCTGCTGCTGCCCGCCGCCATGATCGGCGAGATTGAACGGGGCGCCATCGCTCCGGATGACCGCGCGACCCTCGCCAATCACGGTTTCCTGGTCGAGGATGCCGAGGCCGAGAAGCAGCAGATGCGCGCGTTTCTCGCCGAACTCGCCGCGATGGACCGCGTCTTCAAGCCGATCGTGGTGCTGAACCTCGACTGCAACCTCGCCTGTACGTACTGCTTCGAGGGTCAACGCAAGGGGAGGCACTACCTGTCGGAGCGGACCGCGGAAAGGCTCCTGGATTTCATTCGCGATGCCGGGATCCCGGGTCGGAATGAGGTCAACGTAACGTTTTACGGCGGCGAGCCGTTGTTGAGTCTGGAGAGGCTGGCCTCCCTTGCCGGGAAGATCGGCGCGCTCGCCGCGGCGGCAGGCATCCCCTTCAGCTTCTCGTTGATCACCAACGGCACGCTGTTGACGCGCAAGAATGTGAACCGGCTGCGGCCGCTCGGTCTCAGGAGCGCCTGTGTCACGCTGGATGGTCCCCGGGACACGCACGACGCCGCGCGGCCTTTCCGCACCGGCAGCGGCA
>JANOHV010000224.1:0-51564 GCA_031406795.1 Candidatus Rokuibacteriota bacterium
GGCATCTACCGGATGCAGGCCGACGGCACGGGGCAGTCGCTGGTGATCGCCGGCCCCGCCCTCTCGCCCGCCGCGGCGCCCGGCGGACGCCTCGCCTTCGCCGCCCTGCAGAACGGGGAGTGGCGGATCCACTCCGCGGCCTGGGATGGTTCGGACAGGCGCTATGAGAGCGACCGGCTGCACGACTACGGGGCGCCGGCGTTCGATCCGGCATCCGGACGGATGGTCGCGCATGCCTTCGGCGGCTCGAGCGGGGACCCGCCGGTGCAGTCGCCGATCCCCGGTCCCTTCCTGGTCGACAACCAGGTTCGCGTGCCGCTGCCCGATCGCGCGCTCGAACTCTGGGCCGTGCGCGGCACGTTCCCGACGCCGGACCCCGCGGGCAAGCGCCTGGCGTTCGCCGAGCATTTCGAGCGGGTGCTGACCGCCGATCCCGACGGCGGCCGTGCGCGGGTGATCTTCGAGCCGGAGCGCGAGTCCGTCTGGCGGCCGATCTGGTCGCCGGATGGGCGGTGGATCGCCTGCGCCGTGGGGGCGACCTTCGGCAAGCCCGCGACCCGGGTGGACATCTGGAAGCTGCGTCCTGACGGCAGCGACGCCGTGAACCTGACCGCCGGCTCGGGTGCGAACAACGGCTTCCCGTACTTTTCGCCGGACGGCAAGCGCCTGGTCTTCCGCAGCGGGCGCGACGGGAACCATGAGATCTACCTGATGAATGCCGACGGGAGCGGCGCGCGGCGACTGACCGACAACCCCGCCACCGACACCATGCCCTCGTTCTCCCCCGACGGCACCCGGATCGCCTTCGTCTCAACCCGCGACGGGGACCACGAGATCTACCTGATGGAACTGGCCGGCGACGGGACACCGGGCGCGCTGCGGCGCATTACCACCAGCCCGGGCTTCGACACGCATCCCGTCTTCTCGCCGGACGGCGCCTGGCTGACCTTCACCTCGCAGCGCGGCGGGCTCAACGACGAGGAGCCGCTGATCCCCGTTTTCAACCCGCAGCCCTACGGGGAGGTTTACGCCTTGCGGCTGGCGGACGGGCTGGTGTTGCGTCTGACCCACAACAAATGGGAAGATGGGACACCGGCCTGGGTGGAGCTGCCGCGCTAACGCGGCCGAAGCGTGGATGAGCTGTCACAAGGCTATCCGGGCCCCGGCCCTGATCGTCCTCCTCGCGACAGCGTCGGTCTGGCTTTCCCGCGCAGGCGCGCGGTTTCGTTTCGGGTTTCAATGCTGCAGTGACGGCGCAACGCACCACGGGAGAGGGAGAAGGCAGATGAAAATGTCCGTAACGATTTTCGCCCTGGCTGGAGCGCTCGCGGTGGCAGGACTTGCCGGGTGCAATGATGATGACGGCAAGCCCGTGGGTTTCTTCGTCACCAGCGATAGGAGCGCCACCGGCAACCTCGGCGGTTTGCGCGGCGCGGACGCCCGTTGCCAGCGGCTGGCGGCCGACGTCGGGCTCGGTGGGAGGACCTGGCGGGCCTATCTCAGCGTCGCGGCCGACCCGGACAACGGCAATCGGCCCACCGAAGCGCGTGACCGGATCGGGCAAGGCCCCTGGTACAACGCCCACGGCATGCTGGTGGCAAGCAACCGGGACGAGTTGCATCGGCTTGCCGGGGATGCCGATGTCTTCATCGACGAGTTCGGCAACAAGATCAACGGCCAGTGGCCGGGATCGCCGCTGCCCGTGGAGCACGACATCCTGACCGGCTCGACCGCCGACGGGAGGCTGGTGGCGGGGCTGACCTGCGATGATTGGACATCGTCCTCGCCCTCGAGGCAGGCGCAGGTGGGCCACTCGGATGGTCTGGGTGTCGGCGGCACTTCCGTGCCGCCGGCCAATTCGTGGAACTCGGTGCACGCGAGCGGCAGCTGCGCCAACACTTCGCTGCGCGGAGGCGCCGGCCGGATCTACTGTTTCGCCGCCGATTGACGAGCACATTGTAGCGAACCTTGAACTGCAGCTCCGGCAGCAAGGTTTGCCGGGCGCAGCGTGAGGCGCGGCTGAGGAGGCGGGGATGCGGCTGCTCGAGGCGCTGGGGTTGCCGAAGCCCCCGCGGCCGGTTTCCGGAGCGTGGCAGATCGACATCACCACCCGCTGCGCGCTGGCCTGCCGGATGTGCATCCGCCAGGGGCTGCCCGGCTGGGAGTCCGCGGACATGTCGCGGGAGGCCTTTTCGCGACTGCTCCCGCTCTTCGAGGAGCGCGGCGTCGCGCAGGTTGTCCTGCAGGGCTGGGGGGAGCCGCTGCTGCACCCCGATCTCGTCTGGATGGTGGACGCGGTCAAGCAGCCTGCCGCAGTGGCGCGACGGAGCCGCAGCGCCCGGGCAGGGGCGCCGTCCGTCGGTTTCGTGACCGGAGCAACCGGACTGGATCCACAGCTCGCCAACGCGCTCGCGGACGCGGGCCTCGACTTCGCCGGAGTGTCGCTCGCCGGCGCCCGGGCCCAAACGCACGAGGCGATCCGCCGCGGCTCGAGCTTCGACGCCGCGGTTGCGGGCGCCGCTCACCTCGCGGCGGCGCGGCGGCGCGACGGAGGCAGCCCCCGCGTGCACCTCGTCTACCTGCTGCTGCGGGACAACCTCGAGGAGGTCGTCGAGTTGCCGCGGCTGGCCCGGTCGATCGGCGCGGGAGCCGTCGTGCTGACCAACCTCGTCCACGTGTCGGATGCCTGGCAGGAGGCTCAGCGGGTCTTCGACGTGGCAGAGAGCCCGGCGTACGAGCGCCTGCTTGAGGCCGCCGAGCGCGAGGCCGCCGCCTGCGGCATCCCGCTGCTGCGGCCGCGGCTCGTCGCCGGGACGGTGCCCGTGTGCGCGGAGAACCCCCTCGCAAACCTCTACGTGACGCCGCGCGGCGAGGTGGCGCCGTGCGTCTATCTGAGCCCGCCGGTTCCTTCGCCGTTCCGGAGGGTCTTCCGCGGGACCCCTGCGTTCCAGAATGCCGTGCAGTTCGGCAATCTCTTCGATCGGCCGTTCGCCGGGATCTGGGAGGATCCGGAGTATGGGGCCTTCCGCGCGGCTTTCCGGCGACGCCGGGATAGCGGCACCGCGCCCCCCGCCCCCTGCCGAACCTGTCACAAGATCCTCGGCGTGTGAAATATGTCACCACCTTGAGGCCAGCATGATATATAGAGGGGGAAGGAACCATCGCCGCTCCGTGCCGTTTGCGGGTCGATGAGGGGGCAACGTCCGCACAAGAAGAAGGAGGGGGCATGGGAAAAGACAGCAAGCAAAGCTTCGGCTCGTCGCTCGTGAAGACCGAGGACTGGATGGCCGTCTGGCTCGGCTTCGTCGTCATCATCGCGATCCTCGTCGCCTACCAGTTCAAGCTCTTCGATCTGAACCAGCTCAACTCCAATTTCAAATGGACGACCGACAGCCAGGTCTCCTCGCGGGCGGCCAAGTGGAAAGCCTCGATCGAGCCGTTGGCGAAGGAGGCCGAAGCCAAGGGCGAGCAGGGCGCGGTGGTGCGGCTCACCGCACTGCGCGAGGCCCTGGACAAGGGCGACCGGGAACAGATCCGGAAGGCCGCGGGCAAGGTCACGAACCTCGGCGGCATCCCCGCGGAGATCGGCAAGGAGGTCGAGGACCGCTCCAAGGCCAGCCTCGACAAGGTCTTCACCGTGAAGAACATCTCCGCCGCCGTGAAGATCGGCGTCGCCTTCCTGCTGCTCTCGGCCGCGGGGATGGCGGTGCTCGGGCGGCCGGTCGTCCCCTACGTCATCGGGTTTCCCTTCGTGTTCGCGCTGGCCTGGCTCGCGCGCTTCCTCGCCGGTAACGCGTTCCCGACCGACTACGGCATCGAGTACGTGATCTTCGCCCTCTTCGTCGGCCTGGCGATCAGCAACACCGTCGGCACCCCGAGGTTCATCAAGAACGCCGTCCAGACCGAGTACTACATCAAGACCGGGCTCGTGATCCTCGGCGCCGGGCTGCTCTTCTTCGAGATCGTCCAGGCCGGGGCGCTCGGCATCATCCAAGCGCTCCTCGTGATCTCCGTGATCTGGTACGCCTGCTTCTGGATCTGCCGCAAGCTCAAGGTCGACGACGAGTTCGCGGTCATGCTCTCCAGCGCCGTCTCGATCTGCGGGGTCTCGGCCGCGATCGCGACCTGCGGCGCCATCGACGGGGACAAGAAGAAGCTCTCCTACACGACCTCTCTGGTGCTGCTCTGCGCCGTCCCGATGATGATCCTCATGCCCTGGGCGGTGAAAGCCTTCGGGGTCCCCGACCTCGTCGGCGGCGCCTGGCTCGGCGGCACGCTCGACACGAGCGGCTCCGTCGTGGCCGCCGGGGCGCTGATCAGCGAGGCGGCGATGAAGACCGGCGTCATCGTGAAGTTCTCGCAGAACGCCCTGATCGGCGTTGCCGCCTTCGTCCTTTCCATCTGGTGGACCTTCCGGGCCGGGGCGGCCGCCGGTGAGCGGCCCACGGCGCGGGTGATCTGGGATCGCTTCCCGAAGTTCGTGATCGGGTTCATCGTCGCCTCGGTCCTTTTCTCCTTCGTCCTGAACCTCGACATGGTGAGCGACACCAAGGCCCGGCTCGCGGAGCTGCGGACCTGGTGGTTCGCGCTGGCCTTCGTGTCGATCGGCCTCGAGACCCGCTTCATGGACATGATCGAGATGGAGGGCGGGCGGCCGGCCGCGGCGTTCATCCTCGCCCAGGGTCTCAACGTGGTGTGGACGCTGATCCTGGCCTACTGCCTCTTCGGCGGGATCTTCTTCGCGGCGCCCAACATCCAGTAGGAGCTGTTCTTGCAAGTCAACGACACAACGGCAGAGGAAAGGAGAACAACCACCATGAAATTCAGCCTCTCGACGATTCTGGCCGCCGCGGCAGCGGCGACGATGTTCCTCGCGAGCGCGGCGAGCGCCGCCGACCCCAAGTATACGCCCGAGACGATGAAGGCGGTCGACGAGTGCAAGCTCCTCAAGCGCGACAAGAAGGAGATGCCCGCCGCCATCGAGGGGGTGAAGAACGTGACCCCCGAGGACGTGAAGAAGATGCTCGACGCGAAGCAGAAGCTCGTTCTCCTGGACAACCGCCCGGTGGAGGAGTACGAGAAGGAGCACCTCCCCGGCGCGATCCGGCTTAACTCGGACGACCTGCTCGAGAACTCGAAGCTCGCCGCCGACGCCGGCCTCAAGGTCGATGACGTCATCGTCGTGTACTGCAACGGCGAGCTGTGCTGGCGCTCCCCCGCCGTGGCCTCGATGCTCAAGTGCCTCGGCTACAAAAACATCAACTGGTTCCGCAGCGGTCTCCCCGGCTGGATCAAGAAGGGGTACGAGACCGCCGAGGGCAAGAAGTAGGCAGGCGCGTTTCCCAGAGAGGAGGGAGCTTTCGAACCAAACGATCCCGATGGCACTGGCTGTCCAACCATCAAGGAGGCTGGGCTCATGAGAAGAACCGTCCGCATGACATCCTGGTTGATTGCCGTCTTCCTCGCGACCGGCCTGGCGCCGCTCCCGGGGAGCGCGGCGCCCGCGGAGAAAGAGGCCGAATTCATCGGCAGCAAAGCTTGCCTCGAGTGCCACGACGAGATGGGTGAGACGTTCTCCGGCTCCCGGCATGCCAAGGCCTGGGCAGCCGACGCGAGATTCGGCGCCGCCGGCTGCGAGTCCTGTCATGGAGCAGGGGGCGAGCACCAGAAGGATCAGACGCGCGCCAGCATCCTGTCGTTCACGAGCGGAGCCAAGCGGGACGCGGAGCAGTTGAGCGGCAAGTGTCTGGCCTGTCACGCCGCCAGCACGGCAGTCGCCCTCTGGGACTCCGGACAACACCGCAAGAACGGCATCGCCTGCTCGCAGTGCCACGCCATCCACCGCGGCGCCAGCCCGCTGGCCCGCCAGCCGGGCGTCTGCTACGGCTGCCATCGCGACGTGAAGTCCCAGGCGAACAAGCTCTCGCACCATCCCATCGGCGAAGGTAAACTCCCGTGCAGCAGTTGCCACAACGCCCACGGCTCGCTCACGGCGAAGATGCTCAACGCCGAGACCGTCAACGAGCTCTGCTACAGCTGCCACGCCGACAAGCGCGGACCCTTCGTCTGGGAGCACTCCCCGGTCGAAGAAAACTGCCTGACCTGCCACGCCGCGCACGGCAGCCGCCAGAGCAAACTGCTCGTGCAGAAACTCCCCAATCTCTGCCAGGAGTGTCACGACTGGTCGCGGCACCCGGGAACCGCCTACGATGCCCGGACCGGCTTCGGCGGCCGCTCGCCGTCCAACCGCTTCTTCGCGCGATCCTGCCTGAATTGCCATGGGCAGATCCACGGCAGCTGGTCGCCGGTCAATCCCAACAACGGCGAAAACGCCGGCAATGTGCGGTTGCGATAGGAGGCCATCATGAAGACACGGATCGCATCTGCATCTCTGGCAGTGCTGCTGCTTATCGGCCCCGGCGCGGCCCGCGCAGCCGGTGAACAGGAGTTCGGCGGGACGGTCACGCTGGTGCTGCGCGGCGTCAGCGGCGAGAACGAGAGCGCCAAGTCGCAGGAGTACGGGGATCTGCAGGACGGCGTCACGGCCTCGGCGGGGCTGCGCTACGGCAAAGGCGCCTACTACCTCGAGATCGACGGCCGGAACTTCGGGCTGGACGACCAGTCCCTGCGCCTGCGCGGCGGCAGGTACGGCTCCTTCACCTACACCGCCTTCTACGACGAAACGCCCCACAACTATTCCTTCGGGGCCAGGACATTCTTCACGGGCATCGGCACCGCCGAACTGGACTATTTCGCGATCTCCCGGCCAAAGGACCAGGATGCGAGGCTGACTCCGACGGTCAGCAGGGACAAGGATCTCTGGCACCGTTTCGACTACGCCATTCAGCGCCAGGAGCACGGTTCGGCGCTCGAAGTGGCGCTGAAGAGCCCCTTCTACTTCAAACTCGGCGCGAAGCAGGAGAATCGTACGGGCATCAAGCCGCTGGGCGCCGACAGCGGGGTCTTCGCGGACATCATCGGGTCGCAGACCTCCTCCTTCGGGAACGTGGTGGAGATACCCGAGCCGGTCGACTACCAGACCAATACGGCGACGTTCGAAACCGGGTACCGCACGCGCCCGGTCGTCCTGACGCTGACGGGGCTGTGGAGTTCCTTCGACAACGACAACCGCACCCTGGACTGGCGCAACCCCTTCGTGACCACGGAACGGGTGATCGAGACCAACTACCTGCCCCCTGAGAACGACTACTGGAAGGTCGGCGCGCAGGGCGTCTTCAGGATGCCGTCGCGCTCGACGCTGGCGCTGCGCGCGAGCTACGCCCACCTGACGAACGATCTCGTTCTCGGCACGACGGTGACGGACTCCGTAGCCCCCGACCCCACCAACGGGATCTCCACCGGGACCTCGCCGAGATATTTCAACAGGACGCTCGGAGTCAATCGCAGCCGTTTCAAGGGCGACGTCGGCACCACCACCGTCAAGGTCGCCTACGACACCAGCGCGCTGAAGCTGGTCACGCTCGAGATCCTCTACGACTACACCGGGAGGAACAACGAATCGAGCACTGTCGAATACACCAACCTCGCCACGGGCCAGACCGCCGAGAACGAGCTGTTCGAATACCGCAGGCACCACGGGGGCCTCAGCCTCGGGATGAAGCTTCCCGGGAAGACCGCGTTGAACCTCGGCTACGACTACGTCAATGTCGACCGGACGGGGCGCGAGGACGTGGAGAACACCGCGGATCACGAGGTCTCCCTGCGGCTGAGCAACTCGGCCACCGATCTGCTGACCACCCGGGTCAAGTATCAGCACGTCTTTCGCAGTTCGGAATTCGGCCACGAGGCGGCGCAGTTCGCGCCGACCGCCCCCGAATCGATCGAACTCTACGTGCGGCGGTTCGACGTCGCCGACAAGTACCGCGACGTGGCCGGGATCGGCTTCGAGCTGGCCCCGACGGAGAGCCTGGACCTGGGCCTGGAGTACACCTTCACGCGGGACGACTTCGACTCGACCCTGCTCGGGCTGCAGCAGGAAGACCGCCATCAGGTCTACCTCGAGCTGTCCTACAAGCTGCCGCGCGATGTCGCCTTCGGGGTCGGTGCGGGATATGAGCGCGTCGTCTCCGATCAGCAGCAGCGGCAGTTCAACCCGGGCGGCAGCACGAATCCGGCCGCCCCCGTCACGGCGACGGCCTTCAACTGGTCGGAGAGCGTGAGGAGCAACAACTGGTCCTGCGGGCTTTCGGCGAAATTCCCGATCGTGAAGGACCGCTGGGACCTGGCCGCGGCCTGGAATTACCAGCAGTCGGACGGGGAGGGGCTCTTCTCCGCGACGGGGAGAACATTCGAGAACATCGCCGAATCCGACGACTACACCAAGAACACGGTGGAGATCAAGGCGATCTTCCACGTGGCCAAGCAGCTCGAGTTGATCCTCGGCTATGTGTTCGAGAAGCTCGATTACAGCGACGACCGGTGGAAGCAGTACGCGTACGCGACCAACAACAGCTTCCTGAGCGGCGCGTACGCGGACGAGGACTACGACATCAACGTCGGCTACGCCAAGATGAAGTACAGCTTCTAACCACGAAGTGTGCAGGACCCCGCCCGGGCAGCGCGGGCGATCGGGGATGCCGCGAGGCAAACCCGGGCGCTCCCGCTGCCCGGCGTGTTCTCCCGCACGGTCAGCTGCGGGACGGTCCGCAAGGTCCGCGGCCGCGGCCGCGACGCTTCCTCCCGGGTTATGCTACAGTTCCCACGCCATGCGACGAGTTCGATCGAACACGAGAGCCTGCGCTGCGGCGATCTGCCGGCGGGCCACGGGGACCTGAGCTCTGACGACAAAGAAGCCGAAGCCGACCCCGGCCGCCGAGTTGCGCCGCCTGGCGCGGTACACGGACCTCTACGATTTCGCACCGGTGGCGTACTTCACGCTGACCCGGGAGGGGCAGATTGTGGAGACGAACCTCGCTGGCGCAGCCCTGCTGGGGACCGACCGTCGCCAACTGCTCCGGCGCGGGCTGAGCGGATTTGTCGCCCCACCGGAGCTGGGCCGGTGGAACCGGCATCTCGCGAGCGTGGCGCAATCGTCAGAGCGGCAGAGTTGCGAATTGCCGTTCCGTCGAAAGGACGGTTCCACGTTCTATGCCCGGCTCGACTCCATCCGGTTGGACCGGCAGGAGCCGGAGATCCGGGACGGCAGTCCGCTGCCGGCGTTGCGGGTGGCGATGAGCGACACCACCGAGCGCATGGAGGCGCAACGTCGCCAACAGCTTCTGGTTGAAATACTGGGCGCCCTGAACGAATCGGGGGCCTTCGGCGAGGCGGTCGCTCGCATCCTGGCCGCGATCCAGCGGGAGACCGGTCTGGACGCGGTCGGCATTCGCCTGCAGAGCGGCGACGATTTCCCGTATTTTGCGCAGAGCGGCTTCTCCCCGGAATTTCTGCTCGCGGAGAATACGCTGGCCGTTCGCTCCCGGGACGGCGGCGTTTGCAGGGATCAGGCCGGGAACGTCAACCTGGAATGCACCTGCGGCCTGGTGCTTTCCGGGAAGACCGATCCGACGAATGACCTCTTTACGCCGGGCGGAAGTTGTTGGACCAACGACTCGTCATTTCTGCTGGACCTTCAACCCGCCCGGGATCCGAGACTGCACCCGCGGAACCGCTGCGTTCACGAAGGCTTCCGCTCCGTGGCGCTGATTCCCATCCGCGCGAACCGGGAGATCGTCGGCCTGCTGCAGCTGAACGACCGCAGAAAAGATTGTTTTACCCTCGAGACAGTCCGTTACTTCGAGGGGCTCAGCGCAAGCATCGGCGTGGCGCTGGTGCGCAAACGGGGGCAGGAGGCGCTGTGCGCCAGCGAGGCGCGGTATCGTTCCTTGATCGAGGTCACCGGCCAACTGGGTTGGCGGACCGATGCCGCCGGCGAGGTAACGGAAGACCTGCCGTCCTGGCGGAGGTTCACCGGCCAGACGGCGCGCGAGATTCAGGGGTCGGGGTGGGCGCAGGCCCTCCACCCCGACGACGTGCCGCGGGCCGTCGCGGGTTGGCGAAAAGCCGTCGCCGGCCTGGAGCACTACGAGATCGATTATCGCGTCCGCCGCCACGACGGGGTGTACCGGCATTTCCTGGCCCGCGGCATGCCGGTTCTGCGGGATGACGGGACGGTCCTGGAATGGGTCGGCATCTGTATCGACATCACCGACCGCAAGCAGGCCGAGGAGACCCTGCACCGGATGGCGGGGGAACTCGAGCGATCGAACAAAGACCTGGAGCAGTTCGCGACCGTGGTCTCGCACGACCTCCAGGAGCCGCTGCGAGCGGTCGCCGGCTACTCGAGCCTGCTGCAAACCAGGTACCGCGGCCGGCTCGACGACCAGGCGGACAGGTTTCTCGCGGGAGCCGCCAGCGGTGCGGTGCGGATGCAGCGGCTGATCGACGATTTGCTGGCCTACTCCCGCCTCGGTTCGAGAGGGGGGACGCTGCAGCCGGCGCCGGCCGGGGACGCGCTGGCCGCCGCCCTCGCCAACCTCGCTACCGCGGTCGCCGAGTCCGGCGCCGTCGTGACGAGTGATCCGCTGCCGACGGTCTTCGCGGACCGCGCGCAGCTCGCGCAGCTGTTTCAGAACCTGGTCGGTAACGCCATCAAGTTCCGCGGTGACGCCGGCTCGCGGATCCGGGTGGCCGCGGTGCGGCAGCAGCAGAACTGGCTCTTTTCTGTCGAGGACAACGGCATCGGCATCGACCCGGCCGGCCAGAAACGCATCTTCGCCATCTTCCAGCGCCTGCACCCGCAGGCGAAGTACCCGGGAACCGGCATCGGGCTGCCGATCTGCAAGCGCATCGTCGAGCGACACGGCGGGCGGACCTGGGTCGAGTCCCGGCCGGGTCTCGGCGCGACGTTCTTCTTCACGCTGCCTGTCCACGAGGGGCTGCAGGAGTGAGCGGGCTGCGGAGCGACCCGTTCAGGATGCTGCTGGTCGAGGACAGCCCGTCGGATGCCGAGCTGCTCCAGGCCCATCTATCCGGGGCGGTCCCCGAACGCCATACGGTGGTCTGCGCCGCCACGCTGGGCGAGGCAATCGCGCGGGCGCGGGCAGAGCCGTTCGACGTGGTCCTGCTCGATCTGTCGCTTCCCGACTGCACCGGTCAGGAGACGGTTGTCCGCGCCCGGGCCGCGTGGCCCGAGCTCCCGATCGTCGTGCTGACGGGGGCGAACGACGAGGCGATGGGATTCGAAGCGATACGGCACGGCGTCCAGGACTTCCTGGTCAAAGGACAGGCGGGGGGACAGCTGATCGCCCGGGCGCTGCACTACGCGATCGAGCGCAAGCGCTCGGAGACCAAGATCCTGCGGATGAACCGGGAGCTGGAGCTGCGGGTCGCGGAGCGAACGGCGCAACTGCGCCAGCTGGCGCTCGAGCTCACCCTCGTCGAGCAGCGCGAGCGCAGACGGATCGCGAGTCTCCTGCATGACAACCTGCAGCAGCTGCTGGTCTTCTCGCACCTGAGCGTCGGCAGCGCGCAGGCGAACGCCACGGACCCCGATTTGAAGGGCAACCTGGAGCGCGTCGAGCGGACGCTTGCCGACTCGATCGAGGTTGCCCGCTCCCTGGCGGCGGAGCTCAGCCCGCCGGCGCTTTACTCGCACGGGTTGGCGGCGGCGGTGCGCTGGTTCGCCGGCAGCCTGCGCGCGATGACCGGGCTGAACGTCGCCGTCACGGCGTAGGCGGCTGCGGAGCCGGCGCAGGAGAGTTTCCGCGCGCTGCTCTTCCAGTCGATACGGGAGCTGCTGACGAACGTCGTCAAGCATGCCGGGGTCACCGAGGCGGGGGTGGCAATCAGCCGGCGTGCGGGAGACACCATCGAGATTTCGGTCAGCGACCAGGGTCGGGGTTTCGATCTCGCCGACCGGAGCTGCGGGGAAATCTCGTACTCCTTCGGCCTCTTCAGCATCAGGGAGCGACTGCATCAGATGGGCGGCCGGTACGAAATCCAGAGCCGGCCGGGCTGCGGCACGACGGTCACGCTGAGCATCCCGGGCTGCCTGCCCCCGGCCGGGCTCGAGGAGCGGGAGGAAGTTCAGTCGCCTGCTGCCGGCGCGGGCCGCGGGAGCGTGAAGCAGAAGCACGCGCCCTGATCATCGCCGCTCTCCGCCCAGACCCGGCCGCCATGCTTCTCGACGATTCTCTTGACGACCGCCAGGCCGACGCCGGTGCCGGGAAACTCGCGCGGGTCATGCAGCCGCCGGAAGATCTCGAACAACTGGTCGTGAAAGCGCATGTCGAAGCCGATCCCGTTGTCCCGGACGCAGTAGCTCGTTGCGTTCGGCTCCTCACGGCCGCTCACTTCGATCGCCGCCGACGCACAGGCCTTGGTGAACTTCACGGCGTTCGCGAGCAGGTTGACGAGAACCAGACGGATCATCGCCGGGTCACCGAATGCCGCGGGCAGCGGCGAGATCTCCAGATTGACCTGCCGCTCGCCGATGTGGGGGTGCACCTCGGCGTACGCTTCGCGAACCACGGCCTCCATGTCCATGGCGACCCGGTTCGGTGTGGCTTTCGAAGCCCGGAAGAACCCGAACAGGTCGTCGAGGAGGAAATTCATCCGATCGGTGGCCGCGCCCACCCGTTGCAGCTGATCGAGATCGGCGGCGTCGAGCTTGTCCGCGCAGCTCTTCTCGAGGCGTCTGGTGAAACCGCCGATGATCACGAGCGGCGAGCGCAGATCGTGGGTGGCGGAAGCGATGAAGCTCTCCAGGTCCCGGTTGGCGACCCGGAGCTGATCGTTGCGTTCCGCAAGCTCGGCGGTGCGGCGGTGCACCAGTTCCTCGAGGTGCTCCTGGTAGCGCCGCAGCTGCTCCTGGGCCTCGCGCCGCTGTGCCCGTGAGAGCCTCTCGGCAAGCGCTCGACGAACGGCGGGTGCGAGCCGCGAGGAGAGGCTCTGCTTGAGGATGTAGTCGGTGACGCCGAGCTTGAGCGTGTCGATCGCGTACTCCTCGCCCAGTTTGCCGGTGAGAATGAGGAAGGGGACCTCCGGGCAGACCGCCCGGGCGTTCGCGAATGCCGTAATGCCGTCGAACCCCGGAAGCTGGTAGTCGGCGATGATCAGGTCGATTTCACCCGCGTGCAGGGCCGCGAGGAAATCCTGCTGCGTCTCGACGCGCCGCACGACGCAGTCGATGCCCTCCACGGCCAGGTGTTCCCGCGTCAGAACCGCATCCGAGGGGCTGTCCTCGAGGTGGAGGATCCGCAACGGCCGGCTCGCACCCGGTTCCCCCGGCAGTTGGACCGCGGGCTTTTGCGCCTGGTCCGCACCGTGCGGCGCAGGCGCGCAACCGACACAGGCGGCGACCGAACCCGAATGACTCATAGACGCAAGGTAGGGAAACTCGCGGGTACGGTCAATGGCGGAAAGCGGGTATATCAGGTGGCGATCAGCCCTCGTTTCGCGGCGTAGGCGGTCACGCCCGAGACGCTGTGCAGATCGAGCTTGCGCATCAGATTGCCCCGGTGTTTCTCGACCGTGCTCTGGCTGATGCACAGCTGATCGGCGATCTCACGGCTCTTGTACCCCTCGGCGATCAACTTCAGCACCTCGCGCTCGCGGGTCGTGAGCGTGTCCCAGGCGGTGACCTCCGGGGGCCGGGCCTGCTCGAGGTAGCCGTCGATGTCCGGCCTGGTCATCCGGGGGCTGATATAGCGCTGGCCGGCCAGGACGGCGCGAACGGCCGAGAGCAATTCGCCGTGCGAGGCGGTCTTGAGCACGTAGCCGGCGGCCCCGGCCCGCAACGCGTCGCGCACGTGCTCCTCGGTGTCGTGCATCGTCAGTGCGATGGCCTTGGTTTTCGGGTGCTGCCGGGTGATCTCCCGGAGTGCCTCCAGCCCGGTCATCTTCGGCATCGAGAGGTCCATGATGACCAGGTCCGGCTGGAGTCTTCGCGCCTGAGCGATGGCCTCCAGGCCATCGCCCGCCTCGCCCACGACCTCGAACTGGGGGTCGGCGACGAGCAGGGAGCGCAGCCCCTCGCGCAGCAGCGTATGGTCCTCGACCAGCAGGATGCGGTACTTTCCGCGACCGGCGCTCACGCTCCCCCCCGCAATCGTTCCTGGACGGTACCCGGCCCGTACGGGGCGGCACCGATCATCACGCTGAAGCCGCCGCTCGTCAAGCCGGATCTTGATGCCTTACTCACGGGAGTTCTCTGTCCCATCCCGCAGCGCGAAGCAGATAGTCGATCCTTCCCCGAGCACCGACTCCACCCAGATCCGGCCGCCGTGCCGCTCGACGATCTTCTTGCAGATTGCCAGGCCGATGCCCGTGCCGGGGTATTTCCCCCGCGAGTGCAGTCGCTGGAAGACGAGGAAGATCCGGTCGAACTGTTTCGCAGGGATGCCGATGCCGTTGTCCCTGACGGACAGCACCCACCGGCTGCCCTCGCGGCACGCGCCGACATGGATCTCGCAGCGTCGGCCCGCGCAGCGGAACTTGACGGCGTTGCCGATGAGGTTCTGGAACAGCAGAACCAACTGCAGGCTGTCCATCCAGACACTCGGCAGATCGTCGTGCGAGATGATCGCACCGGTCTCCGCGATGCTTGAGCGCAGATTGTCCAGCGCGCTGTTCAGCGCGCCCTGGGCACTGGTGCAGACCGGCTTCGGGTCCTGACGGTCGACTCGACTGTAGGCGAGCAGATCGTCGATAAGCGCGGACATCCGCCGGGCCCCGTCCACTGCGTGGAGGATCCACGTGTCGGCTTTGGCGTCGAGCTGGCCCTGGTAGCGGCTTTTCAGCAGCTCGAGAAAGCCCGTCACCGCGCGCAGGGGCTCCTGCATGTCGTGGCTCGCGACGTAGGCGAACTGCTCCAGGTCCTGATTGGAGCGGGAGAGCTCCTTGACCATGCGACGCATGCGCTTGGCCACCCGCATTCGCGTCACGGCCATCGCCACGAGGTCGGTCACGACCTTCATCATCGAGAGTTCGCCGTCCGTGAAGCTCTCGCGGTCCCGGGCGCCGAAGGAGAGTGTCCCGAGGACCCCGCCCTCGGGACCGAGCATCGGGTGGCTGGCGAAGGCCTTGAGGCCGCAGGCCTTCGCCAGCCTGGTCTGGACATCGGGCGCGGACGGAAGATCTTCCGCGACGGCGCGGCGCGCTTGCTCCTCGGCGGTCCCCGTGCAGACATTCAGGCGCAATTTCCCCGTCTCCTCGTCCACGAGAAAGTTGAAGAAGGCGTGGCAATGCAGGTACTGGGTCACCCGGCGGCAGATCCGCTCGATGGTCTCCCGGATTTCCGGGGCCTGGAGCAACTCCCCGCCGATCTGCGCCAGCAATTCGAAGCGCTGCAGGCTCTGCTGCAATGCCGCCTGCGCCTCTCTGCGCTCGGTGATGTCGTGAACCATCCCGATCGATCGGATGATCCGGCCCGAGTCGTCCCGGAAATGCTCGCATTTCTCGTGGACGAAACGCACCTCGCCGGAGGGTCGTCGCACGATGCGGTGTTCGATCTCGTAAGAGTCCGTCCCCGCGCGCACGGAATCCGCGTAGGCGGCGTCGACGGCTGCGCGATCCTCGGGGTGGACGGCCTCGAGAAAGGCTTCGTAGGTGGCGCCGAATTGCTGCGGCTCCAGACCGAAGATCCGGTAGACCTCGTCCGACCAGGTGAGGACCTTGCCGAGCAGGTCGAGTTCCCAGCTCCCGAGATGGGCGATCGCCTGCGCCTGCTCCAGGCGCTTTTCGCTCCGGCTCAAGGCCCGCTCGGCCCGCAGCCGTTGCAGGGCCTCCACGACGGCGGGAGCCAGCGCCTCCACGGACTGCAACTCCCCCGCGCCGTAGCCTCCCTCCCGGTTGGCCAGCGCGATCATGCCGATGGTCCTGCCGTCGCGGAACAGCGGCACGCCGAGGAACGAGGCGAGCGCGGGATGCCCCGCGGGCGTGCCGACGCTGTCGGGGTGGGAGGGCGGGTCGTTGGTGAAGAAGGACCGCCCTTCGAGCAGGACCCGGCCGTAGACGCCGTGCAGCTTGAAATTTCCCGGCGGCCGGCGCCGTCCGGTCTGGTCGTACATCGCGCAGGACTCCCATCCGGGGTCGCTGATAGCGATGCTGTGCAGCAACCCGTCGGATCCGATCTCGCCGATGAAACCGAACCTGCTCCCGGTCAGCTGTTTGGCGACTTCGAGACATGCGCGGCCCAGCTCCTCCTCTGTTGCGCGCCCGAGCGCCGACCGGAAGATCGTGTTGATGCCGTTCAGCACGGCGTTCTTCCGCCTGACGTCCTCCTCGCCCCGCTGGCGCGCCGTGACATCCCGGCCGTAGATGCGAATCAGCCCGGTCTCCTCGATGTGGGAAAGCGCCTGTTCATACGTCGCTCCCCCGAGCGTAACTTCCCGCTGAATCTGCTGGGCGCCCGTTCGGATGATCTGCTCCACCGCCGCGGGCAGGCCGGCCAGCCAGGGGTGCGCCCGGCCGCGCTCGGCCAGATCCGGAAAAAGGGCCCGTGCGGCCGGGTTCTGGTAAGCGAGCCGACCCTCCGGGTCCGTCTCGATGACGGGGTTCGGATCGCGTTCGGGAAAGGAGGCGAGTCGCAGCAGGTCCACCTCGGCGGCTTCGAGTCGCTCGGCGACGCTTCTATTCGTCTTGTGCATGGACCCCGCTCCTGTTCGGGCTGCAGCGCCGGCCGCCGTCAGATCCGCGCGGCAGGGCGTCCGGCTCGGCGACAATAGCCGATACCCGCGATGACCGCCCCGCGGACCGCTCCCTCCGGCGGTGCACTTTACCGCACTTCTGCCCGGGTGAGAACCCTGGTCGCCGAACGACTGCGGCAATTATCGGGGGGACGCTCAAAACGAAAAACGAGGGGCCGGGGGAATCCCCGGCCCCTCGTCGCGATCACCCCGAGCAGACTCGAGGCGCTTGCTTCAGGCTAGCGCACGCCAAGGCTCGCGGTGCTGCCCACGCCGGTCGACGAGATGGCCGTCACCTTCGTGGCGGTGCCGCGTGAAACCAGACCTGCCCCGGAGAAGGACCAGGTGTTGTCCGCCAGCACCGGCACGGCCGCGATGACCGGTCCGGTCGCATCGCCTGCGTGCAGCGTGATCAGGGAGCCGGGAAGGTTGTCGGTGCCGGTGATCGCCCAGATCGCCCGCGCCACGGAGTAACTGGCGCGGGTGATCTTGAGCACTTCGGCCTGGGTGGCCTGGATGGTGAAGGTGAGCGTCGAGAACAACCCCCCCTGATCCCTGACCCGCACGCTGACGTTGACGAGCGTTGCAGTCGCGGGTCTCCAGGCGATCAGTCCGCCGGCGCTCACGGTCATCCCCGCCGGCCCCGAAACGAGCGAGAAGGTCAGGATCGAGCCGGGGGCGTCAACGGCCGTCAACTGGAAGCGGTAGTCCCGGTTGATCAGCGCGGTCCCCGGCGGTATCGAGGTGAACGCCGGGGCGGTGTTCGTGGATCTCACCACGAGCGAGAAGGACTGCGTGGCGAAAAGACCCCCCTGATCCGTCACGCGAGCGGTAACCGGGAACGTGCCGGCCACCGCAGAGGTGAAGGAGATGCTTCCGGCGGCGCTGATCGTCATCCCCGCGGGGAAAAGGTCCAGCGAGTACGTCAGCGTGTCACCGGGGGTGTCCGTGGCGACGAGGGCGTAGACGAAGGCCTGCCCCACCAGTCCCGCCGCGGCGGGCGTCGACGTGATCACGGGCGGGCTGCCGACCGCGAGCACGAAGCTCTGCGTGGCGAACAGGCCCCCCTGATCCGTCACGCGGGCGGTGACCGAGAACAGGCCAGCCGTCGCAGGAGTGAAGGAAAAGACCCCCGTCGGGCCGATCGTCATGCCAATGGGGGCGACGTCCAGCGAATAGCTCAGCACGTCGCCGGGGGTGTCCGTGGCCACGAGCGTGTAGACGAAGGGCTGACCCGCCAGCAAACTCGTGGTAACGGGCGTCGAAGTGATCGCCGGCGGGAGGTTCAACACCGGCACGTTTATGGAATAGATCTGGGTGGCGAAGAAGCCGCCCAGGTCGGTCACGCGAACCGTCACGGGGAAGTCGCCGATGGCGGCAGGCGTCCAGGCGACAAGCCCGCTCGCGGAAATCGTCATGCCGAGCGGTGCGACATCCAGGGAGTAGGTCACAGGCCCGCCGTTGGGGTCGGACGCCAGCACCTGGTAGGTGTAGGGCTGGTTGCCGATCCCGGTGAGGACCGGGAGCGACGAAATCAGCGGTGCGAGGTTATCGGCCACCGTAATGGTGAAGGACTGCGAGACAGAGAGCAAACCCTGGTCGGTCACGGTGATCGTGACATCAGCCGTGTAGGGGAACAGCGCAGCCGTGGGGGGGAGCCAGGAGACCAGCCCCGTCGTGGGATTGATCGTCATGCCGGCGGGTGCCGTGAACAATGCGTAATTCAGCGTGCTGCCCGGGTCGTCGGTGGCCAGGACCTGGTAGCTATACGCCTCAAGCGCAATGGCGGTGGTCACGGCGGTGGAGGTGATTGCCGGCGGCCGATTGATCACCGCGACGATCACCGGTTCGGTGTCCGAGCCGCCGCCCGGAACGGCGGTCTGCGTGATGAAGGCCGGCGGGGCGATCAAGCCGGGGCCGAGAAAGACCGGAGCGTCAATGGGGGTGATGATCGGCGGGAGCGCGCTCTGGTCGCTCGAGAGAGCGGCGAAAAGCAGGGTTTGGCTCGAGGGGTCGAAGAAATTGAGCGCCCAGACCGTATCGGTGACCGGGACGGTGACGATACCCGGCGGGACGTCGCTGATGTTCGTCACGCCGATCGTCGCCGGCAGCGGGGTCGTCGCCCCGTCGAACGGGATGCGGGCGTAGTACCGCCCCGCTCCCGGCTCCTCCCGCATGGCCACCCCGAGGGCTCCCACCCCGGTGACCTGGAGGTTCTGCGCGGGCAGCGAACTGGCGAAGACGTCGACGAAACCGGCGCCCAGCGCGTCGCGCTGGTAGGCGGCGCGATCGACCTTGACGCCGGCGCGTGTCGCGATCTTGCCAAAGAGCACGAAATTGACCGTCGAGATCACGGAGGTGCCGTTGATCGTGTTGAGCACGGCGCCGCGGGGCCCGACGATCATGAAGAAGTTCGTGCCGAGCGGGCTGCCGGTCACCTGATGCGGCACCTGGGGGTTCCCGAGGTAGGCGATGCCGCTGAGCGGATCGACGTAGGGCCGGGCCGGATCGACCACGTCCGGACCTACCCACCGCAGATAGGGGCCGATTGAGCTCTTGAGGGCGCCGGAGAACGGCCCGATGCCGATGTCAGCGACGTAATTGATGTCGCGTTTCCCGAGCGGGTCCCGCACGACGTTGAAGTCCAGCCGGCCGTAGGGATGATAGATGGTGTAGATCCCGTCCACCGGCAGCCCGGTGACGCGGACGCGCACCCGACCGAAAGTGATCTGGTCGCCGTTCACCGGATCGCCGGCGGAGTAGGCGGCTTCCAGACCGAGTACGAGCAGCGCGTCGACCGCACCGGCGCCGAGAATCGCGGCTTCGCCGTACCAGTAGAACGCCTCGCCCCCGAATCCCGTCTGTACCGACCAGGGATTGGCCGGATCGACGGGGTCGAAGAAGCACGGGCCGTTGAGGCCGTCGCCGTCGAGACAAAGCTCAAGCTTGGTCCCCGGCGTGTCCTGGTACCACATCGGGAAGCCGTTCGCGGGGTCGACCGGCCCCACGGCGGCGAGCCCGGCCCAGGCGGACTGCGCCAGGCCGAAGAGCAGCAGGACGAGAACTCCCACCACGTTACGCATGATCCGTTGTGCTTTCATCGTGTGCACCTTTCTTTCCATGGTCCGTTGTCAGCAGCGAAGACGTACGCCCGAGCGCTCATCACGGGACGGCCGGGATCGCCGGCCCGGCGCCGCTCACCGGTTCCGCCGGGTCGACCCCGCCGGCCGAGGAGGTCACGGTGACCGTCGCCGGCGGCGCCAGCATGGGGGGGAGCGCCAGCACGCCGCCGGTGAGCGGGCCGAAGCCGGTGGCCGTCAGCACCGGCGGCACGGCCAGATCACTCGATGCGGCAGTGACCGTCAGCATGCCCGTCGCGGTGTCGTAGTTCGCCGCCGTGACGCTCACGTCGTCAACGACGGGCCGCGAGACCACGAAGTCAGGCGTGTCGGAGACGTTCGTCACCGAAACCGTGCCCGGCAGCGGGGGGGCGGCTCCGCCGATAGGCACGCGCAGGAAATACCGGCCGCTCGCCGGCTCCTCGCCCATGGCGGTCGCCGCAATCCCCGGTCCCGAGAGCTGGACCTGCTGCCCCGGGACGGAACTCGCGAAGACGTCGACGAAACCCGTGCCGTCTGCGGCCCGCGTGTACACCGCGCGGTCGACGCCCACGCCGAAGCGGGTCGCAATCCGTCCGGTGAGGGTGAAGAACGGTTCGGTGATCGTGTTGTTCAAGACGCCACCGCGCTCAAACTCACCGGTGATGTCAACGCCGGCCGGGCCGATGATGCGGAAGAAATTCGTGCCGAAGGGGCTGCCGGTCACGGCATGCCGCAACCCCGGGTTGGCGATCAGAGAGACTCCCGTGGCGGGATCGACGAAGGGGAAGCCCGCCGTCGGGGTCAGGAAGGGACCGATGGCCCCCGTGAGCGCTCCGGTGAAGTCCCCGGGGGCGCCGATGCCGATGTCCTCGGTGTAGTTGACCTGTCGGGAGGCCCGCGGCGCCGTGCCCAGCACAACGTTGAAGCTCTTCGTACCGTAGGGGTGAACCAGCGTATAGATTCCGTCGACGGGGAAGCCGCTCGCGCGAAAGCGCACCCGCGCGAACGTCACCTGATCGCCGTTTACCGGAGCGCCGCCGGCATAGGCCGCCTCCAGGGCGATCGTCAGGTCGCCGTTGACCGCGCGGCTATTGATGTTGCCGACGGCCATCATGTAGAAAGCCTCGGCGCCGAAACCCGTCTGCACCGACCAGGGGATGGCGGGGTTGACCGGGTCGAAGACGCAGGGCCCGGTGACCAGGCACAGCGACAACGCCACTCCATTCGTATCCCGGTACCAGAGCGGGAAGCCGTTCCCGGGATCGGCCGGCCCGACCTGCTGAAGCGCCGCCCCCGCCGGCGCTGCCGAGAAACCGATCAGGGCTGCAAAAAGAATCGCCAAACCTGTTCTGTACGCCATTGTCGCTCCTCCCTTGCCTATTTTGTTCACTTGAGACACCCCTCAGTGCGGTTGTCCGGACCTTTCCCATTCGGGTGTTATTCATTGCTAAACTAAGCTTTGACTACGGAAATGACAATACTTATAACACACCATTCTTCAGGGGTGCCGCGCCAGGCGAGCGCGTCAGCGCAGATTCAGGCCGGCGTGGGCGGCGATGACGCGGACGGCAAGGGGCAGCGGAAAAACGCCCGAAAACCCGATCGCGGTTGCCCGCGCACGGCTCCCGGCGCCGCAGGACCGCAGGCAAGGGTTGCCGCCGGCCCCGCCGCTGTGCTACCTCTGTACCATGAGTAGCGTGCTTGTCGGGAGCGGCGGCGATCTGCTGGCGGCGCTCCAGGTCCTGCAACTGCCCGCCTTCGCGATCGACGAGGCGGGCGGGATCACCGGCTGCAACGAGGGTGTCCTGCGCGTGCTGGAGTTCGACCCGGCGGCGGTGGTCGGCCGGAACATCGGCGAGTTGCTCTCTCCGGACCCCGCGTCGGCGCCGGCAGCCGGCCTGTTCGGCGCGACCTGCTTGCGCGGGGACGGCAGCTCCTTCCCGGCGGCGGTGGGTGTCGTGCCCCTGCCGGCCGACCCGGGCGTGCGCCTGGTCGTGGTGCGCGACGCGCCGCAGCTGCGACGGGCGGCCGCGGGGGATTTCGGGGCGGCGGGCGGCGCGGATGCGGAGCGGGTCGCGCACCTCGAGATCATCAACGAACTCAGCGGTATCATCAACTCCAGCCTGAGCATCGGCACCATCTTCCGCATGGTGGTCAAGGAGCTGCGCAAGCTGATCGACTACAGCCGCGCCAGCCTGCTGCTCTACCGCGAGAAGCAGGACGACCTGTTGATCTTCGCCCTCGACACCGAGATGCGCACGGTGATGACCAAGGGCGTCAAGGCGCCGATGGAGGGGACGAGCGCCGGCTGGGTCGTGCGCAACAACCGGCCCTGGATCAGCCACGATCTGGAGCAGACCCCCTTCGCGCTGGACCGCAAGCTGCTGCGCGAGGGGATCCGCTCGACGATCAGCATCCCGCTCTCCCACGACCGCATGCTCGGCGTCTTCAACTTCGACAGCACCGTCCCGGACCGGTACTCCGAGCGGGACCTGGCGCTGCTGCTGCCGGTGGCCAAGCACATCGCGATCGCGCTGGAGAACGCGATCCTCTTCGAGGAGATCTCGCGCGAGAAGAAGGAGTGGGAGCGCACCTTCGACGCCATCACCGACATGGTCTGGATCGAGGACGGCAAGCGCCGGGTCGTCCGGGCCAACCGCACCCTGCTGCAGAAGACGGGGTTCGCGGCGGCCGACGTCGGGAACCACCACTGCGGCGAACTGCTCGAGCGCCTCGGGGTCGCGGGCAGCCGCTGTCTGTGCGAGGAGACCCGGGAGGGCCGGCGACCCGCCTCGCAGGAGTTCAACACGGCGGGCGGGAGCATCTTTCAGTTCTACGCCTACCCGCTGTTCGACGAGGAGGGGAGGCTCTACGCGATCGTCCACTATCTCAAGGATGTCACGGGACAAAAGCGCATGGAGCAGCAGCTGATCCGCTCGGACCGGCTGGCGTCGCTCGGGACCCTGGTGGCGGGCATCGCGCACGAGATCAACAACCCGCTCGGGATCATCGCGGGCTACGCGGAAGCCCTGCTCGACCGCGCGGTCGACCCGGGCCTGCGGGCTGTCGGCGAGTTCGAGGACTTCCCGGAGTACCTCGGGACGATCCACCACGAGATCTTCCGCTGCAAGAGCATCCTGCAGAGCCTGCTGGAGTTCGCGCGGCCTTCGGCCGGCACCTACCGCGAGATCGACGTCAACGTGCTGATCAAGGAGGTGCTGCTGCTGCTGCAGCATCGCACGGCGCGGTTGCAGCACCGGATCGACCTGCGCCTGACCCGCGAGTTGCCGAAAATCTTCGCCGACGCCGGGAGCCTGCGGCAGGTGCTGATGAACCTGCTGCTCAACGCCATCTATTTCACCCCGGAGGGCGGGAGCATCTCCATCGCGACCGAAGCCGCCGACGCCGGCGCTCCGGTCCGGCAGGGGTTCCCGGCGCGCGCCGGCACGGTCCGGCTGACCGTCAGGGACACGGGCGCCGGGATCGCGCCGGAGGTTCTGCGCAAGGTCTTCGACCCGTTTTTCACCACCAAGCCGGTCGGGGAGGGCACCGGGCTCGGCCTGACCATCAGCCACCGCATCATCGAGGAGCACGGCGGTTCGATCGACGTGGAGAGCACGCCGGGAAACGGGACGGCCTTCGTGATCACGCTGCCGTCGGCCGCGCCATGATTAAAGTCCTGGTCGTCGATGACGAGGAGCCGTTCCGCAGGCTGCTCAAGCGCGAACTGGGCCGCAAGGGCTTCTCCGTCGAGGTGGCGGCCGATGGCCGGGAGGCCCTCGGGCTGCTGCGCGAGCGGGCCTTCGACGTGATCCTGCTCGACGTGGTCATGCCGGGGCTGGACGGCCTCTCGACCATGAAGAAGCTGCGGGAGGACTCCGGTGCGCCGGCGATCATCGTGCTCACCGGCAAGGCCACCGTGGAGACGGCCGTCGAGGCGATGAAGAACGGCGCTTTCGACTATCTGACCAAGCCCTACAAGCTCGAGGAGCTGGTCATCCTCGTCAATCGCGCCCACGAATACGGCCAGCTGCGCGTGAAGAACCGGCAGCTCGAGCAGGAACTCGTCCGCCAGGAGTCCCCGGTCGAGTTCGTGGGCAGCAGCCGGCAGCTGCGCGAAATCCTCGCGCTGATCCGCAAGGTTGCGCCGACCGACTCGCCGGTGCTCATCCAGGGCGAGAGCGGCACGGGCAAGGAGCTGGTCGCGAACACCCTCTGGCAGCACAGCCGGCGCTGCGCCTCGCCGTTCATCCCGCTCAACTGCGCGACCTTCTCGGAGAGCCTCATCGAGTCCGAGCTGTTCGGGCACGAGAAGGGGGCGTTCACCAGCGCCGTCGCGGCCAAGCACGGCCTGGTCGAGGTGGCGGACAAGGGCACGCTGTTTCTCGATGAAATCGGCGAGATGCCGCTCGCGCTGCAGCCGAAGCTGCTGCGGTTTCTCGACGCGGGCGAGTACCGGCGCGTCGGGGGGACGCGGGCGCTGAGCGTGGATGTGCGCGTCATCGCCGCGACCAATCGCGACCTGCGCGGGATGATCGCCGCCGGCCGGTTCCGCGAGGACCTCTCGTACCGTCTCAACGTCATCACGATCACCATCCCGCCGCTGCGCGAGCGCGTGGAGGACATCCCGGAGCTCGCGCGCCACTTTCTCGGGAAATACAGCCGCAAGATGCTCAAGCCGGTGCGCGAATTCACCCCCGAGGCGCTGCGGGCGCTCGCGCACTATGCGTGGCCGGGCAATGTCCGGGAGCTCGAGAACGTCGTCGAGCGGGCGGTGATCCTCTGTGAGGGCGAGGCGATTGGCCGGGAGGATCTCGCCGTTGCCGACGGCAGCACGCCCGGGGGCGTCGCGGGCGAACGGCCCGGCACCGGTTCGCTCGAGGAGATCGAACGCGACCACATCCTGCGCGTGCTCAGAGAGACGGGGGGCAACCAGTCGCGCGCGAGCCAGCTGCTCGGGATCGACCGCAAGACGCTTTATCTCAAGCTCAGGAAATACGGGGTGCCGGAAACGCCCGCCTGATGGCCGCGCGCTCCTTGACAAGGCCCGCTTTCGGCATTTTACTGTTAAAGAGGAATACACGATCGTGGTCACCGAGGGCATCTGACGGTTCGCATGCTGGGGAGGGTCGGCCAATGGGCTGGAAAGGCGTTTTTTTCGGTTGTCTTGCGCGGTGTACGCCGGTTGTCCTGCTGCTCGCGGCAGGCTGCGCCGGGGACGGCAGCGGTGTGTCGGAGAGCGATCCGGTTGCTCTCGAGCCGACGCTGGCCAGCATCGCGGCGAACATCTTCGTGCCCATCTGCGCCGTCTCGGGGTGCCACGCGGGAGCAGGCGCCCCGCAGGGTCTCAGGCTGGAATCCGCGGGGCTGGCGCACCAGAGTCTGGTCGGCGTGCCCAGCGCCGAGCGCCCGGATCTCGGGCTGCTCCGGGTGAGCGCCGGCCGGCCGGATGCCAGCTATCTTGTCTGGAAGATCGAGGGCCGCGCGCAGATCGCGGGTGGCCGGATGCCGCTCGGGCAGCCGCCGCTCACCGAGGCGCAGAGCGCGGCGATCAACCAGTGGATCGCCGACGGCGCGCCGGGGCTGTGATGAAGAAGCTCCGGCTCGCCGCCATCGGTATCGGGGCTTCGCTTGCACTCTCGCTCGGCGCCCCGCGCCCGGCGCAGGCCGAGCCGTACCTTTCCGTCCGCAACGGCATGAAATGTTCTCTCTGCCACGTCAACCGCACCGGCGGCGGCATGCGGACCGATCTGTTTAAACTGGGCGCCGCGGGATTCCTGAAGTATCCGCGCGGCTGGTTCGCCGACTCCGGGGACGCGGGGGAGCGGTTCTCCGGCAAGCTGCCCGGGGGCGTCTCCGTGGGCGCGGATTTCCGGGCCGAGAACGTCAGTCTCTTCCAGGATGAGCCCGATGGGGCGGGGCGCGTCCCGTCGAACCGCATCACGCGCCCGTACCAGGCGAACGACTTCGAAATCGGCGAAGCCGTCGGCTACTTCAAATTCGATCTGCTCCCGGAGCGGCTCGTCTTCTACGCCGCCGAGTCTTTCGCCCCCGGCGGCGCGGCGAACCGGGAGGCCTTCGCGCTTTTCCCGGTTTCTCTCGCGGGAGGCGGGCATGTCAAGGTCGGGCAATTCTACCCTTCCTACGGCCTGCGGCTGCAGGACGACGGGGCCTTCATCCGCTCGCGCACCGATTTCAATTTCGACAATCCCGACCAGGGGCTGGAACTCGGGATCGAGGCGGGATCGGCCTCGGCGGTGGTGTCCGTCACCAACGGCGGCAGCGATCCGGGCGGCGGGCGGGCGAAGCGCTATGCCGCCAACGTCGCCTATCTCAGGCCGGGCGTTCCGCTGCTGCACACGGTGCTGGTGGGCGGCTCGGTCGCCCGGAACGATCTGTCGCGGCAAACGTTCTACGGCGCCTACGTCGGGACCAGCCCCTGGCGATTGACGTTGCTCGCCGAGGCCGATTTCATTCGCGACGAGGCGGAATCGGGGAAACCCGTCGATCGGGCGGCGGCGCACGCGGAGGTCGACTGGCTCGTCGTGGACTGGCTGAACGCCCGGCTCGCCTATGACTATTACGATCCCGACCGGGACGTGAAGCAGGACCACCAGGACCGCTTCACCCTCGGGCTGGAGCCGTTTCTGTCAAGATTTCTGCAGATTCGGCTCTCCTACGTCGTGGCCAACGGGATTCCCCAGAGACCGCAGGACAGCTCGGCGGAACTGCGCGCGGAGGTGCACCTCTTCTTCTAGTTCTTCCGGCAGGCTGCCTGTTTCTCGTTCTTCAGCGGCCTGCCCGGCCCAAGCCCACCACCTGGCGCCGGAAAGGCGAAGGTGGTGGGCTCGTGAAGTTCGTCGCTGGTTTGCCGATCAGTAGGTGACGCCGGCCGGAGTGTTGATCTGCCCCCGGATCTCGCCTCCCGGGTGCACCGTGCTGTGGACATTGACGTACAGGCCGTTGGTCTTCAGGGCGGCTATCTGCGCCGCCGTGAACGTGCTGCCTGCGGGGACGGAGTAGACTCCCGTGGTCCTGTTCTCGCCGCCGGCCAGCGGAACGATCACGCCGCCGTTGCTGCCCGCCGCTCCCTGGTGGATGTGCGCCCCGGTGGAATTGGAAGAGAGATTGGCGAAGCTCACCGATCCCGACACCGCGCCGGTTGCCAGATCGACGACGAACCGCGCGGTGCCGGTGGCCGCCGTGGAGACGGGGGGCACTTCCTGCGCACCGCTCAACGCGACATCGTAGGTGATCGTGTTTCCGTCCGCCGACGTGCTGTCGTCGGAGGAGCAGGCCCCCAGCCCGAAAAGCACTGCGAACCCGAGTGCTGCCGTGAGAGAGAAAATCCGCGTTCCCTGCTTTCCGTTCATGATGCCTCCTGGTGGTGAGTGTTGGTGTTCGCTTTGTCCCGAGGCGGGACACTGTTCAAAAGCTACCGGAGTTGAGCGCCCGCAGCAATAGGGCCGACCGGGTATTTCCGTGAGCCTGTTGGCCGAGCCACGGGGAGAAGACCAAAGATGGTGTCTCACCTGTATCAGAGCCGCGCATGGTGATTCCGTCGAGAAGAGATGGTGACATTCATCACGAAATCAAGTGGTTGTAGGCATGGGACGGGAGCTGGTTGATCCCCGGTGAATCGGCAGCCGGCTCCAGATGTCTCATGTGGTCCTCCCGACTCGGGCCCGGGCGATCGCCGTCTGCACGTGGCGCATACCGATGAATTGTGTTTGTTGTCAATGGGATTCGCTGCTTGCTCAGCGGTGTCCGACAGAATGGCATGGCTTGTGCTTATCAGAAATGACACGATGAAGCAGAACACCGAAGGGCAGTGCTTGGGCGCTGAGCATCGAGTGTAGAGTGGCGGGTGAGACGAACAGCGGAGGAGGAGATCGAAAATGAGACCACGATGGAGTACGCTCATCGCGTCCTTGGCCAGCGGCGTCGCCGTTGCTCTGGTCTTGGTGGCGATGCCTGGCCCGGCGCTCGCGGATGTGACGGCCAGAGTCGTCGCGATCAATCAGACGCTCGTCTATAACCGCCTCGGGGCCGTGGCCCCCGGGGGGATGATTTTTGCGTTGGAGCGGGATGTGGTTCAGAACCCCACCACCGGCTTCTGGCAGTTGAGGCCGGACAAGCGGCCACGGCCGCTCGTCCTGCGCGTGAACGAGGGCGAGAAACTGACGATCGTTTTCACGAACCGCCTTGGCCCGCGGAGCCTGGAGCAACCAGCGACGAGGCAGGTGGGCATTCACGTTGCCGGCCTGGAACTGGCCGGCAGCATCGCCGACGACGGGTCGCACGTGGGAAGAAACGCGAGCAGCCTCGTCGCTCCCGGCGCCAGCGCGACGTATTCCGTGCTGGCCGCGGAAGAGGGGACCTACCTGCTGAACAGCACGGGCGCGAACACGGGTGGCGAGGCGAGTATCGGCACCATGGCGGTGGGTCTCTTCGGCGCGGTGAACGTCGAGCCGGCCGGCTCCGTCTGGTACCGGAGCCAAGTGACCAAAGCGGATCTGGACCTTGCCAGGACGGGGGCCAACCCGGACGGCAGTCCCATCATCAACTATAATGCGGTGTACCCGGTCGGCCATGCTTTTGCGGGCCTGCCGATCCTCAAGATACTCGACGCCGCAAGAAACGTCGTCCACTCCGATCTCAACGCGGTGGTCGCGAACATCCCGGCTGGCCACTACCCGTTGAATCCGGCCTACCCGAACCGGGAAGAGCCGTTCCGCGAGTTCACCGTGATGTTCCACGACGAAATCCACGTGAACCAGGCCTTCCCGGCGATCTACCTGAACCCGGCTTTCAAGTTCGCTCTCGGCAGCGTGAAGGACGGCTTCGCCGTCAACTACGGAACCGGGGGGATCGGCACCGAGATCCTCGCGAACCGGCTTGGCGTGGGCCCCACCAGGAACTGCGACGACTGCGAGGCCGAGGAGTTCTTCCTGACCTCCTGGGCCCTGGGCGACCCGGCCATGGTGACGGACGTCCTGGCCAACGTCTCCGATCCCGCGAACGGCATCGTCGCCGAAAAGGCGCTCTATCCGGACGATCCGTCCAACGTGTTCCACAGCTACATGAGCGACCACGTGAAGATCCGCAACCTCCACATCGGCAAGGAGCACCACGTCTTTCACCTCCACTCCCACCAGTGGCTCTTCTCCCCGGACGACGACAACTCGAATTACCTGGACTCCCAGTCGATCGGGCCGGGCACGACCTACACCTACGAGATCACGCACGGCGGCGCCGGCAACCGGAACAAGACGTTCGGGGATGCCATCTTCCACTGCCATTTCTATCCCCACTTCGCCCAGGGCATGTGGGCTCTGTGGCGGGTGCACGACGTCTTCGAGGAAGGGACCGAACTCGACGCGGTCACCGGCATCCCGGTCCCCGGCGCCCGCGCGCTGCCCGACGGCGAGATCGTCGCCGGCACGCCGATTCCCGCGGTGGTCCCGATGCCGGGACTCGCGATGGCGCCGCTGCCCCAGGCCGATGTGGCAATCGTCGAGAGCGTCGACGAAGATGGCCATAGGAGCGGCCAGGTTCAGATCACCCAGAAGGCTGGCACCACGGAACTCGGCAACCCGGGCTTTCCCTTCTTCGTCCCCGGCGTGGCCGGCCACCGGCCCCCGACGCCGCCTTTGGACATCGAAGTCGACGGCGGCCTGCCGCGTCACGTGATCACCGGCGGCACGAGCCTCGAGGAGCACACGCCGCTGAGCTTCTTCAAGGAGCAGACGACTGCCACGGCGATTTATCCCCCGGAGACCGGAACCCCCGCCGAGCTTGCGGCGATGAGGTTTCACGCCTCCCGCGACGCTGCGAATCTGCCGCTGATCCCGACCTTCACGCCGGCGGGCGTGCCGGCCAACTTCGAGGTCAACGGTCTGCCGCCGCAGCCGAGCGCTCCGTATGCCGACCCCTGCCGGACGGACGGCGCGGCGGACCCGATCGCCGTCAACCGGACCTACCGGGCCGCGGTCATTCAGCTCGACATGCAGCTCAACAAGGTCGGCTGGCACTTCAACCAGTCGCGGATCGAGGCGCTGAACGGCGACGTGGCGGCAACGCTCGACGGGACGCGCCCCCCGGAGCCCTTCGTGATGCGCGCCAACTCCGGGGACTGCGTGGAGTTCTACCACACGAACCTGATCCCGAGCGTCTACGAGCAGGACGACTTCCAGATCAGGATCAACACGGACGTCATCGGGCAGCACATCCACCTGGTCAAGTTCGACGTCACTTCGGCCGACGGCTCGGCCAACGGGTACAACTACGAGGACGCGACCCTGAGCCCCGACGAGGTGCGCGAGCGGATCGACGCGATCAACGCCGCGAACTCCCAGCCGACCCCGGGGACGGACCTCGTCGCCGAGGCGCACCCGGTCTTCGGCTCGGGCCCCGGCGGACGGTGGGTCGGGGCGCGCACCACGATCCAGCGCTGGTACGTGGACCCGCTGGTCAACAACCAGGGCGTTGACCGGGGGCTCGGCAACGTTTTCACCCACGATCACCTCGGGCCCTCCACGCATCAGCAAGCCGGCCTCTACGGCACGCTGCTGGTCGAGCCGCAGGGCTCGACCTGGCGCGACCCGGAGACGGGCGTCATGCTCGGAACGGAGGCGGACGGGGGACCCACGAGCTGGCGGGCCGACATCCTCGCCGGCGACAAGAGCACCCGGGAGTTCTTCCTCGAGTTCTCCGACTTCCATCTCGCCTACACCGCCGACGGGATACCGGTGAACCCGCCGATGAAGGAGGAAGTCGGGCTCCCCTTCCTCGTGGCGGCGCAAGACGTGGTCCAGCCGTGCGGGCTCGTCCGGTGCCCGGAAGCGGTCTCCTCGAAGGACGTGGGCACGTTCGTCGTGAACTACCGCAACGAACCGCTGGCGCTGCGGTTGCGGGATCCCGCAACCAATCTCCAGGCCGACGGCCTTGCCGGGGACCTTTCCTACGCGTTCTCGTCCCGGGTGCTGCGCAAGGAAGCCAGCCTCAACACCTTCGGCCCCTACGCGGCGCTCACCCGGGGCGTGCGGGCGACCGACCCCTTCACCCCGCTGCTCAGGGTCTACGACGGCGACAACGTCAACGTGCGGATTCAGGTCGGGGCGACCGAGGAGACCCACAACGCGACGATCCACGGGGTGAAGTGGCTGCAGGAGTACGCCAGCCCGAACTCCGGCTATCGCAACTCGCAGTCCCTCGGCATTTCCGAGCAGTTCCAGCTGCGCTCGCCGGTCATCGTTGCTCCCCGGGCTGCCGGCAGGGTGGCCGACTATCTCTACACCGTGAGTTCAGCGCTCAACGGTCTCTGGAACGGCAACTGGGGACTCATGCGCTCCTATCGAACGCGCCTCCCCGATTTGCTGCCGCTGCCGAACAATCCCGTCGACGCCGCGGTCGGTCTGACGATCACCAATGCCGCGAGCTTCTCGGACATGTGCCCGGTGGGTGCCCCGGCGCGCAACTACGACGTAACCGCCGTCCGGGCCGCGGACGCGCTGTCCTCGACTGCCGGCCTGCGCGATGGAAAGCTGGTCTACAACTCCCGCACCCTCAACGGCGGGCCGCTCACCGACCCGACGTCGATCATGTACGTCATGACGGCGGATCTGGACCCGAACGGCCGGCTCAAACCGGGAGTGCCGGTGGAGCCGCTGATCCTGCGGGCGGCCGCGGGTGACTGCATCAACGTCACGCTGCGCAACCGGCTGCCGCCGGGGCGCGTCGCGGTCCCCGACCCGGCGTTCCCGACCACGACGAAGGACCTGGCCGGATTCACGACGCTGCCGGCGATCGTCGAGAAATTCAACGCGAACCAGATCGGGCCGTCTTCCGCGGTCGGACTGCATCCCCAGCTCGTCGCCTTCGACGTGACGAAGTCCGACGGGACGAATGTTGGCTTCAACCCTGCGCAGACCGTGAGCGCCGGCAGAGGGGTTCAGCCCATAGTCTACCGGTGGTATGCGGGCGAGGTCTGGCTCGAAGGCACGACGCTCAAGAGCCGGCCGATAGAGTTCGGCGCGGTCAACCTGAGCTCATCGGACCCCATCAAACACAGCGGCAAGGGTGCGGTCGGCGCGCTGATCATCGAGCCGCTCGGATCGACGTGGGTCGAGGACGGCAGCCCGCAGGACACCCTCGGGCGCCCGCGCACCCGCGCCCAGGCCACGGTCACGCCGCCGCCGCCCGGCCTGAGCTTCCGCGATCACGTCCTGGTGTTGCAGAGCGACCTGAACCTGCGCTGGAACGGCAATCTCCCGGTGCCGCCCTCGCCCGTGGGCGACGACGGCGAGGACACCGGCATGATGGCGATCAACTACAAGACCGAGCCGCTCTGGCTGCGCCTCGGCTACCTCCCCAACCTGATCCCTGAAGCCGTGAACAACCTGAACTTCTCCAACTCCCTCTCCATCGACCAGGTGGGGGGGCAGGAATCCCAGACGCCGATCCTGACCGCGGCGGCCGGGCAGCCCGTGCGCCTGCGGGTGTTGCACCCGGGCGGCCAGGGACGCAATCCCGTCTTTACTCTTCACGGGCACGCCTGGCAACGGGAGCCTTACGTCAACGACTCCGGCGCGATCGGGCACAACCCGTTGAGTTTCCTGCGCGGCGCGCAGGAAGCAGTGGGGGCGTCCACGCACTGGGACTTCGTGCTGGAGAACGGCGCCGGCGGGGCGAACCGCGTCCCCGGTGACTACCTCTACCGCGACTTCACGCCGCTGCACTTCGAGAACGGCGCGTGGGGTATACTGCGGGTGCAGTAGGCTTCGGCACATCGGCGTTGAGCCGTTCCGATTGAACCGGGGGCGGGTGCAGCCAGCTTGAGCTGCACCCGCCCCGTCATGCGAGGACAGACTGTGGGCAAATTCCGCGGACCGCTGCTGCTCCTGACGCTCCTTGTTCCCGGCTTCGCGCTCGCGGCTGGCATCGACGAAAAACCTGTTGTCGAGACCGCGGTCGAGAAGGGGCTGAGGATCGAGTTCTCTGTTCGCGCCGGCTCCGGACCGGACGGCGGCGCACGGCCGGTCATGGAAGGCCGCGACGCCGAGGTCGCGTTCCGCGTGACGGACGCGGCCACCGGGGCGCCGGTTTCCCCGTTGAAGCCGGCCGTCTGGATCGACCTGCTCAAAGGGGAAGAAGCGGCCGCGGGCAAACCGCTCACCGCGTGCAAGGACCGGATCAGCCGGTATCTGCAGGGTTCGCTCGCCTTCCAGCCGGACATCAACCTCAACAAGTTCTTCATCCTGGTGATGAACAACGACCACAGCATCACGGTGATCGACCCGATCATCGACGCGGGGGGGATCACGCAGCTCTATGCCATGATCCTGCTCAAGGAACGCGGCGAGGACTGGGTCGCCAGCGCGGATGGCAAAAGGCTCTTCGTCACGATGCCGAAGGCCGGCGAGGTCGCCGCTGTCGACCTGGACAGCTTCAAGGTGCTCCGCAGCGTCGCTGCCGGCGCCAATCCGGTGCGCATTGCGCTGCAGCCGGACGGCAAGTATCTCTGGGTGGGGAACGACGGGCCGGCCGGCGGGGTGACCGTGCTCGACGCCGCCACGCTCGCGGTCGCGGCCCGCATCCCGACCGGCGCCGGCCGCCACGAGATCGCCTTCCCCGCGTCGAGCCTGGTCGCCTACGTGACCAACTCCGAAGCGGGCACGGTCTCCGTGATCGATACGCAGCAGCTCAAGAAGTCCAGGGATCTGCCCGTCGGCGACCGGCCGGTCGCGATCGCCTACTCGCCGCTGGGCAATGCGGTCTACGTGGCGAGCCAGGGGGGGGGCGTGGCGGTGATCGACGCCGCGAGAAACCAGATCGCCTCCCGGGTCGAGACCGCGCCCGGCCTCACGGCCCTGCGGTTTGCGCCGGGAGGGCGCTGGGGGTTTGTCGCCAACGGCGGCAGCAATGAGGTGTACGTCCTCGACGCCTCCAGCGGGTTGCTGACGCACACCTTCGGAGTCGGCGCACAGCCTCAGAGCATTGTCTTCACCGCAACCTTCGCGTATGTGCGCTGCAACGGCACCGCCGAGACGACGCTGATCCGGCTCGCCGAGTTGGGCGAGCGGACTTCCTTGTCCACGCGAACGGTTGCCTTCGGCAGCAAGGCGCCGGGTGGGTATACGATGCCCGCCTCGGCCGACGTGATCTCGCCGACCGGGGAATGGGACTCAGTGCTGGCAACAAACCCGGCCGAAAATCTGGTCTTCTACTACATGGAGGGGATGGTCGCGCCCATGGGGACGTTTCAGACGTACGGCCGCGTGCCCCGTGCCGTCCGCGTGGTCGACCGCAGCCTCAAGGAGATCGAGAAGGGCGTGTACGCGGCCAAGTTCCGCATCCCGATGAGCGGCAAGTACGATGTTGCGATGGTGATCGATTCGCCCTGGGTCTACCACTGCTTCGAGTTTTCCGCCGCGGTCGACCCGCAGACCGCCGGGGAGCGCGCGGCACTGCCGCCGAAGATCGAGTTTCACGACAAGCAGCGCCGGTTCCCGGCCGGGCAGCCCGTGCGGGTGCGCTTCTCACTGTTGCAGCAGCCCGACGGCAAGCCGCTGTCCGGCGTCGGGGACGTGGTCGTCCTCGCAGCGCGGGTGCCGGGGACCTGGCAGGAGCGCCGGCTGGCGACTCCCGCGGCCGACGGATCCTACGAGGCGCTCATCACGCCGGAGGGCCCGGGGCGCTATACGGTCTTCTTCGCGATCCCCTCCCGCCGCCTGGAATTCGAGACGTTCCCGACGTTCGGGTTCGAAGTGACCGGGAATAAGGCGCCGGAGACGCCGCGATGAGCGCTCCGGGCGGGCGCCGAATCTTGCTGCCGCCGGGCGCGCGCCGGGTCATCCGTGGGGCGGGCGCCTGCCTCTGGCTGGCGCTGCTGGCCGCCCCCGCCCTGCCGGCCGCCGCGGCGCCTCCTGCCCGCAGCGTGGTCAAGGTCACGGTGCCCGACCTGGACCTGACGGACGAGAATGGGCAGACCCGGCGTCTTCTGAGCGGCTTCATCGGCGACAAGCTCGCGGCGGTCACGTTCACGTACACAACCTGCACGACGGTCTGTCCGGTGCTGGACGGGATCTTCCAGAGGCTCCAGAAGAGTCTCGGCGACCGGCTTGGCGCCGATGTCGTCCTGATCACCCTGACCATCGACCCGGTCAACGACATCCCCCAGCGGCTCAAGGCACACGCGCAGAAGCTCCACGCGGCTCCCGGCTGGACCTTCCTGACCGGCACGAAGGACAACGTGAACCGGATTCTTCGGGGTTTGGAGGTCTACTCGCCCGACATTTTCAACCATCCCCCGACGGTCTTCGTCGTGGACGGGAGCAGCGGGGTCTGGAACCGGCTTTACGGCTTTCCCTCGCCCTCCGTTGTCGTGGGGCTCCTCGACGAGCTCGGCGCCGCCCGCGGCCGGAAGTGAGGTGCGCGGCGTGATGCGCCCCGGCCGGCGACTTCTCGGGATCTGCGCCGCGCTGGCGCTGCTGCTGGCGGCCCCGGTAACGGTTCCCGCTGCCGGCAGCACTGCCACCGCCCAGGCGCCCGAACCCAAGATCACCGGGCCGGGTCGGCCGTACTTCACCGATCTGCCGCTGGTGACGCAGCACGGCAAGGAAGTCCGGTTCTACTCGGACGTGCTCGAGGGCCGGGTCGTGCTGATCAGCGGTTTCTATATCAACTGCAAGACGATCTGCCCCCGGCAGAACCTGATCCTGTCGCGCGTCCAGAAGATGCTCGGCGAGCGTCTGGGCACGGACGCCTTCATCGTGTCGGTCACCGTGGATCCGCGGCGAGATACGCCGGACAAGGTCAAAGAGTACGCCGGGGCCTTCAGAGCGGGCCCCGGCTGGACGTTCCTGACGGGCAAGCCCGAAAACGTCGACTGGGTCAACTACCGTCTCGGGCAGTACCTGGAGGACCCGGAGCGTCACCGCGGGGTCTACGTCATCGGGAATCTGAAAACCGGGCTCTGGGTGAAGGTCTCCCCGGACGCCGGGGCCGAAGAGCTGGTGCGGCAACTCGAGAGGGCAATAGCGGACGTGCCCGCCGCGGAAAAACCATGACCCGCCCGTCGTGGCCCCGACGCTCCCTTGCCCCCCTCTGGCCGATCCTCGCGGCGGCCCTCTGGCTGGCGGCCCCTGCGCTCTCCCGGGCCGGCGAGCTGACGCCGGCCCAGCAGCGGGGCCGACAGATCTACATGACCGGTCACAGCCCCTCGGGTAAGCCGATCGTGGCCTACTTCGGTGAAGAGGGCATCGAGCTGCCCGAAGAGGCCTCGACCTGTAGCGGCTGCCACGGCTACGACGGCACGGGCCGCCCCGAGAGCGGCGTGATCCCCTCCAACGTGACGTGGGCGTACCTCACCAAGTCCTATGGCCACGCGCACCCCGACGGCCTGGAGCACCCGCCGTTCACGGTGGAGAACCTCAAGGACTACCTTGAGTCGGGTGTCTATCCCGGGGGTCGTCCCGGGGACCCGTCGATGCCCATCTACGAGATGTCCGCGCAGGACCTGGACGATCTGGTCGCATACATGAAGCTCGTGGGTGAGTACACGGACCCCGGAATCGGCGAGACCAGCGTCCGGGTCGGCACGCTGCTGCCGTCCCGGGGGCCGGCCGGCGAGATCGGGCAGGCCATGCGTGACATCCTGTTGGCCTACTTCGGCGAGATCAACCGGGCCGGGGGCATCTACGGCCGGAAGATCGAATTGGTCGTCCGGGAGGCGCCGGCCCGCGGCGAGTCCGTCTCCGCGGGGCTCCAGGCCTGGATCGCGGAGCAGGAGCCCTTCGCGCTGGTGAGCACGTTCGTCCCGGGGGCCGGCGCCGGGCTCACGGCCGCGGCGCCCGGTGCCGACCTGCCCCTCGTCGGGCCCTTCACCGTCTACCCGCTCGACAATTACGCCCTGAACCGGAGCACCTTCTATCTTTTCGCGGGGCTCCGGGAGCAGCTCCTGTGCCTGATCGACTTCGCGAAACGCCGCGCCGGGCTCGCGAGCCCCCGCGCGGCGCTGGTCTTCCCGGAGATCCCGGATCTCGAGCCGATCGTCGCCTCGGTGGAGACCGCCGGCAGAGACAAGGGCTGGAGCGAGGTGCGCAGGGTGCCGTTTCCCGGCCCGGATTTCAACGCGGCGGGGACGGCCACCCGGCTCAAGGAGGCCGGGGTCGAAGTCGTCGTCTTTCTCGGGGTCGAGCACCAGACCCGCTCTTTCCTGGAGGCCGCCGCCGCGCTGGAGTGGGCCCCCGTCGTGCTGACACCGGGCGTGCTGGCTGGAAAGGCCGCTTTCGACGCCCCGCCGAGTTTCGCGGGGCGCCTGTACCTCGCCTACCCCACGCTCCCGCAGGACCGGGAACCGCGGGCGTCGGGCGAACTCTCCCGGCTGATGAAGGAGCACGGGTTGTCGCCGACCCACCTCCAGGCCACGATCTCGGCCTACAGTTCGGCGAAACTTCTGGTCGAAGCCCTGCGGCTCTCGGGACGCGCGCTCAGCCGCGCGCAATTCGTCTCGGCGCTCGAAAAACTCTATCGGTTCGAGACGGGCCTGACGCCGCCGTTGACCTATACGCGCAACCGGCGCATCGGGGCCCTGGGCGCGTACGTGGCGACGCCGCAATCGGCAGCGGGGAAGGCGGGGGCGCTCGGAACCGCCGAGTGGGTGGACCTCGAGGACCAGAAGTGACCCACCCGCGCCGGGCGCATGTCTTCCTCTGCTTCCTGGCGGCCGGCCTCGCTGCCGCGGGGCTGCTGGCCGCCCACGCCGCGTTCGAGGCGGCGGCGTCGGGCGCCCGACTGGAGCGTGTGGCCGGACTCGTGGCTCGACTCGGGCTGACGGACCTGTGCCTCTTCACCGACGCGCGTTACGCGCGACACCCGACCCTGGCCGACCGCCACACGCCATTCCAGGAGCACCCGATGTCCCTCGAGCACTTTCCCTCCGGCTCCCTGATGCCGCCGCCGCCTCACCTGCGCCGAGGCCACCCGTGATCGAGAAACAGCTGCATCTGCTGGACTTCACGCTGGCTTCGCTGCTGCGTCGCAAGGGCAGGAACGTGGCCCTGATCCTCGCGTACGCGGGGGTCGTCTTCCTGCTGGCCTCGGTGTCGTTCTTCGCCCAGGCTCTCAGGGGCGAGGCGGCGCGCGTCCTGACCGGGGCGCCGGAGCTGACCGTCCAGCGGCTGATGGCGGGCCGGCAGGAACTCGTCCCGGCCGCCTCTGTGGACGTCCTGAGGCACATCCCGGGCGTGCAGCGCGCGCGCGGCCGGCTGTGGGGCTACTACTACGACGAGGTCTTCGGCGCGAACTACACGCTGATGGTTCCCGAGGCGGCAAAATTCCCGGCCGGCACCATCGTCGTGGGCTCGGGGCTCGAGCGCAGCAGCCTGGCGTCGGTCGGCAACCTGCTGGCGTTCCGCACGCACCGGGGCGCCCTCGTCACGCTGGAGATCGGCGAGATCCTGCCGCGGGAGGCGGAACTCGTCGCCGCGGATCTGATCCTGATGACCCCGGAAGACTTCCGGGCGATCTTCGGGATGCCGGAGGGTTTCTTCACCGACGTGGTGCTGAGCGTAGGGAAACCGGGCGAAGTGGCGGCGGTGGCGAAAAGAGTCGTGGCCCAGCTCCCGGACACGAGACCCGTCGCGCGCGACGAGATCCTGAGGACCTACGAGTCGGTCTTCAGCTGGCGCAGCGGCGTGCTTCTCCTGCTGCTGCTCGGGTCCGTGCTCGCCTTCGCGATCTTCGCCTGGGACAAGGCCTCGGGCCCGAGCGACGCCGAACGGCGGGAGATCGCCATCTTGAAGGCCGTGGGCTGGGAGACCGGGGACGTGCTCGCGCTGAAGTCCTGGGAGGGGGTGGTCGTGTCCCTCTCCTCCTTCACGCTCGGGACGGTGTTCGCCTACGTTCACGTCTTCTACGGGTCGGCGGCGCTCCTCGCACCCGTGCTCAAGGGGTGGTCGGTGCTCTCGCCGGTGTTCCGCCTCTCGCCCCACGTGAACCTGGAACAGCTGGCGACCCTGTGCTTCCTCTGCGTCGTGCCGTACACCATGGCGACCGTGGTCCCGGTGTGGCGGTCCGCATCGCTCGACCCGGCCGTGGCCATGAAATCATGATGGCAGTGCTGCTCACGTCATTCCCCGGGTGTCTCATCAATTCTCAGGAAATGACCGAATGAATGGGGACGCTGCAATCACCGCAGTACAATAAACCGGCCTTTCGTGACAAATATCACGCTTGCCCTGTGTTGCACAAGTGTCTCACGCTCTGTCTCATTGATGTGACAGACGGCTTCCCCAAAGAACGACCAGCAGTAAAAATACCAATTACACAAGCAAGTTACGCGATCGTCCGCAGGGCAGCACGGTTGGCACCGTTATTGCATAGAAAGTGGAAGGGTAAAAATGAATCTGCGAAAAATAGGGTCTAGTGTGTATTTACGCAGACAGTATTTTGAGATCTACTTGAATATAACCAGAGAAGGAGTATCGAGATGAAGAGTAGGAAGAGCCGCAGGTTAGGATTCCCGGTTGCCCTGTTCCCGTTGCTCGTCCTGCTCGTGGGATGGAGTGGCCTGGCTCAGGCGCAAGCGGTCCGGGCTCCGGTGAGCGGCGAAATACAGCTCGTCACGCTCAATAGCACGACCGATATCTACTCCGGCGGAACCATCGTCGTCGGCGGACAGACCTACACCATCCCGCGGAATCTGCTGATCGACCTCCCCGCCAACCGACTGACGCTACAGCAGATCTTCGCGCAGGCTCCCGCCGCGTGCGTCGCCGCCGCCGAGTCCGGACTCGCGAAGAGCGATAGCTGCAATACCAGCGGTACGGGCGGATTCGCCACGATTTCCGCCAACCGCACCAGCAACCTCAATCTGATCGTCGGCGACATGTTCATCGAAAAGGGCGTCGAGGCGCTGACCGGCACCGTGACCTACATCGACTACGCCGGCGGCTATTATCGCGTGAACGGCATCCTCAACGATCCCGCCACCGGTGTCATGGTCCGCCTCAACGACCCCGAGGGGCGGCACACCCTGCAGCAGGGCCCCGGCTGCGCCGGCGGGCCGAACTGCAGCCCCGATCCGCGCTTCGCGCTCGACAAGGACAACTACACCAACCACTTCAGCAACGGCTACCCGCTGTGTATTCCGAGCACGCAGCTGCGCACGTTTGCCGATGTTCTTGTCCCCCCGCTCGGCGTCACGACCGCTCAGGCCCTGGCCGACGGCACCGGCGACGTTCTCTGCCCGTCCACGAACCGGACGGGCCTCAATGCCACGGGGCAGGTGCCCGACTCGCGCAGATTCGCCCCGGTCATGCTCGGGGACCTCATCCAGGCGGAGGGGAACTTCGAGTCGATCGGCGGCGTCCGTTTCCTCTCGGCGCACACCTCGGGAGTCGGCTTTGCGCTGGGCTCCAAGCCCGATCTGGGCCAGCCGGACTATCTGACGATGGCCGAAGTCTTCCTGGACGCCATGGGTTTCCAGAACGCGCGGGCCCGGGCGCTCTTCATCGGCTTTTCGACCGGCAACACCGACATGCGCATCTGGTCGCGCCACTGGGACCCGAGCACCAACGCAGTCCACGAGTTTCCGCTCGCCTCGACGGTCGGCTGTGACAACATCGCCGGTCCGGGAACGTGCACGGCGGTCGGGCTCGCCGCCGGCCCCGGCGGGAATATCTTCAAGATGCGCTACGATGTCGACTTTTTCGCCCCGGCCCTGATCGGCAAGAAGCCGGACCTCTACCCGTGCGCCGTCATCAGGGCCGACCCCGAGTGGTCGCTGGCGCCCCCCCTGGTCTGCTCCGGCCCCGGGGGACAGAACATCGCGAACAACTTCGCCATCATGAGCCCGATGCCGCACGAGATTCACGTGAAGAGCCGCAAGCAGACCGACAGCGTCAAGGTCGGCGGCACGCCGCTGGTCACGCTTGACATCCAGGGCAACGATTCGCCCAACGGCCAATATATCTTCCCGCTGGGCATCAATCTTGGCGGGATCGAGACGCCGGAGTTCGTCGAGGTCAACCTCAACCTGCTGGCCACGCCCTGGCTCTTTACCGGGCTGCCCTGGAATCTCGACCGCCGGCTCGGCCCCGGCGGCTGCCAGAATGCCGGCGGGTGCGAGGGTACGCCGCAGCCCCTCGACCCCTTCCCGTTCGAGGGCCTCGATCCTCGCCTGCAGGAGCCGCTGCTTCCGACCGGCGGATACAACGACCCGGTCTACACGGCGAGCGCGCTGACCAGCGTCAGGGACCGCATCCTTTCGTTCGTTTCCGCCGCCGCCGGGAACTTCAACGGCAACGCCACTGTTCTCGCCTGGCCGCCGGTGAATCCGGCCGCCATTCCGATCGTCGTTACGCCCCAGGCGATCGCCTGCGCGGCAGGGGGCGGGGGTGGGATCAACATACCGGTGACCGTCAACCACGACCCCGTGACCACGCCGTTTAATGTCCCCACGACCATCGACGTGCTGCTCAACGACACCGGCAGCTTCCTGCCGGGCACGGTGGTCGTCACCGGCGGGCTGAACCCCTCTTGGTCAGCCGTCGCTCAGACCGACGGCACGGTGATCTTCACGCCGGTCTTGGGCTTCTCCGGGCAGGCGGTCTTCACGTACACGGTCCAGGACCAGCTCGGGAACGTCTCGAGCGCGGCGACCGTGACGGTGACGGTCCTCCCCGGCGTCGGCAACACCGCGCCCATCGCAAACAACGACAATGCCGCGACGCTCGACACCACCCCGCTAATCATCCCCATTCTGGCCAACGACACCGACGAGGGGGCGCCGGTGATTCCGGCGAACGTGAATGTGACCGTGAACCTGCTGACCCAGCCCGCCCAGGGTGGCGCGGTGCTCAATGCCGACAAGACCGTGACTTACACACCCTTGCCCGGCATTTCGGCGAATGTGAGCTTCACGTACACGGTCAACGACGGGTCCCTGCTCAATAACATTTCGAACATCGCCACGGTTACCGTCGCCGTGACGGCGAACACGGCGCCGCTGCTGGCCCTGATCGCCGACCGGACGGTTGTCTCGGGGACGGCGATCAACGTGCTGGCGGTCGGCACCGACAGCCCGGGCGACACGCTCGTGTACTCGCTGGACACCGCGCCGGCCGGCATGACGATCAACCCCGCGACGGGGCTGATCAGCTGGACGCCGGGCGGCGCCAACGTCGGCGTCAATCCCGTCACGGTCAGAGTGACCGACCTGGGCACGCTCTTCGCGACGCGGTCCTTCACCGTTACGGTGACCGGGGATCTCCCCAGAATCACGCTGGCCGAGTACCGGACCGGCTCGTTGCGGTTGCGGGTCGACGGCACGACGACCCTCCCCGGCGCGGTCATCACGATCTACCGCACGGCGACTCCCACCGGCGTGCCGCTGGGCACCGCGGTCGCCAACGTCGCGGGTGTCTGGACCTTCAGGCTGACCGCCGGCCCGGCGCCTGCCGCAGGTAGTTTCGTCAGCGCCGTTTCCAGTGGCGGCGGCACCGCGGCCGGTTTTGTGGTGAATGTCAGATAAGGGCATGGCGCCAAGGAAGGCTTTATGGCACAGTATGAACGGCGCGAGGGCGGCTCGGACGACCTTGAGTGCACCGTCGCTCTCGCCGCCGAGCTCATCGAGTTGTCCGACAAAGGGGTCGGCGAGTGTCCGACCGAAGGCTGTCTCGTGCTGAACGGCGTATTGCTGGACTGCGGCTACCGGATTCGCGAATTAGCGGAACGGGAACTTCAGATCCACCGCGCCGCCGCACCAACAACGCGGTATTGCGTCGAAGCATCACAACCGGGGAAAAGGGGGGCAGCAATGAAAAGCATGGCCAGAGGATTGGTAGCGGTAGTACTGTCGTTCTTGCTGTTTCCGGGTAGCGCTGCGGCAGCCCTGCTGCTGTCCGAAAGCTTCGAGACTGCCGTGCCCCCTGCCGGCTGGATCAAGCATAGTCCCGACGGCGGCACCGGCTGGAATCGTCAAACCAACGGCACGACGCCGATCCCCGGGTTTGAGAATCTCGTGGGTACGGTGACCACCCCCGCCGGCGGCGGAAACGGCGTCGCCTTTGCCACCTATCTGACCGGCGGAACCGTGCCGGACATCAACGGAGCCTTCCCCAACGACCAGTGGCTGGTCACTCCGGGAGTAGCCATAACGACGGCGGGAACGAATCTTACTTTCTGGGTCAGAAAATTCACCGATCTCATCGACAACCTGGAAGTCAAGATCTCCACGACCACCAACGCACTGCCCAGCTTCACGACGAGCCTCGCCTTGTACGCGTTCGGCAATGTGCCGGAAGACTGGAACCAGAAAACGATCAGTCTCGACGCGTTTGTCGGCCAGACGGTCTTCATCGCCTTCAGAGAGTTCGTCGCCGACAATTTCTTCGACGGCGATGCGCTGTTTCTCGATCTGGTGACGATCGCCAGCCCGCTGCTGGACCAGACGCTCACGGTGACCGGGCACGCCCCGGCGCGCGCGATGATCGGCGACATCTTCGCGGTGGCGGCGACGGCGACCTCGGGGCTGCCGGTTGCGATCACGGCTACGGGTGCGTGCAGCGGCAGCGGCGCGGGTACCGCGCTGGTCACGATGACCGCTACCAACGGCAACTGTCTGGTCGCGTTCAACCAGGCCGGCGACACCAACTTTGGCGCCGCGCTGCCGGTGATGGAGCAAGTCCGCGCATTCGCGGCGAAGAACGATTTCGACGGGGACGGCCGCTCCGACCTCGGCGTTTACAATCCGACCGGCGGCAACTGGTACCTGTTCAAGAGCGCGGAGGGATTCTCGGAGAGCCTGTTCGGCTACGCCGGAACAGTCCCCGTTCCGGGTGACTTCGACGGTGACGGCCGGGATGACATCGGGGTCTACGACGATCAGGGCGGCAAGTGGTTCCTGTCGAAGAGCCTGGAAGGGCACCAGGAGACGGACTTCGGCTACGCCGGGACGATCCCGGTGGTCGGGGACTTCGACGGCGACGGTCGGGATGACTTCGGCGTCTACGATGATGCCGGCGGCAGCTGGAACCTGTTCAAGAGCGCCGCAGGGTTCTTCCACACGACATTCGGCTTTGACGGAACGATCCCGGTCGTGGGAGACTTCGACGGTGACGGCCGGGATGACTTCGGCGTCTACTATCCGACCGGCGGCAACTGGTATCTGTTCAAGAGCACGGAAGGGTTCTTCCAGACGGCGTTCGGCTACGCCGGCACGATCCCGGTCGTGGGAGACTTCGACGGCGACGGCCGGGATGACATTGGCGTCTACTATCCGCCCGGCGGTAACTGGTACCAGTTCAAGAGCTCGGAGGGTTTCTCGCAGACGACGTTCGGCTACGCGGGGACCGAACCGGTGGTCGGAGACTTCGACGGCGACGGTCGGGATGACATCGGCGTGTACTATCCCCCCGGCGGCAACTGGTACCTGTTCAAGAGCGCGGAAGGTTTTTCGCAGACGACGTTCGGGTACGCGGGGACCATGCCGGTTGGCGGCACGCTGCGCTAACATAATCGTCGTCACATGCTGAAAGGATTACCAGACGTGGCTGCATTTAGTCGAACTGGAGGGGGAGAGAGATGGAAGGGATAAAGAGGCGGGACTTTCTCAAGTACGGCTTGAGCGGCGCGGCGGCACTCGTCGTGGGCACGAAGATGCCCTGGCTGATGAAGAACGAGGCCTATGCGGCGGTCCATACCCAGACCCTCAATTTTCACATCACCGATGCCGTGAAAGACATGGTGACGCACAACGCCATCAACTCCGCGCAATGCTATTTCTGGATCTTCAAGGAAGACACTTTCCCGGCCGAGTGTCCCGGGCCCAACATCTTCACCACGCAGGGGGATGTCGTCCGCATCGTCATCACCAACGACCTGGACGCGCCGCATTCGTTCTTCATCCCGGGCATGTTCGACAGCGGCCCCATCGCCCCGGGCGCCAAGGTCACGAAGTTCTTCACTGCGACCAAGTCCGGGTCCTTCCTGTATCACGACAACCTGAACGAGCCGGTGAACCGGGCGATGGGGCTGCATGGCGCCTTCATCGTCATGCCCCGGGCGGCTGCGGCCGGGCACAAGTTCACGCCGTACGATAATCCGACGCCGATGATCCAGAAACTGTTCGACGAACTCGGCACCGCGGCCCACTGGCCCGGCCTGCCCTGGGAGCAGGGCGATCCGGCAACCGACACGCAGGCATTCCGGCAGTATGTCTGGGTGACGCACGAAGCCAGCCCCGTCCTGTTCGCAGAGGTGGGCAACGCCGCGCCCGGAACGGGCTTCCGCATCCCGGCGAACTTCGTGAACGCCATCTTCAACGACCCCTATGCCGACACCTTCAATACCGGGGTCTTCAACCGCAAGCCCCACTTCTTCACGATCAACGGACAATCCGGCCACTTCGCGCACAACAACCCGTTCATCTGCCCGAACCTCCGCGTGGGCGAACCGTGCGTCATCCGGGTCCTGGGCGCCGGGGTTAACACCCATTCCATGCACATCCACGCCAACCACGTCTACGTTCTCTCGCTGGACAACCAGCTGTCCAACGACCTCTGGTGGGTGGACACCATGACCAACAGCCCGCTGCGCGGCTTCGACTGGCTGGTGCCCTACATGCGGCCGCCCGACATCCCCAATGTCCGCGGGATCGGCCTGGCGGATCCCGGGCTGGTAACGCTCGCCGGCGGCACGACCTGGCCGCCGAATGAAGAGCTGAACACGTTCTTCCCGCCGATCGGCACGCTGGCCGACCCGCTTAACCCGCTCTCCCCGGATATCTCGGTGCAGCTCTCCCCCCTCTGTTTTCCGATGCACTCCCACACCGAGGCGTCCCAGACCTCCCAGGGCGGCAGCTACAACCTCGGCTTGATTTCCGGGATGAACTTTATCGGTGACCGCAACACCCCGGGCGGCGTCACGACCTTCCCGCTGATGCACACGGACAATCACGGTCCCGATAAGACGGGACCGGCGGCCGGCTAGCGTCAAGCAGCGCAAACAGAAGAAGGAGAGAGATCATGTCGGTCGCAATCCCAGCGCATCACATATTTCGCAAGTCGGTGGTCGGCGACGAGAATGAGTGGGTCAAGATGTTCGACCCGCCCACGGAGAGCCCGGCGACCCCGGAGAATCTGTCCCCGACGAACCCCGTGCCGGCGTTCGTCGCCGCCACCGTTCCCGGGGCCACGAATGCGGTACCCAATACGGTGGAAGTCGGCCTGATGCACGGGCGGCGCATCACGATGTGGGACGGGAAACAGGTGATGTTCTTTCTGATCGACAATGGGGATGTTCCCGCTACCGCGGCGGGCACGTTTCCGGGCCCGACCCTCCGGGTGCCCCGGGGAGTGGTCTTCCACGCCGACACCAGGGGCGCCGGGCCGCCCCCGCACACCATCCACTGGCATGGCATCGAGCCGACCCCCATGAACGACGGGGTCGGGCACTGTTCGATGGAGATCGGGCAGTACACCTACCAGTTTCAGCCCAACTTCATCGGCAGCTATTTCTACCACTGTCACCGCAACACCGTGCAGCATTTCGAATTCGGCCTCTACGGTTTTCTGATCATCGAGCCGCCCGACGCGTATGCCCAGCAGAATCCGGCCCTCCCGAACTACGCCGGCGGCTATCCCCGGCGGACCGCGGCCAACCTCGCCAAGTTTCCGCAGTTCCCCGGTTTCGTCGCCGGCGCGCTGACCAGCGGCGACCCCCACGCGATGACCGTTCCGTACGACACGGAGGCTCTCTGGGTCATCGATGACCGGGACTCCACCTGGAGCGACAACATGAGCAATGCCCGGGACACCATGCCGGCGCACGGCACCCAGCCCGGTATCAACGACGTATTCACCAAAGGGGATCTGCACGATTTCAACGCCGATTATTTCTTTGTCACCGGCGTCCCCTTCCCGGCTCCGGTGGGGAGCACGATTTCCTGCGCGCCAAACGTGGTCGTTCCCGCCGAACTGAACAGCGGCGTTGTCGGGATGCAAGTCTCGATCAATTCCCAGGTCAACAAGACCATCCTGGTCCGGTGCCTCTGTGCGTCGTACGTCAGCCTCAGGGTGAGCTTCCCCGTCGACATCACGATCATCGCCTGGGACGGCCGGGCCCTCGGGGTGCCGCCTTTCGGCAATTACAGCGAACCCTATGTGGTGAAGGCCGGAACGCAGATCGCGCTCAGTACGGCCCGGCGCTTTGATGCGCTGATCCGATCGGCAACGCCGGTGAACTCCTTCGCCAATGTCGAGTTCATCAACAACCGGGGCGGCCAGACGCTGTTGAACGGCCGGATTCCCATTGTGATTGCTTAGCAGAAATGCCAAAGAAGGCGGGGGGGTTGCCATGTGTATAGAGAGCTTCTCAAGAAGAGCGATGCTCGTTTCTGCTCTCCTGTTCGTCGTGGGTTTCCCGTTGCTCTTTCCGGGACCTGCGGCGGCGGGGATCTCGTGGGATAAAAGAGCACGGCTGCCGCAGGGGAACCATCTGTCGGCAACGGCCGACGGCGCCGGCCTGATCGTTGCGGTGGGGGACGGGGGGACCATTCAGACCTCTCCGGATGGGATCGCCTGGACCCTGCGGAATTCGGGTGTTCTCGTGAACCTAACCGGACTGGCCTTCGCCAACGGCCTCTTCGTTGCGACCGGGAGTAACGGCACGATTCTGACCTCTCCGGATGGGGTGATTTGGACTGCCCGAACATCAGGGGTCTGGGTCGAACTCTTTGACGTCGCTTTCGGCAACGGCGTCTTCGTCGCGGTGGGAGGACACGGAACCGCACTGACCTCCACGGACGGGATCACCTGGGTCCCCCAGAATACCTTTCTCCTGAATGACCTCGTCGCCGTGGCCTTCGGCAATGGCAGATTCGTCTCCGTGGGAATCGTCGGCAACATTGTGACCTCTTTCGACGGGGTGGTCTGGAGTTCGCAGACCGTCGGGGTCCCGAACAACGAATTCATCCCGAACGATCTGACGGGAATCACGTTCGGGAATGGTACGTTTGTCGCGGTCGGGAGTCTGGGACTCATCCTGACCTCCACGGACGCGGTGATCTGGACCGTGAGAGCCACGCTGAGCGCATTCGATCTCTCCGATGTGGCCTTCGGCAACAACACCTTCGTGGCCGGGGGAGGGTTCGGCACGCTGCTTTCGTCGACGAATGGAACAAACTGGACTCCCCGGGCATCCGGCACGACGAATGTGATCAACGCCGTCGACTTCGTTGCCGCCGGATTCGTTGCCGTGGGGGATCTGGGCACGACCCTGACCTCGCCGACCGGAGTGGCGTGGTCCCTGCGCTCCTCGGGAAGCCCGGAGTGGTTCTTCGGAGTCGCGGACGGCGTCGTTCTTGGCAACGAAGTCCTGGTGGGAGTCGGGAGCGGCGGTATGATCGCCACCTCAACCGATGGGGTGACCTGGACCGCGCAGACCTCGGGGACCACCGAGGTTCTCTTCGGCGTCACTTCAGGAGTTGTTGCGGGGAACACTCTCTTCGTGGCCGTCGGGAGTGCCGGCACGGTCCTGACCTCTTCGAACGGGGTGAACTGGACCCCGCGAGCGTCAGGAACCGCGCTGGATCTGCTGGGAGTCGCCTTCGGCAACAACACCTTCGTTGCGGTGGGGCTGTTCGGCGCTATCTCGACCTCGGCCGATGGGACGGCTTGGGCTGCGCAGGTGCTGGGGAGTGACTTCCACGCAGTCACGTTCGGCAACGGCATCTTCGTCGCGGTAGGAAATGCCGGCGCGATCTCGACCTCGCCCACCGGCGCGACCTGGACGCTCGTCAACTCGGGGACCGGGCAGGATCTCTTCGGCGTCGCGCATGGCAGCGGCGACTTCGTGGCGGTCGGAGCGGGAGGCACCATTCTGACCTCGCCCGCCGGCGTGATCTGGACGCCTCGGGCATCGGGGACGGTGCACGGCCTCTATGGCATCGCGCTGGGCAGCCACGAATTCCTGGCCGTCGGCGGATTCGGGACGGTTCTGACTTCCGTGAACGGCATCAGTTGGGCTCCCGAGGATTTCGCCAAGGCTGCTTCCACCCAATTGTTGGGCATCACCTTCGCGGGAGCCAGCTTCGTCACCGTGGGTAGTGCGGGCACGATCATGCAATCCGCGGTCCCGGCGTTGATCGCAGCCCTGAACCAGCGGAACGATTTCGACGGCGATGGCCGCTCGGATATCGGCGTCTACTATCCGCCAGGCGGCAACTGGTACATCTTCAACAGCTCCACCGGGTTCTTCCAGACGACGTTCGGGTATGAAGGGACGCTGCCGATCACCGGCAACTTCGACGCCGACGCGATGAGCGACATCGGCGCCTACTATCCCCCCGGCGGCAACTGGTACATGTTCAAGAGCGCGGATGGTTTCATGCAGACAACGTTCGGCTACGAGGGGACGATCCCGGTGGTCGGGGACTTCGACGCCGACGGCATCAGCGACATCGGCGCCTACTATCCGCCCGGCGGCAACTGGTATTTCTTCAAGAGCACGGAAGGGTTCTCGCAGACGACCTTCGGCTACGCCGGGACGATCCCGCTGGTCGGGGATTTCGACGGCGACGGCAGGAGCGACATCGCCGCCTACTATCCGCCCGGCGGCAACTGGTACATGTTCAAGAGCACGGAAGGGTTCTTCCAGACGGCCTTCGGCTACGACGGGACGATCCCGGTGGTCGGGGACTTCGACGGCGATGGGCGCGATGACATCGGCGTCTACTATCCGCCCGGCGGCAACTGGTACCTGTTCAAGAGCACGGAAGGGTTCTTCCAGACGACTTTCGGCTATGCGGGGACGGAACCGGTGGTCGGGGACTTCGATGGGGACGCGCGGGATGACATCGCCGTCTACTACCCCGCCGGTGGCAACTGGTACCAGTTCAAGAGCACGGAAGGGTTCTTCCAGACGACCTTCGGGTTCGAAGGGACGATCCCGATCGGCGGCACGCTGCGGTAGCACGCGCCATCGAGAATTTCATGGAACTCTCGCCCCCGCGGCGCCCACGCCGGCGGGGGCGAGACTCGTGCCTGTCGCTTTGAACTCGACGGCGATCGGGCCGAGTCGGAGGGCCTGGTGAACCCGGCCGAATGAAGACAACGGTCAAGCTGAACGTCAGATCATGCAACGCTACTGGGAATCTGGCATTGGTTGGAGGAGAGAGACATGAACGCGTCGAAAGCAGTTGTTGTAGCGGAGAGCCAGCGGAGGCCAAGGAGTACGGGAAGGGCAATCCCCACGTTCCTGGCGGTCCTGGCGGTTGCGCTGGGTGGACTGTTCCCGTCCGGAAGCGCACAGGCGGCTCTGAATGCGGTCAGCCCCCTGAGGAATTTCGGGAACTTCCCGCTCTGGTATCGTGATCTCGCCGCCGGCGGGAGTCAGGTGCAATTGTGTCTGGGACTGAACCCGGATGGTACCGGGCTGCCTGACCCCCTCTGCGTGTTGCCTCCCCTGGCCCCGGGAAATATCAGTTTTCCGGCCAACTTCCCCGACGAGGCATTCTATTGGATTGCGGAAGCCGAGCATGCCGCCATCGGTACCGGCGGCGGCCGTGCCCGGCTTCGTTTCGCGCTGGAGGCCGCATTTGGCACGGGAACCCCCGTGGCCGGCCAACAGATGACTTTCTTGCGGATCAATTTGTTTCCGATAGCAGGACTTGCCCCGAGCAGCACCTATACGGTGTTGCATCCGTATGGCACGTTTGATTTTACGACTGAAGCAGATGGCAGAACGACTATCACCGGTGGCCAGGCATTCAGGGCGGAAGACGGAGCTATTCCCATCGGTATCGTCGCGACCGCCTTTGAAATACTGCTTCCCGCGACGAATACCAATATCTCCAGTCTGTTGAAGTGGGACGTGGGGGCGCCGGCAGGATATCTGGGAGACGCACTTACCCCGCATCTGGTAACGGGGGGTCCGCTGAGCAACACGTTTACGATTGCGGCAGCAGCAGGTCCCGCATTGACCGCGGATATCGATCCGACGCTCGCCGGGGTGCAGACTTCGATCACGACGGGTCTCTTCGTGGTTTCGGGGAAGCTCTTCGCGCCGACACTTACCCAGGTGACGCCCGTCCCGACACCTACCAACGTCACCACGCCGAATTACAGCTTTACGACGAACGACGTCGGCACGATCACCTACGGCGGTGACTGCACCAGCCCGACGACGGCTGCGGTCCTGGGGACCAACACGGTGACTTTCAATCCTCTGGCGGATGGAGTTCATGCCAACTGCACGATTACGGTCACCAATGCTGCAGGAAATGCCAGCAACATCTTGAGCGTGGCACCCTTCACGATCGACACGGTGCCTCCCGTCGCGACGCAGGTGACGGCGGTCCCGACCCCGACCGGAGACAGCACGCCGACCTACACCTTCAACACGAACGAAGCCGGAACCATCGTGATCGGGGGAGGCTGCGCGAGTGCGACGACGGCTGCAACGGCAGGCAATAACACAATTGCCTTCCGCGCTCTGAAAGCCGGGCTGCACACCGGCTGCCTGATCACCGTGGTCGATCTGGCGACGAACGTCGGCAACACGCTGAATGTGCCGGCCTTCACGGTCAGAAACGTGAAGAACGATTTCGACGGCGACGTTCGCTCGGACATCGGCTGCTACTTCCCGCCCGGGGGCGACTGGTTCGAGTTCAGGAGCGCGGAGGGATTCATCCAGACGAAGTTCGGGTTTGCCGGGACGCTGCCGATCACCGGCGACTTCGACGCCGACGGCAAGGCCGACATCGGCGCCTACAACCCGCCCGGCGGCAACTGGTACCTCTTCAAGAGCAC
>JANOHV010000225.1:0-3452 GCA_031406795.1 Candidatus Rokuibacteriota bacterium
AGGTGAAGGCCCAGCGCAGGGAGGCCGCGGTGAAGCCCGACTGAACCATCGGGTTGCGGGTGATGTAGCCGGGGTCGTCGAAGTTGATGAAGCTGTTCCCGAACGCCGGGTTGAAGACGACGACGACCAGCAGCAGGATCGTGTAGGCGGCGGCCGCCGGAGTGAGCCGCTGGCGCGGGCTACCAGTTGCCATAGCGCCCTGCGGTGGAGGTCACCTGGCCGCGCAGGGGATCATAGCGATACGGCTTGCCGAACGGGTCGAGCACCAGCCCCTGCGCATCAATGCTGCTCGGCTCGAGATAGGTGCGCTTGAAGCTCGTGCGTTTCTCGAAGGAAGTCTGCCCCGCCGCGATCGAGAATTCCTGGTTGGGGAGCAGGTACGGCTGATCGACCAGTTCCCTGAGGCTCGCGGGAAAACGCCGGTTGAGCGCGGCGAAGAGGACGACCGCCGTCCGGATGCTGGCCAGTTCGTGCCGGAGGGCAACCTCGCGGGCCGTCCGGATGACGCGGAAATAGTAGGCCATGCCGGTGCTCAGCAGGATGGCGACGATGATACAGGCCACGAGGGAGTTGAAGGCGGCGGAGCCCCGCTCCGCGGACGGCCCCGTGTCAGCGGCCTGCCTAGCGCTTGATGAAGGAGACGACATTCCACCAGGGCATGAAGATGGCGAGGGCGAGAAAAAGCACCCCGCCGCCGATCACCACGACGAGAAGCGGCTCGATCGCGGTCGTCAGATTGCGGACCGCGAATTCCACCTCGCTCTCGTAGTAGTCGGAGACCTTCTCCAGCATCTCGTCGAGCTTGCCGGTCTCCTCGCCGACGGCCACCATCTGCACCACCAGCGGCGTGAACACATTCTGCAGGCGCATCGGTCCCGCGATGGACTGCCCCTCCTGGACGCTTTCGCGGATCCCGAGGATGACGCTCTTGATCCTGACGTTCCCCACGGTCGCCGCGGCGATCTCGAGCGTCTTGAGGAGCGGGACGCCGCTGCGCAGCAGGGCGGAGAAGACGCTCGAGAAACGGGAGAGGGACGACTTGAGGAAGAGCGGCCCGAAGATGGGCAGGCGGATCTTCCAGGTGTCCCAGAACTGCCGGCCGCCGGGGGTCCGGAGCGCGAAACGCACGCCGAAGATCGCCGCCGCCAGCAGGACGATTCCGGGGATCCAGAACCGCTGGAACATCACGTTGGCGAAGATCATCATCCGCGTCGGAATCGGCAGCTCCCCGCCGAAGTTGGCGTAGAGCTGCACGAATTTCGGGACCACGAATTTCATCATGATGAAAAATGCGACGACCAGGGCCGCGCTGACGAACATCGGGTACCGCATGGCCGCGCCGATGCGCGCGCGCTGGACCGATTCCTGCTCCGCCAGAGTCGCGAGGCGTTCGAGCACCTTCTCGAGCAACCCGCCTTCCTCGCCGGCGCGGATCATGCTGATGTAGAGTTCCGAGAACGTTTCGGGGTGGTGGGCGAGCGCCGCGGAGAACGAGCCGCCGCTCTCGATTTCGGTATAGAGCTCTTCGAGGATCCTCTTGAGGCGCGGGCTCTCCGTCTGGTCCCTGAGGGTGCCCAGGGAGCGCAGAAAGGGCAGGCCGGCGGAGATCAGGGTTGCCAGCTGCCGGTTGTAGAGGATGAAGTCCTGCGTCGAAACCCGCGAGAAGTAGTCGTTCAGCCGGGCGAGCGAGAACCCCGGGCGCGCGCCCGGATCCCGCGGCTCGATGCTGATGGGGTAGTACCCGAGCCGGTCCAGTTGGTGGGCCGCCTCGGTGGTCCCTTCGGCCTCGAGCACGCCTTCGGCGGCTCTCCCGGCGCGGTCGCGGGCGCGGTAGGCGTAGGAGGTCATGGCGCCGTCAGCCCTCGATCGGAGGGGTGACGCGCAGAATTTCCTCGATCGTGGTCACGCCGCCCTGCACCTTCTCCAGACCCGCTTCGCGCAGCGTGCGCAACCCGGCGCTCCTCGCGAGGCTGCGGATCGCCTCGGGCGGGGACTTGCCGACGATCGCCCGCCGCAGTTGGTGCTTCAGGGCCAGCGCTTCGAAGATGCCGGTGCGACCGCGGTACCCGGTCTCCCTGCAGTGCGGGCAGCCCCGGCCGTGGACCAGCTCGGTGCCCGGCGGCAATCCCGCAGCCGCCAGCAGGGCCGGGTCCGGGGTCGATGCGCCGCGACAGGAGGGACAGATGGTCCGCACGAGCCGCTGGGCCATGATGCCCTCCAGCGCCGCGCTCGCGAGATACGGCTCGACGCCCAGATCGAGCAGCCGCAGCAGCGCGTCGACGCTGTCGTTGGCCGGGAGCGTGGCGAGGACGAGGCAGCCGGCAAGCGCCGCGTGCATGGCGATCTCGGCGGATTCGCGCTCGCGGATCTCGCCCACCAGGATGACGTCGGGGTCCTGGCGCAGGATCGCCTGGAGTCCGCGGGCGAAGGTCATCCCGGCGTGGCGGTCGACCTGGATCTGGGTCACCTTGGGCAGGTGGTACTCCACCGGATCCTCGAGCGTGATGATGTTGCAGCCCACGGCGTCCAGCGTCTGCAGCAGGGCGTACAGCGTGGTCGTCTTCCCGCTGCCGGCCGGCCCGGTGACCAGGACCAGACCGTGCGGCTTCGCCGTGAAGCCCTGCATGAACCGCAGGACTTCCGGCGCCATGCCGAGTGCGGTCAGCTCCGACAGCGCGGTGCTCTTGTCGCGCAGCCGCAGCGCGATCTTCTCGCCGTGGATCGTCGGCAGCGTCGCGGCCCGGATCTCGACCTCCTGGCTGCCCGCCGGGAGCGTCCAGCGCCCGTCCTGGGGCTGGTACTTCTCCGCGATGTCCATGCCGGCGAGGGTCTTGAGCCGGGCGAGGATCGCGGGGTACAGGGCCAGGGGAAACGAGCCGACGCTGTGCATCACCCCGTCGATGCGCGTCCGCAACTCCAGCGCGCTGGCCTCGGGCAGCAGGTGGATGTCGCTGGCTCTGTCGGCAACGGCCTGGACGAGGAAAGAGTGCACGAGATTGACCACCGTACTCTCGGCGGCCCCGCGTTCGAGCCATTCGCCGCTGCCCCGCTCCTCGGAGACGACTCCCGGCCTCTCGACGCCGCGGGCCCGCGGGCCATCCTGGACCGAACCGCCCGTTCCCTGGTACTGGTCGAGGGCGGCGACGATGTCGGCCTCCTTGGCCACCGCCGGCTGGACGGCCAGGCCGCTGGCCCGGGCGATGTCGTCGATGCCGATGACGTTGAGCGGATCGGTCATCGCGACGATCAGTTCGCCGTGCTCGGTGGCGACCGGGACCGCCAGGTGCAGGCGCGCCAGCCGTTCCGGGACCAGCCGCAGGACTTGGGGATCGATCGTGATCGCGGCGAGGTCGATCACCCGTATCCCGAGCTGGCGACTGAGCGCGTGGATGATCTGCTCTTCGGCGATGTCGAACGCGCGGCCGAGCACCCGGCCGAGGCGATCGCCGCTG
>JANOHV010000190.1:0-4852 GCA_031406795.1 Candidatus Rokuibacteriota bacterium
GTCGTCTTGTTGCATGCTGAAGGCACACCTTTCAAGCACTCATCCGGACTGGACCACGGAGCGCGTCCGCCGCGAAGTGGCGCACAGGATGTCGCATGGGGCCGTCTGAGCTTCTCGAGCACGTCGTCTCGGTCTTCGAGAGGCTGGGCATACCCTACCTTGTCACCGGTTCCGTCGCAGCCATGGCCTACGGCGAACCGCGCCTGACGAACGACATCGACATCGTGGCCGGCATCGCCGAGCAGCACATTCCCGCCCTGCGGGAGGCCTTTCCCGCGGAGGAGTACTACCTCCACGATGAAGCCGTCCGCGACGCCATCCGCCGACCGGGACAATTCAACATCATCCACCCGGCGTCCGGCCTCAAGATCGACGTCATTATCCGCCGTAACACCCCATTCGACCGCAGCCGCTTCGGGCGGGTCCGCCGCATCCACCCCGCCGAGAATTTCGAAGCCGATTTCGCCGCTCCCGAGGATGTGATCATCAAGAAGATGGAATACTATAGGGCGGGCGGTTCCGAGAAGCACCTCCGGGACATCACCGGGATTCTCGTGACCTCCGGCGCCGATGTCGACCGCCCTTACATCGAGAGCTGGGCGCAGCAGCTCGGTCTCGGCGAGATCTGGGAAGCCATCGTAAAGAGACTGAGTTCATGTCGACCATGATACGAAGAGCATTACCAAGGCGAGGGCAGCATTGGAAATGAAGCATTGCGGGGAGGTGATTGCGTGATTGCTCAAGAAGTTCTGAAGACGGTGCGATCCTATGTCCGTGCGGCGAGACGGGCCGGCATCCACGTTGACAAGGCCATCCTCTTTGGTTCCCATGCTCGCGGGGCCGCTCGAGAAGAGAGTGATATCGATCTGGCGGTCATCGCGCCGGAGTTTGACGCCCGCAATCGGGAGCGTTTGACCCGGAAGCTCACAGAACCGCTCGCCGTGGGTCGGATAACCACGCTCCGGGCATGGTGTTTACCACGACCTTCGACGAGCTGCTGCCATGCCCTCGTTGGCGCATCGCAGCGTTCGCGGCCGCATCGACATCAAGTGTGCAACGCAGGCTGGGCATCGATTCACCAGTTGAAACCACGGAGGAACAGGCCATGAACTGGAGCGAGCGCATTTCCCACGATTCCGCCATCTGCAAGGGAAGGGCCTGCGTGAGGGGTACGAGAATCATGGTCTCGACAGTATTGGACAACCTGGCTGACGGCGTATTACCTGAAGAGATCATGCAGAGTTATCCGCCACTTACGCGCGAGGATATCCAGGCATGCATCGCTTACGCGGCGGCTTTGGCACCCGAGGAAATCCATCCTCTTGCACACGCGGTATGAAGTTCAAAATAGACCAGAACCTGCGTCGTCAGCCGCTTGGCGGCAAGTTGTGGATTGTCGAGGAAAGCAAGCTCCGGGTGCGGGGGTAATTCAGCGTGGGGTACTATGAATGACCCGGCCATCCTCCGGGAAAACCCCGATTCTCCTGAAATCCCTCTGCCTCGCCGCGCTTGTCAGCGGCTTGTCCCCGGCGGGGTATTAGGCCAAGTGCCAGCTGGGCTCGAACATCATCCCTGGTTTTTCCAGGCCAAAACTTCAGGTGGCCCAAGTCCGTCGCCGAATGGTGTTATGCTTGAAAAACAAGCACTTATCATTCATAATCAACACACCGTGATGCAACGACCCTTGCCTCCTCTCCGGCAGTCCCCTGCAATGGGGACCGGCGGTAGCTTGTGAACAAGTCAGATTTCACGCAGTTTTCCCGCTTGATGAAGCGCCTCGAAGAGGATCCGAACGTCCGGTTCGCCCTGATCTTCGGATCCCAGGCGCGCGGGAGGGCGCGCAGCGGCAGCGACCTGGATCTTGCCGTGTACTTTGACAAGCCTCCGGTCGGGCTCGATTACCTTGATCTGCTCAGCGAGCTGAGCGATCTCTCCGGCCGCGAGGTGGATCTCGTGGTCCTCAATCGCGCCTCGGCCATCCTGCGACATCAGGTTCTGAAGCACCGCGTCCCACTTTGTCTCAAGGATGATCCGGCCTATACAAGATTCCGGGAGCGGGCGATGACGGATTACGATGTCTATCGGTACGTGAGCGGAGGCCCGGCCCATGGTTGACCCGATCCTGATCGAACGCAAGCTCCGGAAGATCGAGGGTTACCTGCGCGAGCTTCGGAGCATCGGTGCGCGAAGCCTTGAGGAATTCAGGGGAAACGTCGTCACGAAGAGATTTGTCGAGCGGCAGCTCGAGCTTTGCGTAGAGCAGATGATCGATATCTGCAAGCATCTGGTCGCCGGGCTCGATCTTCCGGAGCCGGAAACCTACGCGGGTTGTTTCGATCTCCTGGCGCGTGCAGCGGTGGTGACCGAGAGCAACGCGGCCGTCTTCAAGGCGATGGCGCGGTTCCGCAACCTCTTGATCCACGGCTATGACGAGGTTGACGATGCCGTGACCTACGGGATCTTCTCGACGCGGCTCGGTGACTTCACCACGTTCGCCGGTGCGATCCGTGGGTATCTCGGCCGGACATGATGGTTAGAAAAGTGAACGCATCCTTAGGACGCGTTTGCCGGCTGTTCCCTGCGACGGGGAGCGGCGGTAGCTTGTGAGCAACCGGGAATTCTTCTTCGAGACCGGGCGCCCCGAATACCTCTTCCCCGCCACGGACAAGGCGGCAGAGAGATTGTTCCCGTATGCCCACTGAGTCGCTGGGCCCGGTTCCGCTTCGTCGAAGGGGACATTCGCGACCTCGCCACCTGCCACCAGCTCTGCCGGGGCGTCGACTACGTGCTGCACCAGGCCGCGCTGGGCTCGGTGCCCCGCTTGCTGGAGGACCCGACCACGACCAACGCGACCGGCTTCCTGGCGGCTGCTGGGCTATGAGCCGACACACACGATAGAGCAGGGGCTGGCGGAAGCGTTGGGGTGGTATGAAGGGCAGGGGAGAGGGTGATGATGGACATCAACGCCAAAATCTCCATCGCCGGCCACCGCGGCCTCGTCCGCTCCGCGATCCTGCCTAACTCATCGTAATTCCTTGATAATTGTGCTTTGATCCCGTATTGTTCTTGCACCGTGAACGCAGCCACCGCTGTCCGTTTTCCGGCAGTCCCCTGCGATGGGGACCGGCGGTAGCTTGTCATGTTCGATCTCTACGCTGAACTGTCATCCCTGATCATGCGCTTCGAGCGGGACGAAGTCTCTTACGCGCTCTGCGGGGGGATGGCCATGGCCGTACACGGTTTCGTGCGCGCCACAGAGGACATCGACGTCATCGTTCCCCCCGAAGCATTGGAGTTGGCTCTTGGCGCGGCGCGCGCGGCTGGTTTCGACATCGTGAATCCTCCCGTGAGTTTCGCCGGGGGAAAAGTTCCCATGCACCGGGCCTGCAAGACCGAACCGGAGGTCGGTGACTTTCTTGCGCTTGACCTCCTCGTTGTGACGCCGGCGACGGCGGCAATCTGGGCCGCGCGGTTGCGCGTCCCCTGGGAGCATGGTTCGCTCAGCGTACTCTCTCGCGAGGGGCTCATTGCCCTAAAATCACTGCGCAACAGCCTGCAGGACCAGGCCGACATCGGCCGCCTCAAAGGTGAGGAATGAAGATCACGGACCTGACCGCGGCAGAGGTCACCCGCCGCCTCCGACGAGTAGCGGAACTGCGGCGTTTCTGCCGCGCGCTAGCAGCCATGAAGCCTCGAATCGACGGCAACCGCGGCCTCGCCGGCTCCACAAACTTTCGTAACTCCTCGGAATTACTAGGCAATTATGCAAAGCATCTGTAGGCTTGTTCGCACCGTGAACGCACCCGCCGCTGTCCGTCGGGAATTCTTCTTCGAGACCGAGCGCCCCGAATACCTCTTCCCCGCCGCGGCCAAGGTCGGCGGCATCCACACCAACAACACCTACCCGGCGGACTTCATCTATGACAACCTGCTGATCGAGTGCAATGTCATCCACGCCGCATACAAGTATGGCGTCAAGAAACTCCTCTTTCTCGGCTCCTCCTGCATCTACCCCAAACACGCCCCCCAGCCGATGAAAGAGGAATACCTGCTCACCGGCGAACTGGAGCCCACCAACGAGCCCTACACCGTGGCCAAGATCGCCGACATCAAACTCTGCCAGAGCTACAACCGCCAGTACGGCACCGACTTCATCTCAGTGATGCCGACCAACCTCTACGGCATCAACGACAACTACCACCCGGTGAACAGCCACGTCCTGCCGGCGCTGATCCGCCGATTCCACGACGCAAAAGTGCGCATGGAAGGAACAAACGTCATTGCGAGCGAAGCGAAGCAATCTGACGCCCACCCAAACGACTCCTCCATTGCCCCCGATGGCACCTGGGTCCAGGCCTGGGGCACCGGCTCCCCCCGCCGCGAATTCATGTACGCCGGTGACATGGCCGACGCCGCGTCTTCCTGATGCAGAACTACTCCAGCAACGACTTCGTCAACATCGGCACCGGCGAGGACATCACCATCCGCGAGTTGACCGAGATGGTCGCGCTCACCGTCGGCTACCAGGGCGAGATCGTCTGGGATGCGACGAAGCCGGACGGCATGGAACGAAAACTCCTCGATGTCTCCCGTCTCCACGCCCTCGGATGGCATCACAAGCACGCTCTGCACGAGGGGATGAGCCTGGCCTACCAGGACGTCCTTGCTCCAGGCGCACCTCTCGCACGCCCATCGCGAGTGGACCCCGGAGCACGTCCGGCGTGAAGTTGCCCACAGGATGTCGCATGGGGCCGTCTGATCTTCTCGAGCACGTGGATGCAGAAACTTAACGGAGTTCGCGATGCGGATTGAGTGGGATCCGAACAAGGCGCGTACGAATCTTCTGAAGCAT
>JANOHV010000264.1:0-6898 GCA_031406795.1 Candidatus Rokuibacteriota bacterium
TCGCTCGGCCTGCCGACGCAGGCGCCGCAGCGGCTCGAGGCCGGACTGATCCACGCGCTCGTCGAGGCCGCCGAGAGCGCCGGGCACGTCTACCTGCCGCGCGGCGTGCTGGTGCAGCGGGCCGCCGAGCTGCTCCAGATCGAGCCGGGGCCGCTCGAGCACGCCATCGACGACCTGGATCGGCGCGGGCTCGTGCGCGCCGAAGCGCTGCCCGGCAACGAGGACGGCGGCGCCCCCGCCCAGCCGGTCTACCTCACGCAGCTCTATGCGGACGAGACCGCCGCCGCCGAACTGCTCGGGGTGATTCTCGCGGCGGGGGAGGCGGCCGCGCGGCTCGATGTTGAGGCCGAGCTGAAGCAGTTCGAAACCGAGTGGGGCATCGCCCTCGCGCTCCCGCAGCGCGCGGCCGTGACGCGGGCGCTCACGGGGCACGCGCTGGTGATCACCGGCGGCCCGGGCACCGGCAAGACCACGATCATCAACGCCATCGTGCGGATTCTCGAGGGCATCGGCGACCGCATTCTGCTCTGCGCGCCCACCGGGCGGGCCGCCAAGCGCATGGAGGAGGCCACCGGGCGGCCGGCGAAGACCATCCACCGGCTGCTCGAGTTCAGCCCGCGCCGCGGCGAGTTCGAGCGCAACGGCGCGCGCCGGCTCGAAGCGGACCTGGTCATCGTCGACGAGATGTCGATGGTCGATTTGCCGCTCTTCGGCCACCTGCTCAAGGCGATCCCGGCGTCGTGCCGGCTGATCCTGGTCGGCGACGTCGACCAGCTCCCCTCTGTTGGCCCGGGCAGCGTCCTGCGCGACCTGATCCGCTCGGGCGCGCTGGAGACCGCGGCGCTGACCGAGATCTTCCGGCAGGCGCAGCAGAGCCAGATCGTGGTCAACGCGCACCGCGTCAACAGCGGGCGGCTGCCGCAGGGCGCCGGCTCCGGGGACGCGCCGTCGCCGGTCGCGGAGGCTGGAGAGCCCGGGAGTACGCTGCCCTCGCTCCTGGTGCCCGGGTCCTCGGATTTCTTCTTTATCCCTCGCGAGGAGCCCGAGGCCATCCTCGCCGCCATTAAGCAACTGGTCGCCCGCGAGATCCCGCGGCGGCTCAATGTCGATCCGCTGGAGGGCATCCAGGTGCTCACGCCCATGCACAAGGGGCTGCTCGGCACCGTCAACCTCAACGCCGAACTCCAGGGGTCGCTCAACCCACGGGGCGAGCAGGTCGGTCGCGCCGGCCGGCTCTTTCGCGCCGGCGACAAGGTGATGCAGATCCGCAACAACTACGAGCTGGAGGTCTTCAACGGCGATCTCGGCCGGATCCACGAGGCCGACGCCGAGGCGCAGGAGGTGACGGTGCTCTTCGACGGTCGCCCCGTCGTCTACACCTACGCCGAACTGGACGAACTGGTCCTCGGTTACGCCTGCTCGATCCACAAGTCCCAGGGCAGCGAGTACCCGGCGGTCGTCATCCCGCTGCACACGCAGCACTACGTCCTGCTGCAGCGCAACCTGCTCTACACGGCGATCACGCGCGGGCGGCGGCTGGTGGTGATCGTCGGCAGCCGCAAGGCGGCGGCGATCGCGGTGCGCAACGCCGGCGTGCGCGAGCGGCACACGAGACTCGCGCAGCGGCTTGCCGATGCGTCGCGCCGCGTTTAGCATGCTGCTGAAAAATGGTCAAGGAACGTCATTGCGAGCGTAGCGAAGCAATCTGATGACTTGAAAGCGCCTTGTATTCATCAGATTGCCGCTTCGCTTCGCTCCTCGCAATGACAGCATTCAGGTTTTTTCAGCATCCTGTTAGAGCAAGAACCGTTCATGTAAGGTGTAACCGTTCGCCCTGAGCTCGTCGAAGGGCGGGGAACAAGGAGGGGTAACGTGAGTGGCAGCATCACCGCGGCGCATGTCGCCGAATACCTCGGTCGCGGGCTGCTCGACGTGCTCGTCGATCTGTTCAAGTCCGATCCGGCGCTCTATGACCTGCTCGGCGAACTGCTCGCCGACCCGCAGATGGGAGTGCGCCTCGGCGCCTCGGCGCTCGTCGAGGAGTTGGCCGTGACCGATCCCGAAAGGCGTCCGCTGGCCGCCGCCGCGCTGGCGCCGCTGCTGGAGGACGCAGATCCCGTCCACCGCGGGGACGCCGCGTGGCTGCTCGGCTTCGTCGGCGGCGCGGCCGAGGTGGCGCCGCTGGAGTCGCTCGCGGAGACGGACCCGAACACCGACGTGCGCGAGGCGGCCGCGGAGGCGGCGCAGAAGATCAGGGAGAACGCGTCTACAGCCTGAGCCGTTCACGCGCTCTTTGAGAAGACCTCGACCCGGACCTCCTGGCCCAGCACGGCGAGCAGACGCAAGAGCTGATCCACGGACTTCTTGCTCTTGGACGTGTCCAGGAGTCGATAGAGCTGGGGCGCCGAGGTCTGCATGCGGCGGATGGTCTCTCGCTTGGAAAGGCCGGACTCCGCCAGGGATCTTCTTGCCTCCAGCGTGAGGCGATAGGCGATCATGTCGCGCAGATAGGACGGGTCGCGGTTGAACTCCAGGACCTGGTCGATGTGCACCGTGCCTTCGCGTCCGGAATTCAAGACATAGGTGAAGGCCTCGCGGGCCAGTTCCTGGTCCACGGACACGTGCCGAACGCCGTCGGTAGAGGAAGGCGGCGGGACGCACTTGGCGAATGGGAAGACGAAGTCCTTGCTTCGAGAATGCACTTCGAAGGACTTTCGCCGATTGTTGGCCTTGACCGAGAGGATCTTCATAGCACTCCCTCCGCCTGAAGTTGCCGGATCAGCCTCATGATGCGCTCGGATACTTCGCCTTTCATGGCCACCCGGTTGTCCAAGTCCCACTTCACGACAAGAGCCCCGTTTCGGTAGACATGCACATGCCGGGGGCCATGGTCGCCCTTCCACGTGAAGAAGACATAGCCTCCTCGCCGGAACTTGCCCATTGGCAATTGTTACCGCCACAGGTAACATCTGTCAAGTGAAGGACCGCCGCATGAAGCTTGGGGTTCGCCCACGAGGGAGAGACACTTGGATCCCGTTGACAAGTTCTACCGCCTGGATCGCATCCTGCGCAGTGCCCGCTGTCCCGTTTCCCGTGCTGTCCTCCAGGAGAAGCTGGAATGCTCGCGCGCGACCGTCGGTCGCATCATCGAGGAGATGCGCGATTATCTGGGCGCGCCGATCGAATACGACCGGTGCGCGCGGGGTTATCGGTACGCCGAATTCGAAGATGGTGCCTACGAGCTTCCCGGCCTCTGGTTCAACGCCTCCGAATTGCACTCGTTGTTGGCGGCCCATCAGTTGCTCGCGAATGCGCAGCCCGGTCTGCTGGAAGGGGACCTGGCGCCGCTGCGCGACCGCATCGAGCGCATCCTGAAAGCGCGGGGGATCGAATGCGGCGAGGCCGGCCGACGAGTGCGTATCCTGCGCATGGCGGCGCGGCGACTGGAGCCGGAGCCCTTCCGTACTGTCGCCGGAGGGGTGCTCGGCAGACGCCGACTGTCCCTGATCTACCACGGTCGCGCCCGCAATGAGCAAACTGAGCGGCAGGTCTCGCCGCAGCGGCTGACGCACTACCGGGACAACTGGTACCTCGACGCCTGGGACCACGGCCGCAAGGCGCTGCGATCGTTCTCGGTGGACCGCATTCTCACAGCGCGCGCCCTCGAACTGGCGGCCCTGGACATCGCCGATGCCCGGCTCGACGGGCACTTCGCCACCGCGTACGGGATTTTCGCCGGAAAACCGAAGCACAAGGCCCTGCTGCGCTTCAGCGCGGAGAGCGCCCGCTGGGTAGCCGACGAGGTCTGGCATCCCGATCAGAAGGGATGGTACGACGGCGGGCATTACTTCCTCGAAATTCCCTATGCCGATCCGCGCGAGCTGATCCGCGACATCCTCAAACACGGCCCGGACGTCACGGTCATTTCGCCCGCCTCGCTGCGGGCGGAGCTGGAGCGGTGTCTGAAGGAGGCGCTCAGGAACTACGTGTAGGGGCGGGGTTCATCCCGGTCTCGGCGTCGAGGGGGACGTGCTATCAGATCAGGTTAAGTCCTTGGACTGGCGAGCACGCAATGCGGAGCGGATCGCCGCGCTGCCAGGTGAGGCGCTCCGGGAGGTGCTCGGGAACCTTGGCACGCTGGTCGGCGGCTGACAAATTGAGCCGGCGGGGGTGTATAGTTCCAAAAACCCCTGGGGACAAAGTGCCGGGATGGTGAACTGCAGCGCCAATTCGAACAGAAAACTCGACGCACTGCGTCGAGAATTGCCGAGCCGGAAGAGAGATGGGGCAAATTGGCGAATGTTTTTACAGGCTTACAGAGAAATCGCCCCGTGTTAGCGTCTATCTGCCGCCTGAAGCTGCACGCAAGCGGCGGGTTCGGTGTGGATCGTCTGCGATCCTACGTTCTTGTCTGCTGGAGGCTCTTCTGAAGGTCGTCTGATGGCTGGTGAGGATGCCATCATGGAAGCTACGGTCACTGCCAAGGGACAGGTTATCATCCCGGCGCAAATCCGCCGGCGTCTCGGATTGAAGCAGGGCACTCGCCTCCGGGTCGAGGAGCACGACGGGGCGATCATCATGAGGCCGATCGCGCGAGACTGGCTCAGGCAGGGGTGAGCGGGGGAGCCGGCGGGAATCAAGATAAGGGAGAAAGCGTCCACTTGACTATTGACGTACGACGAGCGTAACAATGTACGTCACAGGAGGCCGTCATGCAGACGAAACTCACCTTGAGAGTGGATGATCAGACCGTGTTGAAGGCGAAGTCGTATGCGCGCGTCCGCCGCACGAGCCTCTCGCGCATCGTCGAGGAATACTTCCGTCGTCTGGAAGGCGGGGAGAGCGCGGCCTCGGCCGAGACGCCGGTCCTGAACGAACTCTCCGGTTTGCTCGCAGGACGTGGCACCCCGGACACTCTCAAGAAGAGCTACCGCGCCCACCTCGAGGACAAGTACCGGTGAAGAAGGTCCTCTGCGACATTAACGTCATCCTGGACATTCTTTTGCATCGGGAGCCGTTTCATCGTCCGGCCGCCGTCCTCTTCGGCGCGCTTGAGCGGGGGGAAGCGCGCGGCTACCTCTGTGCGGTCAGTTTTCCGACCCTGCACTACCTTCTCGCGAAGCACGTAGGGACCATTGCGGCGATGCAGTCCCTCAACAAGATACGGACCGTCTTCCGTGTTGCACCAGTGGACGAGAAGGTGGTCGATCTGGCGCTTGCATCGAGCATCAGTGATTTCGAGGACGCCGTCCAGTACTACTCTGCGGCGCGTGTCGGGGCAGACGTCCTCATCACGAGAAACAAGAAGGATTTCCCTGTCAGGGGGATTCCGGTCTTGACCCCGGAGGAGTATCTGGCGGGCGAGTAGGTTTGACGAGAGCGATAGTTGTGGAGTGTGGGGCAATTTACTGGCACGGGTCTCGAGAACGCCAGGAGGTAGTGGTTACCGAGGAACTGCGGGTCCGTCTCGAGCTGACGGTTCCCCGACTGCGCGAACTTCTGGAACGGCGAATCCTCCCGGAGCCTTCGAATGACGAGCACTGCCCGGATTGTTCTCTCAATGCGGCATGCATGCCCGGGACAATTAGCGATTTCGGCAGACCTCGACGTTTCGTCAAAATTGTCCAACATCGACTCCAGATTGTGATCGTGAGAGAATCCGACCATGGACGGACATGATCAGCGGATCGCCGAAGAGCTGAAACGTCGCCTCTCGGAAGTTGTGCAGCTCCTCGACTTCCGTGTCTTCGGTTCGCGCGCACGCGGGGATGCCGACGAATACTCTGGCCTCGATGTCTTCATCAAAGTCGAAGCTCTTGATCCATCGACCAGGGAAAAAATCGGGGAGATCGTCTGGGAGGTCGGTGACAACAATTCCCTTCTCATCTCCCCACTCATCGTGACGAGGCAGGAAATCGAGAACACGCCATTACGATCCGCTCCAATCGTTCTGAACATCATGGAAGAGGGCGTGCGGCCGTGAACTGCGCCTCTTATGCCATTTTCTACGCAGTCCTCGCCCTGTGATCCACAAGGGCTTTCATGGAGCCCGGCCCTGTCGCCTTGAGCCCTTCGTCGATGAGATGTTCGTCGATGCGGAGTGACCGGAGGCCTGGAGCTGACTGAGGCAAGCCGCGTGACGGAGCGCCTTGGCTCGGCCGTTCAGGATGGAAAGCGTTGCAGGAATTCGGCTGGGCTGAGGATCGGGATTTCTTGGAAACTCTTGAGCTCCTTGAGGTGCAGATCGCCGCTCACGATGAAATCGGCTCTGCCGGTGACGGCGCACTCCAGAGCTCTGTCATCCGCCGCATCCCTTGTTACAGGCGACAAGGGACTCGGTGCGAAGACGATTTCCGCTCTTTCGGTGATTGCTAGGAGAAAGCCGGCGACTTCGTCCTCGGGGTTGTGAAACTTGGAGTAGGAGAGAACGCGTTCAACTCGTTGAGGAGGGGTGGGGAGATCAGAAGGCAAAACTGGCCTTCCATGGTTCGGCGTAGTATCTCGTAAGGGGTCCCACGCCACCCGAAGGCCGAGAGCAGAACGTTGGTGTCTAAGACGATCCGCGGGCCCATCGCACGGCGTCATCGACGTCCTTGGGCGCGATGTTCAGTTCCTGAAAACGCGCCGCCGCCTTAGCGGTAACAGCGTCGAAACGCTCCAGCGGGTTTTCGATTGGCGCCCGCTTGATGAGAACGAAATCGTCGCCTTCGACGATCAGCACCGGCTCTTTGGCTTTGAGCCGCAGCCGCCGTACGATCGTAACTCCTCGCCCTACCCCGTCTTGTCGGCAACGCGCTGAGGGGTGATTCTGGTGCCTCCAAACAAGGAGGAGCCGGGATGATCGAGAAGCAGCGGGAAGAGCTACGCCGACGAGTATCCGAGATTCAAAGTCGCAAGC
>JANOHV010000003.1:0-32167 GCA_031406795.1 Candidatus Rokuibacteriota bacterium
GGCGTCTACAACCCGCCCGGGGGCAACTGGTACCTCTTCAAGAGCACGGAAGGGTTCTTCCAGACGGACTTCGGCTATGCGGGGACGGAACCCGTGGTCGGGGACTTCGACGGCGACGGCCGGGATGATATCGCCGTCTACTTTGCGCCCGGCGGCAACTGGTACATGTTCAAGAGCACCGAAGGGTTCACGCAGACGACCTTCGGGTTCGATGGGACCATCCCGCTGGGAGGCACGCTGCGCTAGCAGGCGCGTCCCAGCAGGCTGATTTGGCAACCGGCCCCCGCCGCTCACCGCGGCGGGGGCTTTTGCCGTCTGACCTCTGTCTCAGGCAGTCTCAACTGTGTCGAGGGCGGCTTCGAGACACACGGGTCAACGAGCATGCTGGACCCCTCCGGAGCGTCTCGGACCCGTGGGGGTTCAAGCAGTTGCGACTTCCCGAAGTTCTGCTGGTCAACTTCCGGCATAATTGTTGCTATAATAGCCAAAGCGAATAGATTGAGTTCAACGATGAAGAGCGAAGCCGTGTCTTCGAGAACCGAACCGTCCACGAGGAGGGAGTGCGAGATGGAAAAGACACTTGTCCGGAAGCAGGCAGGCGAACGAAAAGGAAGCGCAGGCAGTGCGCGCCGGGTGCCGTTCGTGCTCATCGCGGTCGCCTTGTGTTTGCTCTTTGCTGCCGGCAGCGCGCAGGCGGCTCTCGACGCTGTAAGTACGGTGAGGAATTTCGCGGGCTTTCCGTCCTGGTATCGGGATCTCCCGGCGGGCGGGAGTCAACTGCAATTGTGCCTCGGACTCAACCATGACGGTACCGGGTTGCCTGATCCCAATTGCATCCTGCCGACCATCCCTCCGCTCGATCCGCAGTATAACCCTCTGTTGCCTTTCAGCTTTCCGGCCAATTTCCCAAGTGAAGCGTTCTACTGGTTCGCGGAATCCGATATCGCCGCCATCGGCACGGGTGGCGACCATGCACGCCTTCGTTTAGCTCTGGAGGCCGCATTTGCTACTGAAATTCCCGCGGCGGGAGACCAGATGACCTTCCTGCGGGTCAATCTGTTCCTCATCGCTGGGCTCGCCCCGAACAGCACCTATAACGTGACCTATCCCTATGGCACCTTCCTGTTTACGACTGATGCTCTCGGGACGGCCATTCCTACCAGCGGTCAGGCATTCAGAGCGGAAGACGGCGGCTTTCCCATCGGGATCGTGCCGACCGCCTTTGAACTCCTGCTTCCCGCAACAAGCACCAATGTTTCCCGGCTGTTGAAATGGGACGCGGGCGCGCCGGCAGGATACCTGGGAGACGCAGCTACACCGCATCTGGTGACGGGGGGAACCAACGGCAATACGTACATCATCGCGGCAGCCGCCGGTCCCGCATTGACTGCGGATATCGATCCGCTGACCCCCGGCGTCCAGACCTCGATTTCGTCGAATCTCTTCGTCGTGGCCGGAAAGAATTTCGTGCCGTCGATTTCCGAAGTGACGCCCGTCCCGACACCGACCAATAACGATTCTCCGAATTACACGTTTACGGTGAACGACACCGGCACGATCACCTACGGCGGCGACTGCACCAGCACGACGACGACGGCGGTGTTGGGCAACAACACGATAGCGTTCGCTTTCGTCAAGAACGGGCTTCACACCAACTGCACAATCACGGTGATCAACCAGGCGGGAACGCCCAGCAATGTCCTGACCGTGACACCCTTTACGGTCGACGCGCCGATTCCCGTTGCAGTTGAACTGGCTCCCGTGTCGAGTCTGACGGGAGACAATACGCCGACCTACGCACTCAACTCGACCGAAGCCGGGACCATCGTCTCGGGAGGAAGCTGCCCGGGTACGATCGCGAGCATCACGGCCGGGGACAACACGATCGCCTTCAAGGCTTTGAAAGACGGGTTGTACAGCGGCTGCACGGCCACCGTGGTCGACCTGGCGACCAACGTCGGCAACACGCTGAATCTGGCGCCCTTTACGATCAGGACGGTGAAGAACGATTTCGACGGCGATGTTCGCTCGGACATCGGCTGCTACTTCCCGCCCGGAGGCAACTGGTTCGAGTTCCGAAGCACGGACGGCTTCGCGTCGCCGATCTTCGGGTATGCCGGGACGCTGCCTATCACCGGCGACTTCGACGCCGATGGCAAGGGCGACATCGGCGCCTACTATCCGGCCGGCGGGAACTGGTACCTCTTCAGGAGCACGCTCGGGTTCTTCGAGACGACGTTCGGCTTCGCCGGGACGATCCCGGTGGTCGGCGACTTCGACTTCGACGGCAAGACCGACATCGGCGCCTACTTTGCGGAGACCGGCAGCTGGTACCTCTTCAAGAGCACGGAAGGGTTCTTCCAGACGGCGTTCGGCTTCGCCGGCACCATTCCCGTCGTCGGCGACTTCGACGGGGACGGGCGAGACGACATCGGCGCCTACTACCCGCCCGGCGGCAACTGGTACCTGTTCAAGAGCACGGAAGGCTTCTTCCAGACGGCGTTCGGCTTTGCCGGGACGATCCCGGTGGTCGGGGACTTCGACGGGGACGGCCGGGATGACATCGGCGTCTACAACCCGCCCGGCGGCGACTGGTACCTGTTCAAGAGCGCGGAGGGGTTCTTCCAGACGCAGTTCGGCTATGCGGGGACGGAACCGGTGGTCGGGGACTTCGACGGCGATGGTCGGGATGACATCGGCGTCTACTATGCGCCCGGCGGCAACTGGTATATGTTCAAGAGCGCTGAAGGCTTCACGCAGACGACGTTCGGGTTCGATGGGACCATCCCGCTCGGAGGTACGCTGCGCTAGCACGAAAGCGTTGAGAGGTTCGTTCGGCGATCGGCCCCCGTCGCTCATCCCGGCGGGGGCCGTTCGTCTGCCGATTCGTGTCGCGCGGCGGTGCCCGCAAGTTCAGGAGGCAGGGACTGCCGGAATCTCCTTTCTGATCGCCTCGCCGTCCAGCCCCTCGCCGATCACCACCATCCGGCCGTCGTCGATCGGGTGCCCGAAGAATTCATTGGAGCGGTTGCCGAACGCCAGGTCGAACCGCCAGGGCCCGCGGTCGGTCGCCGCGAGCGCTTTGGCGCGCACCACTCTCCCGTACCGTCCCGCCGCCAGGTCGCCGAACATCCGCTCCAGCGTCTCGAAGGGGATTCCTGCCGGGACCTTGAACGACACCGTGTCGAAGCGAAAATGCGCGTGGCCTGCGGGCACGATGTCCCTTTCAGCGCGACCCGCGGGCAGGGCCCCGTCGAGCTGCGCCTGCACGGTTGGCACGACGACAGCCGCCGGGTTCAGCGATTCGATCACCGCCACGGTCCGCGCGGTCGTCTCCGCTCCCGCCAAATCGGTCTTGTTCACGAGGATCACGTCGGCGTTGACGATCTGGTCGCGGAAGAACGTGCCGAACATCGCCGCTTCGTGCAGTTCCAGGAACTCCGTCGCGTCCACGATACCGACGACCGACACCTGGCTGATGCCGGCGCTTTCAAGCGCCTCCAGCACGCCGGAGGGCGAGGCGACTCCGCTCGGTTCGATGACCAGATGCTCGGGGTCGAAGGTAGCGCGGATGCGCTCGACGGTGGTGATCAGGTCGAACTTGAGCGTGCAGCAGACACAGCCGCTCGGCAGCTCGACCGCTTCGATGCCGGCGGCGGAAAAGACCTCGCCGTCGATGCCGAGCGCCCCGAAGTCGTTGACGAGCACCACGGTGCGCTCGCGCGATGCCTTCAGCAGCCGCCCGATGAACGTGGTCTTGCCGGAGCCGAGCATGCCGGATACGACGGTCGTCTTCATGAGCCTCCCGCTCCGCGGTGCCAGTATCGCTCGCCGCCTGCGTGGCGGAGCCCGCGGGCGGCGAGAAAGCGACCCATAGTACCAGCAGATCGTCGCGAGCGGCCGCACCTGGCGTCGGCGCGGAACGCGCTTGACACCGGCCGGGAGGCGTGTCACTCTCCCGTCTCGGAGTATGAGAGTCTCTGCAGGGTGACGCCGCTTCGGCACGACCGAGGCGGCGCACAAGAGGAAATCGGGTGAGATTCCCGAGCGGTCCCGCCGCTGTGAACGGGGAGCGGACCCGCAGAAAGCCACTGCCCCCAACCGGCCGGAGGAAGGTCGGGAAGAGGGGCGGGAAGGCGCGGGCGAGCGACGATCCGTGAGCCAGAAGGCCTGCCCTGCAGAATTGTCGGACCCCTCGCGAGAAGGGGTCGAGTGTGGAGACGATGGCAAAGCCTCCAGCCGGAAACGGGCTGGGGGCTTTTCTTTTTGGAGCCCCGGCCGACCCCGAGCGAAAAGCGCTCGGAGAAGGAGACAGGGCATGGCATCACAGATCGAACGGGCACGGGCAGGAGAAGTCACTCCGGAGATGGCGCAGGTGGGGCGGGACGAGGAGCTCTCCCCGGATATCATCCGCGAGCGGGTGGCCAGGGGCACCATCGTCATCCCCAACAACACGAACCGCAAGCACCGCGCTGTCGGCATCGGCGAGGGCTTGCGGACCAAGGTCAACGCGAGCATCGGCACCTCGAGCGACATCGTCGACGTGCAGGCCGAGATCGCCAAGGCCAAAGCCGCCGAAGAGGAGGGGGCCGACACGCTGATGGAGTTGTCGGTCGGCGGCAACCTCGACGAGATCCGGCGCGAGGTGCTGGCCGCGACCAACCTGCCGGTCGGCAACGTCCCGCTCTACCAGGCCTTCTGCGAGGCCACGCGCCGCTACGGCCACCCCGACAAGCTCGACGAGGAGCTGCTCTTCGAATTGATCGAGCGCCAGTGCGCCGACGGCATGAGCTTCATGGCGATCCACTGCGGCATCAACCTCTACACGATCGAGCGGCTCAAGAAGCAGGGGTACCGCTATGGCGGCCTCGTGTCCAAAGGCGGCACCTTCATGATCTCCTGGATGCTCGCCAACAAGAAGGACAACCCGCTGTACGCGAAGTTCGATCGCGTCGCCGCCATCCTGAAGAAATACGACGTGGTGCTGAGCCTGGGCAACGGCATCCGCGCCGGCGCGATCCACGACTCCTCCGACCGGGCCCAGGTGGCCGAGCTGGTCATCAACTGCGAGCTGGCGGAGATCGGCCGGGAGATGGGGTGCCAGATGATGGTCGAAGGTCCCGGTCACGTGCCGCTGGACGAGATCGAGGGGAACATCCAGCTCGAGAAGCGCATGAGCGGCAACGCGCCGTACTACGTGCTCGGCCCGCTGCCCTGCGACGTGGGAGCCGGTTACGACCACGTGACGGCGGCCGTCGGCGCCGCGTCCTCCAGCCGCTTCGGCGCGGACCTGATCTGCTACATCACGCCGGCCGAGCACCTCGCGCTGCCGACCGTGGACGATGTCCGCGAAGGGGTGCGGGTCGCCCGCCTCGCCGTGCACATGGGCGACGTCGTCAAGCTCGGCGGCCGGTTCCGGGCCCGCAACATGGAGATGAGCAAGGCCCGGCGCGACATGCAGTGGGGCCGGCAGTTCGAGCTGGGTCTCTTCGGTCCGCTCGCGAAGCAGATCCGCGCCAGCCGGACGCCCGAGGATAAGGATACTTGTACGATGTGCGGCGATTTCTGCGCCGCCAAGAACGCCGGCGCGCTCTTCTGCGACCATGTCTCGGCCGAGAAAAAGTAGGCGCGTCGAGACGGGGCGCGGGGAGCGAGCGTGAGTTTCCATCCGAACGGCGAGACCCTCCGCGGTCCTCAGGATCTGGAGGATCTCGCCACTGCTTCCTGGCTCGGCGAGACGCTTTTTGCCGCGCTCGAGCTCGGGGTGTTCGAGTCTCTCGGAGAGGACGCTCTCCCGCTCGGGGAACTCGCGCGCCGCTGCGGGGTGGACGAAGCGGCTTTGCTCCGGCTGACGCAGGCCCTCTCAGCGCTGGGACTGCTGAGCCTGCATGAGGGATCGGCCGCCTGCACGACGCTGGCGCGCCGCCACCTGCTGCCGGGGAGCCCCGGCTACCTTGGCAACTCCCTGGTCTACCGTCGGCGCCTCGCCCGAAGCTGGACGAGCCTCGCCGACGCCGTGAGGGCCGGTGGGTCGGCGTTGTCTCCGCCCGAGCTGGAGAGCGACGATGAGTATCGGGTGCGGGTGCGCGCTTACCTGCTGGCGATGGACGACGTGGCCCGCATCAAGGCCGGGCTGATCGCCGAGCGGCTCGACCTGACGAATGTCCACCCGAAGTGCGTGCTCGATCTCGGCGGCGGCGCCGGCGGGCTCACCGCGGGCGTGCTGCTGCGCAATCCCGGCTGGAGGGGTCTGGCGGTGGACATGCCCGAGGTGGTGGCTGAGGCAAGGCGAGTCTGGGCTGAGAGGCTGGTCGCCGGGGACGGGGCGGCCAGGAGCCTGCTGGTGCCCCCGGGCGGGAGGGCGCGCCTCGAGTTCGCCGAATGCGACCTCCTGAAACAGGATCTGCCGGCTGCCCCGGTCGAGGATGGCGGGTGGGGGCTGATCATCGCCTCGAACATCGTCCACGCGTTCGCGGCCCCGGAGTCCGCCGCAATCCTCGATCGCGCCGTCGCGGCGCTCGCCCCCGGCGGACTTCTGCTCCTTCACGATTTCTGGACCGACGGCCCCGGCCGAGGACCGGCGAAGGCGGCGCTCTTCGACCTTCACATGCTGATCCACACCTACCAGGGCCGCACCTACCCCTGGACCTGGGCGCGGGATCGACTCGCGGAGCGGGGACTCTGCGTCGTCGGGCCCGTGCCGTTGGGTCGCCGCGGCGAGGAGGATACCTCCCTGATCGTCGGCTCTCGCAGCGAGGCCGGGCTCGCCGCCGTCTCGCTGGGCGATCTCGAGCGCCTCGACGCTGTCGCGCGGGAGCTGGGCTTCCTGCGCACGACCCCGATCGATCCGGCCGGCGTGACCACGGCGGCGTGGGTCGGCGAGAAGTGCCGGCACGGCTGCGCCCGGTACGGCCGAGGCGGCCAGTGCCCGCCCCGCGCGCCCTCCCCGGAGCAGACGAGCGCGATCTTCTCCGGGTATCGTCGGGCGCTGCTGGTTCACGGGGAGCCCCCCACGGCCGAGTTTCACCGCCGGATGCTTGAACTTGAGCGCGCCGCTTTTCTCGCCGGCCACCCCAAGGCGCTGGCATTCGTCGCCGGTCCGTGCAGCCTCTGCGACGAGTGCCGTCCCGACGACTGCCGGCTGCCCGAGCAAACCCGGCCTTCGCTGGAGGCGGCGGGCGTGGATGTGTATGCGGCGGCAGCGACGGTGGGATGGCGGCTGGATCCCGTCCCGGATCGCGAGTCCCCGGCGGCCTTTCTCGGCCTGCTGCTGGTGGATTGACGGGTATGCGCATCCTGCTGGTTCAGGCCCCGTCGGTGGAGGGACCCGCGTCCGAGATCGTGGCGCCGTTGGGTCTGGGCATCGTCGCCGATGCGGCCCGCCGTGGCGGACATGAGGTCGATCTGCTGGATCTGAACGTGATCGAGACGCCCTTCGCTGCCCTCGAGGCGGCAATCGAACGCCACGATCCCGACGTTGTCGGCGTCGGGCTGCGCAACATCGACCCGCTGGCGAACCGCCGCCACTCCTACCTGCCCGGCTTCGCCGCGCTGTTGAGCACGGTTCGCCGCAAGCTGCCCGATTTGCCGCTCGTGGTTGGGGGCGCAGGCTTCTCGATGTTCGCGGCCGAACTGATGGCGCGCTATCCCGCGATCGACATCGGCGTCGTCCTCGAAGGGGAGGAGACGCTTCCAGCTCTTCTCGCGCGGCTGGAGGCAGGCGAGAGCGTCGGCGACATCGCCGGCCTTCCCGGGACCATCATGCGCCCCCGCCGCGGGACAGCCGATTTAATCAGGGGCCCGGGCCGGACGCGGATCTCTACGGCGCGGCTGGATGTTCAGCGCGAGTGGCTCCCGGAATTCGTCGCCCTGTACCAGGGGCGGTCCTCCTACGCCCCGGCCGCCGGGGTGGAGACCAAGCGCGGCTGCCCGCTGGGGTGTTCCTACTGCGTCTACCCGGCGCTGCAGGGTCGCCGGCTGCGCTTTCGCTCGCCCGAGACGATCGTCGCCGAGGTGGAGTCGCTCCACCGGGAGGCCGGAGTCGGCTGGGTGCACTTCACCGACCCCGTCCTCAATGTGCCCCCCGAGCACTTCCGGGATCTCTGCCGCCGCCTCCGGAGCCGCAAGCTGCCGGTGCGCTGGACCGGCTTCTTCCGGGAAAACACGCTCACCCCGGCGGACGCCGAGCTTGCGGTGAGCGCCGGCTGCGCGGCCTTCCAGTTCTCGGGAGACGGAACCTGCGACCGCACGCTCGCCCGGCTGCGCAAGGGGTTGACCCGGGCGGAAATCCTCCAGGCGGCCCGGACCGTCGCCGCGACCGATGCGCTGGCTGTCTACCACTTCATGGTCAACGTGCCCGGCACCGACGCCGCCGTGGCCCGGGATGCGCGGGAACTCGTCGACCGGCTCCACGACATCCACGAGCCCCGCATGAACCTCGGGGCGATCGTGTTCAACAACCTTCGGGTCTACCCCGGAACCCCGCTGGCCCGGGAGCTTGCGGTTGCGGGCCGCCTCGAGCCTGCGGCTACGCTGCTCTTCCCGACATACCACGATCCGGCGCCGTTCCAGGACCTGCGCTACGAACTGGAGGAGCGCCACCAGCTGCGAGCGTGTCGCTGGATTCCGCCGTCCACCTCCGGGGAGCAATTACCGTGAGCAACCAGGATCACCCGCACACCGCGGCGGCCCGCCCGCTGAGCATCGCGCTGCTCGAGCATCCCCGGCAGTCGAGCTGGGTGCACATCAACGACATCGCCAACACCCCGCTGTCGAGCAGCCTGATGACCGGCTATGCCGCGGCGTCCCTGATGGGCCGGGGGCACCGGGTGTCGGTGGTCGACGCTCACCAGGGCGGGCTCTCGGCCGGTGCGGCGGTCGAAGGAGTCGCGGCAGCCGCCCCGGATCTGGTCGGCATCCACTTCGTCTACGACTGGTCCGACGGGGCTCACCTGCGCCGACTGGTTGCCGGGATTCGCAAGATCGCCGGCGACGCCCCGATCCTGATCTACGGTTTCTACCCGACGTTCGGGTACGAGGTTCTGCTGCGGTCGATGCCTCAGGTCACGGCGGCGGTGCTGGGCGAACCGGAGCAGACGCTGGTCGAGGTGGCGGCACTCGCGGCCTCGGGCATGCGGCTCCCCGCCGGGCTCGGCGAGGTCCCGGGGTTGGCGCTCCGCCGCAACGGCGCCATCGCCCGCACGGCGAGCCGTCCCCCGATCGCCGATCTCGACGCCCTCCCGTTCCCGCACCGTACCGCCGGGATGCTCTCCCTGCGCGAGGTGAATGTGGCCGCCAGCCACGGGTGCTACGGCGCGTGCACCTTCTGCTCCATCAACCCGTTTTACGGTCCGCGCTCGCTCTGGCGCCCCCGCCGCCCCGAGCGGGTGATCGCGGAGATGGCCGCGGTGCTCGAGTCCCACCCGGAGAAGAAACGGTTCTATTTCGTGGACCCGAACTTCTTCGGCCCCGGCGAGCGCGGCCGCCAGCGGGCGCTCACGCTCGCCCGGATGATCCGCGAGCGCTTTCGCGTGAACTTCGGGCTCGAAGGCCGCGTCAACGACATTGACGACGAGGTGATCGGGGCCCTGGTCGAGGCCGGCTTCGACGAGATCCTGATCGGCCTGGAGAGCGGCTCCGACGCGACGCTCGCGCGTCTCAACAAGCGCACGACTGTGGCGCAGAATCGCCGGGCGCTGCAGGTGTTGCGTGCCCACGGCGTCGAGCCGAACGTCGGGTTCATCATGTTCGAGCCGGACAGCTCGCTGGAAGACGTCCGGGTGAACCTGGGCTTCCTCGAGGAGGAAAACCTGCTCTCGAGGCTGAGCGTCACCGCCAATGTGCTCTATCACCAGCAGATCCTGCTCGGGCCGACTCCCGCGTACCGTCAGGCGCTCGCGGAGGGGCGGCTGGTTGTCTCGCCCGTCAACCCCTACGAGGGGAGCGTCCCCTATCGGCACGCCGAGGTGGCGTTTCTTGCCGAGACCATGGCCGAGGGCTGCCGCCACCTCTTCGCGGGCCTTCCCCGGGAAGTCTGGCTCTGCGCCGACCAGGCGTCGGACCCGCTGCTGCGGGCGCTCAACGACAGGCTCGTCGCCGTCTTCAGACGCACGCTCGACGGGCTCTCACGGAAAACCCTGAAGCCGAGTCCTGAAGCGGCCCGCGAGATCGTGGGCGAAATCAAAGGCAGTTTACTCCCGACCGGCTTCACCTGCTAAAGTACGGTCTCGTCAACGCTTGGAGGACACGACTGCATGCACTGGATCGCCCCCGCGGAGAAGGACACCGCCACCGACACGCTCAGAAGCGACTTTGGGCGGCTGCGGACCAGTTTCGCGCCAACTCCGGCCTGACCTCCGCGCAGTACTCCACGCCTGTCCTCGGCCTGATCTTCCTGCGCTTCGCCGAGGTCCGATTCGCGGCGCAACGCACAAAGCTCGAGAAGGCGTCGGCTTCCTCGCGCCGCGGTTCCCGCCTCGATGACCCCGCCGCCTACCAAGCCGAGGGTATCCTCTACCTCCCGCCGAACGCCCGCTTCGGCCGCCTTCTTGTGCTGCCGGAGGGCACCGATGTCGGAAAAGCCGTCAACGAGGCGATGCGCGATATCGAGAAGCACAACCCGCAGCTCGCCGGCGTCCTGCCCCGAACGTACAACCTCTTCACCGGGACGCTCCTCAAGGAGTTGCTCAAGAAGGTCTCCAAGATCCCGGCGAGCATCGACTACGACGCCTTTGGACGGATCTACGAGTACTTCCTCGGCGAGCAGCCGGACTACACTCTCGGCGGCGACGAGGCGAAGGCCAAGCTCGTCGAGGTTTTCAATTCATCCCTTTCGGCGAAGGGTGTCAACCGGAAGGGCGGGGGGATTTCCTACCGTGACGTGCCTGGTTTGTGCCGCGTCGCATCCCTCCCCGAGATCGAAGCCCAGGGTTGGAGTCTCAACCCCGGCCGCTACGTCGGCGTTGCCCCCGGCGAGGAAGTAAGCGACGAGGACTTCAAGGAGAAGCTCGAAACTCTGAATGAAGAGCTCGAGGTCCTAAACACCCTGGCCCGCGACCTCGAACAAACCATCGCCAGCAACGTGACCGAAATTCTGGAGAATTAACTTGCGGCGTGAAGTCTGGAAAACGGTTCCGATCAAAGAACTCTACGAAGGTCTGTACGACGGTCCTCATGCTACGCCGAAGCCTTCAGATGAAGGGCCAGTGTTCCTCGGGATCAAGAATGTCACGGATGATGGTTGTCTCGATATGCTGGATGTACGGCACATTGCGGAAGATGATTTCGGAACGTGGACACGGCGGGTCGAGCCACGTCCAGGCGACCTGGTATTCACCTACGAAGCGACACTCAATCGGTACCCAGTAATCCCCCAAGGTTTCCGTGGGTGCCTTGGTCGACGCATGGCATTGATACGTCTCGATCCAGAGAAAACCGATTTCCGCTACCTCCTGTACTACTTCTTCACGACGGACTGGAGAGCAGTGATCAAGAACAACATGCTGTCCGGTTCGACGGTGGATCGCATTCCGCTTACGAATTTCCCTGAGTTCCCTGTCCGTGTGCCGCCGCTCCCCGTGCAGCGGCGGATCGCGGGCATCCTGTCGGCGTATGACGACCTGATCGAGAACAACCTGCGGCGCATCCGGATCCTGGAGGAAATGGTCCGCGCCCTCTATCGCGAGTGGTTCGTCCTCTTCCGCTTCCCCGGTAACGAGAACCACCCCCGCACGCCCTCTCCCCCCGGTCCCATTCCCAAGGGATGGGAAGTGACCGTTTTCACCGACCTCGCAGAGATACTCAGCGGAGGCACACCGAAGACTGATACTCCTGAATACTGGGACGGGACCATCCCGTTTTTCACACACTTCGTATGCCGACAAGCGGCGGCTTATGGCGGTCGGGCTGCTTGAAAACGACGAGAATCACTGGAAACTCACAGCGGCGGGCATCGCTGCCGTTCGCCAGCAGCCATTCGACGTCCAGGACGTGACAAAGTTCGTCCACAATCGGGCGGAACTCCATGGCGATGACTTGATCGCAGACGTCTATCGCCGCCACCCCTACTATGCGACACGAAGCGAGATCGTCGCGCGGGTATTGCCGGAGGCGGTGGATAGGGCGCGGGTGCTTTCCGCACGCCCACGATCGCTTGGCCCGGGGCTCGTGACGGTCGGGTACGAGGGCAAGTCGCTGGAGCGGTACCTCAATCTACTTCTTCGCGGTTCGGTGACACTCCTGTGCGACGTGCGTCGAAACCCGCTGAGCCGGAAGTTCGGATTCTCCAAGGGCACCCTGAGCAAAACCTGCGAGGGGCTCGGTATCCGGTATGAGCACCTGCCGGATTTGGGTATCGCTACCGATAAATGGCGGAAGTTTGAAACGCAGGCCGACTACGATGCCCTGTTTGACTTGTACGAGAGAGAAAGCCTGCCTCGGCAGGAAGTCGAGTTGGAGACCATCCGCGGCTGGGTCGAGCGTGACGGGCACCGGGTCGCGCTGACCTGTTATGAGGAGAAGCCCTCGATGTGCCACAGACATTGCGTCGCAGAGGCACTGGCGCGGCTTGTCGGATCCGAATCGGAACCGGTTCGCCTCTGAAGCGCAGGCACGGCATCTGGGTTATACTCTCAGCATGGTAACGCTTCCCGAGATTAGAGAACTTTCCGACATGATCGTCCGGGAATTTCGGCCGGAGCGAGTGATTCTTTTTGGTTCGTACGCCAATGGCACCGCAGGCAAGGATTCCGACATTGATCTCCTCGTCGTCATGCCTTTTCGCGGGAACCGCATTCGCAAAGCGGTGGAAATTCTTGACAAGATCAAAGTTCGAGCGGCGGTTGACCTTGTCGTTCGCACTCCGGAGGATGTCCGTCGCCGCGTTGCCTTGAACGACTTCTTCCTTAAGCAGATTCTTGATCGGGGCACGGTGCTTCATGAATCCACTCGTACGTGAGTGGGTCAACAAAGCCGAGGGTGATTTCACCACCGCCGAACGGGAATTGCGCGCCCGAAAGAAACCGAATTACGACGCTGCCTGTTTTCACGCCCAGCAATGCGCCGAGAAGTACCTGAAAGCTTTTCTCCAGGAAAAGGGTCTCCCCTTCGGGAAGACGCACAATCTCATCGCCCTCCTCGATCAGGCTCTCGTGGCGGTCTCCAGCCTTGAGTTGCTTCGTCCGGATCTGCAGCGGCTGAACCTCTACGCCGTCCAGGTCCGATATCCAGGAGAGTCGGCCGACAAGGGCACCGCCCGCGAAGCGTTCTTGGTGTCAAGAGCAGTGCGCGAAGCACTTCGAACGACACTTGGAATGCGTACGCAACGAGACCGATAACTTCGCTGCGCACTTGATCGACGCTTGACTGTTACTTGACCAGAACCCTCGAGAAGGGCCGCGTACGTGCTGACATGACCCCTCATCCTTACACCGAGGACCAGCTCGTCGAGCAGCCCGCTATCCGTCTTTTCGCGGAGCTGGGATGGCGGACCGTGTCGGCGATGGACGAAGTCCTCGGCGAGGGCGGAACGCTTGGCCGGGCAACGAGAGGCGGGGTTGTGCTATCAGCCCGGCTGCAAGCGGCCCTTCAGCGGTTAAACCCGGCGCTCGCGGCGGAGGCGATCGCCGCCGCGGTTGACGAGCTGACGCGCGACCGCTCGGCGATGGGCATGGCGGCCGCCAACCGCGAGGCCTACGCGCTGCTCAAGGACGGGATCACGGTCCAGGTGCCGGACCGCGACAAGGGCGGCCAGAAACTCGAGCGCGTGCGGGTGATGGACTGAGAAAACCCGCGGGCAAACGACTTCCTCCTGGTCAGTCAGATGACCATCACGGGCTCACTCTACACCTGTCGTCCGGATCTGATCGGTTTCGTGAACGGCCTGCCGCTCGTCGTCGTGGAGTTGAAGAAGCCGGGTGTGTCGGCCCGGCAGGCTTTCGACGAGAACCTCACCAGCTATAAGCACGCGCAGAATGGCGTCCCGGAGCTCTTCTGGTTCAACGCTTTGCTGATCGCATCGAACGGCACCGAAAGCCGCGTGGGCTCGCTCATGGCGGATTGGGAGCGCTTTCTTGAGTGGAAGCGCATCGAGCGTGAAGACGAGCCGCGCCGCGTGTCGCTGGAGGTGGTGCTCCGGGGAACCTGCGAGCCGAGCCGGCTGCTCGGGGAGAACCACCGGTATGTGTTCACGCTGATCCACAAGTTCCAGCTGGCGGAGGTGCTCTGCGACCGGCGCGACGTCATCGTGATCACCGACGAGGCGCACCGGAGCCAGTACGACACGCTCGCGCTGAACATGCGGACGGCGCTGCCCAACGCGCTCTTTCTCGCCTTCACCGGCACGCCGCTCATCGTAGGGGAGGAGCGCACGCGCGAGGTCTTCGGCGACTACGTCTCGATCTACGATTTCCAGCAATCCGTGGAGGACGGGGCCACCGTGCCGCTCTTCTACGAGAACCGCACGCCCGAGCTGCTGCTGGAGAACCCGAGCCTCAACGACGACATCTACGCGCTAATCGAGGAGGCTGAACTGAGCGAGGAGACCGAGAGGCGCCTGGAGCGCGGGGTGGGGCGGCGCCGGTTCGCGAGAAGAAAGAACTCGTCGAACAGTTGCGTGTCGCCATCGCGGCGACCGAGGACTTCTGTGCGCGCAACGGGGTAAGGATTCGGGAGATTGTCGCCGCGCAAGGGATGCAACGCCTGAATGGCATCGCGCTGGCCGTCGAAGCGCTCATCTCGCCGGATCCGCTGCGCAAGGAGTATCTGGGGTATGAAAGGCTGGTGCAGACGCTCTACGACGCGGTGAAGCCCGATCCGGCGGTGGTTGAATTCGCGGCGGTCACATCATGCCTGAGCATCATCGCCGCCGCCATCCGCGAGCGCACGGGGGGGACGTATGGCGACATCACCGGGGTGATGGGCGAAATCAACCGCCTTCTCGATGCATCCATCGCCGCGGACGGCTTCGTCATCCGGAAGGGTGCCGGCGACCATTCGCGAATTCTGGACCTATCGAAGATCGATTTTGAAGCGCTGGCGAAACGCTTTACCAAATCGAAGACGCGCAACATCGAGCTGGAGCAGCTCAAGGCTGCCATCCGCATCCAGCTTGAAGCGATGGTGCGTGCGAACCGGACACGGGTCGACTTCCTCGCCCGTTTCGGGGAATTGATCGCCACCTACAACGCAGGCAGCCGGAATATCGAGGAGTTGTTCAACGAACTCCCGGACCTCAGCCGCACGATGACCGATGAACAGCAGCGCCACGTCCGCGAGCATCTCACAGAGGAGGAGCTGACGGTCTTCGACATCCTCACCCGTCCGGGGCCCGAACTCACGCCCGAGGACGCCCTCGATGAGGGCTTGCCGCGCGCCTACTCGCCCGAGCTGTACAAAACGAAGTGCTGTTTTGTCTTCCAGCATGTGTACGAGAGCTATGGCGACCAAGGCATAAGTTACCAACCTTCGAGCGGGGGTTAGCCAGAAGTTCCTGCGAGCAGGGCTTGACAAAGGCAAACGCTACGCAAATACTAGCAATCGCGAGTGGCCGCCGAGGCCATGATAGGGAAGACGGTGAGAAACCGTCGCGGACCCGCCGCTGTAACCGGGGACGAAAGCCGAATCCGCCACTGTCCCGGGAGGGATGGGAAGGCGCGGCGAGTAGGGAGATCCGGGAGCCAGAAGACCTGCTCGCGAGGCAGTTGGTGAACTTCCCCCGAGGGGTGGGGGAGTCGCGGCTTGCACCGAGGATGGAATACGGCATCCCCGGGCCTGGTGAAACAGGTCCGGGGATTTTTTTTGGCGCGCGGGAGGCGGGAAGAGCACGATGGCACGGCGGCTGATCCTGATCCGGCACGGACAGGTTGAGGAGCGCTTCGAGGGCCGGTTCGTCGGCTCGACGGACGCCGTCCTCTCGCCGGCCGGTCTGCGCCAGGCCGGGGATCTGACTTCCTGGCTGGCGGGGAAGAAGTCCGGGGCCTGCTTTTGCAGCCCGCTGCAGCGGTGCACCGCGACCGCCTGCGCCGCCCTCGCCGGGCTCTCGCTGCAACCGGTTCTGGACCCGGATCTGCGCGAGGTGGACTTCGGCGAGTGGGAGGGGCTGAGCTTCGCCGACATCGCCGGCAAGGACGCCGCGGCCGTGGATCGCTGGGCCCGGTTCGAACCCGGATTCCGGTTCCCCGGCGGCGAGAGCATCGCCGAGTTCACGAGACGTATCGGGGCCGCGGCCGACAGGATGGCCGCCGTGCCGCAGGAGACCGTGGTCGCCTTCACGCACGGCGGGGTCATCCGGTTCATGCTCTGCGCGTTGCTGCGGCTGGATCCCCGCAGCTACGCAGCGTTTGAAATACGGCCGGCGGGGGTGGTCGAACTGGCGCTGTTCGAGGGCGGGGCGCTGCTGCAATCGCTGGGCAACGTCCGGGACATCGGGGTGGGGCGGGAATGATGCGACTGATGTCGGGGTCTGGGTTGTTCGCAGGGGAGCGGGTCTATCGCCTCCCCGACGTTGGCGGTGACGCGTCATGGGGGCGGGCGGGGATCAACCCCGCCGCTACGAAATGCGCGACGACCATGAATTGCGGAATGACCATTTTTTGGAAGAACGGCGCCTGAGCATGGGCACGGTCATCCTCGTCACCGGCGGCAGCCGCAGCGGCAAGAGCGCGTACGCGCTGCGACTGGCGGAAGCCCGGCCCGGGCCGTGGACGTTCATCGCCACCTGCCCGTCAATCGACGAGGAGATGGCGAGAAAGATCGAAGTCCACCGGCACGAGCGGGATGCGGGGATGTGGACGACGATCGAGGAGGAGGCCGACCTCGCGGGAGCCATCGGGCGCGCCGGTGCTGCCGGCGTGATCCTCGTGGACTGCCTGACGCTCTGGGTGAACAACCTGATGTACCGCGCCTCGCGTGCGGGGCGGGAGGTGACCGAGCAGGAGCTCGCCGGATTGACGCACATGGTGGTGCGGGAGGCCCGGAGCGCCCCCGGCACCGTGATTTTCGTGACGAACGAGGTCGGTCTGGGGATCGTCCCCCCGGATGCGCCGACGCGGCTCTACCGCAACCTCGTGGGACGATGCGGACAGGCGATCGCGGCGGCCGCGGACGCGGCGGTCCTGGTGGTCTGCGGCCTGCCAATCACCCTCAAAGGAGACCCGGAGCAATGAAGCTGCTGGAAACGACCTGCGCGAAGATCGCACCGCTCGACGCAACGGCACAGGCCATCGCGAAAACCCGGCTCGACCAGCTGACGATGCCGCACTGGGCGCTCGGGCGGCTGATGGACCTGGCGCTGGAGCTGGCGGGGATCACCGGCTCGGCCCGTCCCCCCGTCGCGCGCAAGACCGTCGTGGTCATGGCCGGGGATCACGGCGTCACCGCGGAGGGCGTCAGCCTCTATCCGTCCGAGGTGACGCAGCAGATGGTGTTCAACTTCGTCGCCGGCGGCGCGGGGATCAACGCGCTGGCGCGGCTGGTGGGCGCCGGGGTGCAGGTCGTCGACATGGGCGTGCGCGGCGATCTCTCCGCGCTGGCGGCCGCCGGGAAGATCAAGCGGGTCCACATCGCGGACGGCACGAAGAACATGGCGGTCGGCGCCGCGATGACGCGCGAGGAGGCGGTGCGCGCCGTCGAGGCCGGCATCGAGATCGCGCTCGCGCTGGGGGCGACGACGGACGTCTTCGGCACCGGGGACATGGGGATCGGCAACACGACGCCCAGCAGCGCGATCGTCGCGGTGTTGACCGGCGAGCCGGTGGCCGCGGTGACCGGCAAGGGCACCGGCATCGACGATGCCCAGCTCAAGGCGAAGGTCGGCGTCATCGAGAAGGCGATCGGCGTGAACAAGCCGAACGCCGCCGACGCGCTGGACGTGCTGGCGAAGGTCGGCGGTTTCGAGATCGCCGGGATCGCCGGCGTCATCCTCGGGGTGGCATCCCTGCGCAAGCCGGTGATCATCGACGGCTTCATCTCCACCGCCGGGGCGCTGATCGCGCAGGGGCTGTGCCCCGCCTCCGCGGGCTACATGATCGCCGCGCACCGCAGCGTCGAGCGCGGGCACCAGGTGGCGCTGGCGAAGCTTGGCAAGAAGCCGCTGATGGACCTGGACCTGCGCCTCGGCGAGGGCACGGGGGCGGCGCTGGCGATGCACCTGGTCGAGGCCGCGGTCCGGATCCTGACCGAGGTCGCGACGTTCGGCGAGGCGGGCGTCTCCTCCACGGAGTGAGTCGCTGCGGCGTGAGCGGAGGGCGGGAAGGGCGATGACATTTTTCGGGCCGTTGTTCGCGGGGCTGGCGTTTCTGACGATCCTGCCGGTCCCCCACCGCTGGTGCGGGGGGAGCCGGGAACTGGAGCGCAGCATCGTCTGGTTCCCGCCGATTGGCCTGCTGATCGGCCTGCTGATTGCCATCTTCGATGCGGGGGCCAGCGCGCTGCTGCCGACGCTGCCGGCGAGCGTGCTGACCGTGATCGCAATGGTGGCGATCTCCGGGGCGCTGCACCTGGACGGGCTCGCGGACACCGCCGACGGCTTTCTGAGCTCCCGCCCCCGCGAGAGGATCCTCGAGATCATGAAGGACAGCCGGGTCGGCCCGATGGGCGTGCTGGCGATCGTCGGCATGCTGCTGCTGAAGGTCGCGGCGGTGGCGTCGCTGCCTCCCACGCTGCGGTTCGGCACGCTGCTGCTGCTGCCTTTGGCGGGGAGGATGGCGCCGGTGTTGCTGATGTCGACGCTTCAGTATGTGCGCGAGAAGGGCCTCGGGACGGCGTTTCAACGAAAGCACACCGTCTTCCCGCCGCTGTTCGCCGTGACGTCCCTGGCCGCGGCGGGATTCCTCGCGGCGGGCGCCGCGGGGCTGGCCGGCGCGGCGGCCGCGGTCGGCGTGACCGCGTTGTTCGCGCTCTGGTGCCGCGCCAAGATCCGCGGCTACACCGGTGATACGCTGGGCGCCGCCTGCGAGCTGGCCGAGGTTGTGCCGGCCCTCGTCGTGCTGATGGCTGTCCAGCGTGGGGGTGTCGCGTGAAGCAGATCCATGGCGGGAACCTGCGGCGTCTCGCGGCGCAGGCCGGGATCGCCCCGGAGCAGATCCTCGACTTTTCGGCGAGCATCAACCCGCTCGGTCCGCCGGACTGGTTCGCGGAGGTGGCGGCCGCAGCGCTGCTGCAGAGCGTCCATTACCCCGACCCCGAGTGCGCGGAGCTGATCCAGGCGATCGTCGCGCGCAAGGGCTGCCGCGAGCCCGAGACGGTGGCGGGCAACGGCTCCTCGGAGCTGCTCTTCCTGCTGCCGCGCGCGGTGCGGGCGCGCCGCGCCGTGATCCCGGTGCCCGCGTACCTGGACTACGAGGCGGCGGCCGCGGCGGCAGAGCTGCCGGTGCTCAAGATCGCGATGGCCGAGGCGACCGGCTTCGCCTCCCGGCCGGAACTGATCGCGCCGCACCTGCGGCCCGGCGATCTGGTGTTTCTCGGCCACCCGGCGAATCCCTCCGGTGCGCTGTGCGAGCCGGCGGAGATCCGTGCGCTGGCTGCGGCGCACCCGCTGATGACGTTCGTGGTCGACGAGGCGTTCCTGGACTTCGTCGAAGGAGTGCCGAGCCTCGCGGCCGAGCGGCCCGCGAACGTGGTGGTCATGATGTCCTTCACGAAGATGTTCGCGATCCCGGGGCTGCGGCTCGGCGCCGCGGCGGCGGACGAAGCGGTCGCGGAGCGGCTGCGGACCCTGCAGGCGCGCTGGTCCGTCAACGCGATCGCGCAGGCAGTGGGGGTGCGCGCGCTGGCGGACGAGGCGTTCGTGCGCGAGACGCAGCGCTGGCTCGGCCCGGCGCGCGCGGGCTTGCGGCGCGAGCTGGAGGAGATTCCGGGTTTCAAGGTCTTTCCCGGACGGGCGAACTACCTGCTGGTGAAGATCGAGGACGACGCCACCGGTGCCGCGGCGCTGGCAGGCAAGGTGCTGCAATCGGGCATTGCGATCCGCTCCTGCGCGAATTACGACGGCCTCGATGATCGCTTCTTCAGAGTCGCGGTCCGGTCCGATGACGAGAACTGCCGTCTCGTGGCGGCGCTGCGCGACGCGCGCGGCGTGGCCCGGCCGCCCCGGCGCGTGAAGCGCGCCCGCTCGCTGATGTTCCAGGGGACCTGTTCGAACGCCGGCAAGAGCGTGCTGACCGCGGCGATCTGCCGGATCCTCTTCCAGGAGGGGGTCGCCGTCGCGCCGTTCAAGTCGCAGAACATGGCGCTGAACTCCTTCGTTACCGCCGATGGCCGCGAGATGGGCCGGGCGCAGGTGGTGCAGGCGCAGGCCTGCCGGCTCGAGCCCGACGTGCGGATGAACCCGGTGCTGCTCAAGCCCTCGAGCGACACCGGATCGCAGGTGATCGTCAACGGCCGGCCCGTGGGCAACATGCAGGTTGCCGAGTACGTGCGCTACAAGCCGCAGGCCTTCGCCGCCGCCAAGGCCGCCTACGACTCGCTCGCCGCCGAGTTCGACGTCGTGGTGCTCGAGGGCGCGGGGAGCCCCGCCGAGGTCAACCTGAAGAGTCACGACATCGTGAACATGCACATGGCGCGCTATGCCCAGTCCCCGGTGCTGCTGGTCGGCGACATCGACCGCGGCGGGGTCTTCGCGTCGTTCGTCGGCACGATGGAGTGCCTGACCACCTGGGAGCGCAATCTGCTGGCGGGCTTCGTCGTGAACAAGTTCCGCGGGGATGCGCGGCTGCTCGAAGACGCCCTGACGTACACGCTGCGCCGCACCGGCAAACCGGTGGTCGGCGTCGTGCCGTACCTCAAGGCGCTCGGGCTGCCGGAGGAGGACTCGCTCGGGTTCCGCAACGGTTCGTATCACGACCTGCGGGCCGCCGACGGCTGCGTGCGGATTGCCGTCGTTGATTTGCCGCACATCTCGAACTTCACCGATCTGGATCCGTTCAAGCTCGAGCCGGACGTGCGGCTGCAGGTCGCGCGCGCGCCGGCGGATCTCGACGGCGCGGATGCCGTGATCATCCCGGGGAGCAAGAACGTGATGGCCGATCTGCCGGCGCTCGTAGCCCGCGGCCTCGGGGAGCGGATCGTCGCGCTGGCCGGGGCGGGCGTGCCCGTGGTCGGCATCTGCGGCGGCTTCCAGATCCTCGGCCGCGAAGTGCGCGACCCGCACGGCCTGGAGGGGGCGCTCGGCGGCGTGGCGCGCGGGCTCGGGCTGCTGCCGGTGACGAACGTGCTCGAGCGCGAGAAGACGCTGACGCGCGCGGTGGCGCTGCACGCCGAGTCGGGTCTGACGGTGCGCGGCTACGAAATCCACCACGGGCAACTCGAAGGCGAGGGGTGGGAGCCGGGGATCGTGCGCGCCGACGGCGAGACCGTCGGCGTGTCGGCGCGCGGCGGCGCGGTCTGGGGCACGTACTTGCACGGCATCTTCGACGACGACGCGTTCCGCCGCTGGTTCATCGACCGGCTGCGGGAGCGCCGGGGCCTGGCGCCGCTGGGCAAGCCGGTCGCGGTCTACGACCTTGAGCAGGCCTTCGAGCGCCTCGCGGCGACGGTGCGCGCGAGCATCGATCTCAAGGCCGTGCTGCGCCTGGTGGGTCTGGCGTGAGACTGGAGTATCAGATCATGGCGGCGATGGCTCTCGATGCGGCGATCGGCGATCCGCGCTGGCTGCCGCATCCGATCCGGGCGCTCGGGGCGCTGGCGACGGGGCTGGAGGCGCTGACGAGAAGACTGATCCCCTCGGCGCGGGCGGCCGGGGTGGTGACGGTGCTCGTGATGGTCGGGTCGGCGGGCGCGGCGGTCTTCCTGCTGGTGCGCGCGGCCGCGGCGATCCACCCCGCGCTCGGGGATGCCGTGTCGATCGTGCTGATCGCCTTCACGCTCGCGGCGCGGGATCTGGCCGGGCACGCGCTGGCCGTCTTCAGGGCGCTCGATCGCGGGGATCTCCCGGAGGCCCGGCAGAAAACGGCGCTGATGGTCAGCCGCGACACCGGGGCGCTGGACGAGGGGGAGACGGCCCGCGCCGCCGTGGAGAGCGTCGCGGAGAACACCGTGGACGGCGTCACGGCGCCGCTGCTGTTCGCGGTCCTGGGCGGGCCGGCTGCGGCGATGATGTACAAGGCCGTGAACACGCTGGACTCGATGTTCGGCTACCGGACCGAGCGCTATCTGAAGTTCGGTTGGGCCTCGGCGCGGCTGGACGACCTCGTCAACTACCTCCCGGCGAGAATCACCGCGGCGCTGGTCCCCGTCGCGGCACTGCTGGTGGGTGGGCGGCCGCTGCAGGCGTGGCGCTGCCTCGCGCGGGACGGCAGGAAGCATCCGAGCCCGAACTCCGGCCTCACGGAGGCGGCGATGGCGGGCGCTCTCGGCGTGCGGCTCGGCGGCGTCAGCTCCTATTTCGGCAAGCCGTCGACCAAGCCCTTTCTCGGCGACGCCCTGGAGCCGCTGGGCGGCAGGCACATCCGCCGAACGGTCGCACTGATGACGGTGACGTACCTGCTGGCGGCGCTGCTCTTTCTGGGCGCCCGGGCATTGCTCTGGCATCGGTTCTCATAGGACAGGAGGGGCGAAGAGGTGGCGCGGAGGGGAGGTCTCCATCGGCGGAACGAAGTGAGTGCCCGCTCGGGGGGCATAAACACGATGGAGGTCCGCAGCGACAGGACCCCGGAGCCTGCACGGGAGGAACATGACCACCATGACTGACAAGGCGCGGATCCTGATCTTCACCGGCGACGGCAAGGGCAAAACCACCGCGGCGCTGGGACTGGCGCTGCGGGCCACCGGCCACGGCCTGCGGGTGCTCGTGCTGCAGTTCGTCAAGGGCGGGCAGCAGACCGGCGAACTCGTCGCGGCGCGGCAGATCCCCGGGTTCGCGATCGAACAGCGGGGGTGCGGCTTCGTGCCCGCCGAGAAGAGCGCGGAGTTCGCCATTCACCGGCAGGCGGCGGAGAGCGTGCTGCGTGAGGCCGATGCGGCGTTGCTGTCCGGATCCTACGACGTCGTGGTGCTCGACGAACTCTGCCTCGCGGTCGCGAAGAATCTGGTGCCCGAGCAGGCGGCGCTGGATGTCGTGGGCCATGCGCGGCCCGGGTCGGTTCTGGTGCTCACGGGACGCGGCGCCACGCCGGGCTTGATCGCCGCCGCCGACACGGTGACCGAGATGTGCCTCAGAAAGCACGGCCTGAAGGCGGGCATCAAGGCCCAACGCGGCGTGGAGTATTGAGATGCAGTGCCCGAGAGTGCTGATCGCGGGGACCGGCAGCGGCGTGGGCAAGACCACGGTCACCGTGGCCCTGCTGCGCGCGCTGGCCAGGCGCGGTCTGTCCGTGAGCGCCTTCAAGGTCGGACCGGACTTTCTCGACCCGACCTATCTCGCCATCGCCTCGGGGCGTCCCTGCCACAACCTCGACGGCTGGATGATGGGTACGGCCTATGCGGCGGAACTCTTCGAGCGCGCGAGCCGTGGCGCGGACATCAGTGTCGTCGAGGGGGTGATGGGTCTCTTCGACGGCGCGTCGCCCGCGCACCTCGAGGGCAGCTCCGGCGAGATCGCGAAGCTGCTGGCGGCGCCGGTCATTCTGGTCGCCGGCGCCCACGGCATGTCGCGCAGCTTCGCGGCGCTGGTGCGCGGGTTTGTCGGCTTCGAGCACGGGGTCGATGTCGCGGCCGTCATCGCGAACCACGCGGGGTCGGCGCGGCACGCGGCCGGCCTCGAGGAGTCCCTGCGCGCGGCCGGGCTCCCCCCGCTCTTCGGCGCGATCCCCCGCGGTGCGCTTGCGACGCTGCCGAGCCGCCATCTCGGCCTCGTGACGGCCGATCGCGGGCTGCTCGGGGAAGATCTGCTGGACGCGCTCGCGGACGCGCTGGAGCGGCACGTCGACCTGGATGCGGTGCTCGCGCTTGCCCGCGTCGCCGCGCCGCTGCCGGACGCGGAGCGACCCGCCGCGCCGGAGCCTTCGGTCCCGCGGCTCCGGCTCGGGGTGGCCTTCGACGAGGCATTTCACTTCTACTACACCGACGCTTTCGCGTCCCTCGAGCAGGCCGGCTTCGAGCTGGTGCGCTTCTCCCCGCTGCGGGCGGGCGGCCTGCCGGAGGGCCTGCACGGCCTTTATCTCGGGGGGGGCTACCCTGAGGCCTTCGCCGAGACGCTCTGCGCCAACGAGACGATGCGCCGGTCGGTCGCGGCGTTCGCTGCGAGCGGCCGCCCGGTCTACGCGGAGTGCGGCGGGCTGATGTACCTGTCGCAGTGGATTGCGGTGGCGGGCGGCGAGCGCCGGGCGATGTGCGGCGTGCTGCCCTGCGGAACCCGGATGCTCGAGCGGCGCAGGGCGCTCGGGTATGTCGCGGCGGAGCTGACCGAGGATTCGCTCTGGGGTGCGGCCGGAAGTGTCGTCCGGGGACACGAGTTCCACTATTCCGAACTGGTCGGGGACCCCGCGGGCGAGCCGGGGTGGCGCTGCGTCTACCGCCTCAGGCGCAACCGGGACGGCGAAGAGCGGCGCGAGGGCTTCACGAACGGGACGGTTCTGGCAAGCTACGCGCATCTGCATTTCGCCTCCCGTCCCGCGATGGCCGAGCGGCTCTATCGCTGCTGCGCGGAGGGTGGAAGTCGTTGAGCTCGAGCACCAGCTGGGCGGAGGGGTGGCGCGAAGGGGAGGTCTCCATCGGCGGACCGGATGGAGTGCCCGCTCGGGGGGCATAAACACGGTGGAGGTCCGCAGCGACCACCCCAGCGGCGGGGTGGCAGGCAGGACCCCGCAGCCCGCACGGGAACGAAATCAACGACGAGAGTCGAGGCCGATCCGATCGGAAACAGAACGGGAAAAAGGAGAGCTGATGCACGGCAGTGCTGAAGAGGCAGGAGTTTCGATGAGGCCGCGGATCCACATGGTCATTGAGGGGCGCCAGGCGCCCGAGGCGATCGAGGCCGCGTCGTTCGCCGCCATCGACGCCGAAGTGCCGCATCAGGGCTTCACGCCGGGGCAGTGGCGCGTGGTGCAGCGCATGATCCACGCGTCGGCGGACATCGCGCTGGCCGGGAGCGTGCGTTTCTCGGCGGGTGCGGTGGAGGCCGGGATCGCGGCACTGCGCGCGGGCCGGCCGCTGTACGTCGACTCGAACATGATCCGGGCGGGGCTCTCGAGCGAGCGGCTGCGCCGGGCGCACCCGCAGTACGGCCCGGAGCGCGTGTTCTGCCACATCGCGGACGACGATGTGGCCCGGGAGGCGCGCGCGGCCGGCCTGCCGCGGTCGCTTTTCGCGGTCAGAAAGGCCCGGCCGATGCTCGACGGCGGCATTGCGGTGTTCGGTAACGCGCCGGTCGCGCTGCTGGAGCTCAATCGGATGATCGTCGAAGAGGGGGTGCGGCCGGCGTTCGTCGTGGCGCTGCCGGTCGGCTTCGTGCACGTGGTCGAAAGCAAGGAGGAGCTGATGGGACTCGGTGTTCCGTACGTCGCGGTGGCCGGCAGAAAGGGAGGCAGCCCGCTGGCGGTTGCCGCCGTCCACGCGCTCTGTTCGCTGGCGGAGGAGGCGCGATGAGCGCGAAGACGAAACCGGCGGGCGACGCGCTCCCCTCGGTGATCCTGCTCGGTCACGGGAGCCGGGTCGAGAAGGCCGGCGGCGACATGGAGCGGGTGGCCGCGATCCTGAAGCAGCGGCACGGCTTCCCGCTGGTCGAGTACTGTTTCATGTCGCGGCTGCCGCCGCACTTCCCCGAGACGCTCGCCGCGCTCGTGGGGCGCGGCGCGACCCGGGTGCTGGTGATCCCGTATTTCCTGCACACGGGGTTGCACATCCGTCTGGACATCCCGGAGATGATGAAGGAGGAGGCGGCGAAGTACCCGGGGTTGCGGCTGCAGCTCGGGGGGAACCTCGGGTACGACGACATCCTGGTGGAGCTGGTCCGCAAGAGAATCGACGAATCGCTCGGTGTCGCCGATGTGCGGGAAGTCGCGCTGCCGGGGAGGGAAAACTTCCCGATCCCGGCGGGGCAGCAGGAGTTCGTGCCGATGGACCCCGCCGAGGCGAAGAAGTACCGCGCGGGCAAGCACCACGGGCACCACCACTGACAGAATGACGAGCCATGTGTTTTTCGTCGGATTGCCGCGCCTTCGGCTCGCAATGACATGAGCGAGCGACGAACCGTGGTCATTGCGAGGAGCGGCGTAGCCGCGACTCGGCAATCCGACTGGTCCGCGCCGTGGCTGACAGACCGCCATGGCCCACGGCCCCTGGTCTTTCGGCGGGCGGGATCGGTCGTCGCGGCTCTCGCGCTGCTTCTCGGCTCCGTCTCCCCCGCCCATGCCATGCACATCTCCGAGGGGATCCTGCCGCCGCTCTGGGCGGGCCTCTGGTTCGCGGTCGCGGCGCCCTTCGTCTGGCTGGGACTGCGCGAGGTGCGCCGCCGCAGCGGGACCTCGCCGCACTTCAAGGTGCTGACCGGCCTCGTCGGCGCCGCGGTGTTCGTGATCTCCTGCATGCCGATACCGGTGCCGTTCACCGGGACGACCTCGCACCCCTGCGGCACCGGTCTCGCCGCGGTGATCGTGGGGCCGGCGGTAACCACCGTCATCGCCGCGATCGCGCTGCTGCTCCAGGCGCTTTTTCTCGCGCACGGGGGGCTGACGACGCTTGGCGCGAACATCGTCTCGATGGGGGTGGTCGGGGCCTATGCCGGCTGGCTGGTCTTCGCCGGGCTGCGCCGGGCCGGGTTCGGCATGGTCGTCGCCGCCGGCGCGGCCGGCCTGGTTTCGGATTGGGCGACCTATGCCGCGACTTCGGGGGAATTGGCCGCGGCCCTTCACGGCGGCGCCACGATCGCGGCGACGTTCTCGGCCATCGCGCTGGCCTTCCTGCCGACCCAGGTGCCGCTCGGCGTTCTCGAGGCCGTCGTGTCGGGGGCGGCGATGAAGTTCCTGCTGGCGCGCCGTCCCGAGTTCGTCGGGGAACCCCCGGCGGGGCCGATCTGATGCGGGCGCAGGGGGTCTTGCTCGCCCTGGCCCTGCCGCTCTGGCTGGCGGCGGTGCCGTTTTCGGCGCCGGCGGCGTCGGCGGCGTCGGATTGGGCCGGGGTCGACGAGAAGGTCGTGGAGAAGTTCGCGCACGAGGCCGGACGCCCCCCCCGCGAACCGCTGATCGACACCGATCGCGGCGACCTGCTGCTCTTCGTCTTCCTCGTGGCCGGCGCCCTCGGGGGGTTCATCGCCGGCTACTGCTATCGCGCACTATTCCCGCCGCGCGGCGGGAAGAAGGGGTGATGCGTGTTTGAACTCTTCTCGGACATCTTTACCTACCGGGAGAACCGTCTCACGGCGGTCGACCCCCGCGTGAAGCTCCTCGTCGCGCTTGGCGCGATCCTGCTGGTGTTGTTCTCCACCCGGCCGGCGCTGCCGTTGCTGGTGGCCGGCGCCGCGCTCGGCGCGATGGGCGCGCTCGGGTTCCCGCTTCTTGTCGTCGCGGCGCGGCTGACGATTCCGCTCGGGCTCGTCCTGGTGCTGTTTGCGTTCCGGCTGTTCACGACGTCCGGCGAGCCGCTGTTCACGCTGGAAATCGCCGGGCTCGCGCTCCGCGGCACCCGCCAGGGGCTGCAGGCGGGGAGCCTGCTCGCGTCCCGGGTTCTGGGCGCCACGTCGGTCCTCGTGCTGCTCGGGATGGTGACCCCGGCGCACGCGCTCTTCCGGGCGCTGCTCTGGCTGCGGATCCCCCGCGGCCTTGTCGAGATCGGCCTGCTGATGTACCGGTTCATCTTCGTGCTGCTCGACATCGCGGCCGACATGGCCACGGCGCAGACGCTGCGCCTCGGCTACCGCGGGGCGGGGCGCTCGCTGCGTTCGGTCGGGACCCTCGCCGGCGCCGTACTGGTGCGGTCGCTGGATCAGGCGGCGCGCACCAGCGAGGCGATGGTGCTCAGGGGCTACGCCGGGACGATGCCCGCGGGGACGCTGCCGCGGATACCGCTGCGCGAGGCAGTCGGGCTGCTCGGCGTGTTCGCGGCCCTGGGCTGCGCCTACCTGGCCGGCGAAAGGCTGCTGCGGTGACGCGGGAATCGGAGAATCCGCGGGAAGCCTTGAGCGCGGAGGGTGTCGTTTTCTCCTATCCGACGGGGGCGGTGGCTCTCGACGGGATCGAATTCCATCTCGCCGGCGGGGAGTTCGTCGCGCTGCTGGCCTCCAACGGCTCGGGGAAGACCACGCTGCTCAAGGTGCTGGTCGGGCTGCTCAAGCCGACGCAGGGCGTGGTGAGCCTCTGGGGCCGGAACCTCAGCGCGATGAAGCAGCACGACATCTGCCGGCAGGTGGGGATGGTGCTGCAGAACCCGACCGACCAGCTTTTTGCGGCGACGGTCGAGGAGGACGTGGCGTTCGGGCCGCGCAATCTCGGCCTGGGCGACACCGAGGTCGAGGAGCGCGTCGCCGAGGCGCTCTCGCTCGTGTCGGCGCAGCACCTGAGAAAGCGCGCCATCCACCACATCAGCTTCGGCGAGCAGAAGCGGGTGGCGATCGCCGGCGTGCTGGCGATGGGGCCTTCGGTGATGCTGCTGGACGAGCCCTCCGCCGGCCTGGATCCCGCCGGCGAGGCGGAAATGATGCGCGTGCTCAGCCGGCTGAACAAGGAGCGCGGGATCACCGTGCTGCTGGCGACGCACTCCGTCGACATGCTCCCGCTGTTCGCCGACCGGATCTATGTGCTCAACCGCGGCCGGGTGCTGCACCAGGGCCCGCCGGAAGTGATCTTCCGCGACGACGAGATACTGAAGACCGCGCACCTGCGGCTGCCGTACATCTCCGGGCTGCTCTACGAGCTGAAAAAATACCACGGCGTGCCGATCGACGGCCTGCCGCTGACGATCGGCGAAGCCCGGGAGAAGCTGCTCGAACTGATACCGGACGATGTGCTCGCGGACGGTTTCCGCAAAGGGACGCCGTGAGCGAGCTGCGCGGCGGGTACACGACGGGAGCCTGCGCGGCGGCAGCCGCAAAAGCCGCGGCGCTGCTGCTGCGCGGCGACGGGCCCGCCGGCGCAGTGGCGATACCCTTTCCCGACGGCACCCGGGAGAGCTTCGCGGTCGAGGCTGCGGAGCCTCTCGGCGGGATGCGGGCGCGGGCGGCCGTGCGAAAGTCGGCGGGCGACGATCCCGACGTCACCGACAAGGCGCTGATCGTCGCTGAGGTGCGCGAGACGGCGGGCGCGGCGGTGACCTTCAGGGCGGGGGAGGGAGTCGGCACGGTGACAAAGCCCGGCCTGTCGATACCGCCCGGGGAGCCGGCGATCAACCCGGGCCCGCGCCGCATGATCGCGGCGGCGCTCCGCGAGGTGTCGCCCGGCGGCTACGAGGTCACGATCTCCCTTCCCGGCGGCGCGGAGCTTGCCGCCAGGACTTTCAATCCCCGCCTCGGGATCCTGGGCGGGGTCTCCATCCTCGGCACGACCGGCCGGGTGGTGCCGTTCAGCTGCCCGGCGCTGCGCGAGGCGCTCGCCTGCGCCCTGGACATTGCGCAGGCCGCCGGCGAAAAAGAACCGGTGCTGGTGCCGGGAAAGATCGGCAAGAATGCGGCCGAGCGGCATTTCGCGCTGCGGGCGGGTCAAGTCGTCGAGGTCAGCAACGAATGGGGCTACATGCTCGAGAAGACGGTCGGCCGCGGTTTCGAGGCGCTGTTGCTGCTCGGGCACCCCGGCAAGCTGGCGAAGCTCGCGATGGGGTATTGGGACACCCACAGTCGCGCCTCGCCATCGGCGCGCAACTATGTGCAGGACCTGGCGGTGGAGCTGCTCGGTGGGGCGCCTTCCGCGAGCGAGACGGTCGAGGGCGTGCTCGCGGAACTCCCCGCGGCGGGGCGGCGGGCGGTGGCCGACCGGCTGGCGGCCGAGGTCGGGCGCTCGGCCGCGGCCAGGCTGGAGTGCGGGCTGGTCCCGGCGGTGGTGTTGATCGACATGACGGGCGAAATCCTGGGGACGTGCGGGGAGCTGTCGCGATGGAAAAGCGCATAGCGATCGTCGGCTGCGGGCCGGGCGCGCCCGCGTGCGTGACCCCGGAGGCCCGCGCGGCCTGCGCCGGCGCGCAGGTGCTGGTGGGGGCCGCCCGCGCGCTCGAACTCTTCCCCGAATGCCGGGGGCGCAGGATCGTCATGAACGGCGGCTCGCGCGCTCTGCTGGAAGCCGTGGCGGCGCTGGACCCCGGCGAGCGGGTGGCGGTGCTGGTCACCGGGGACCCCGGGATCGCGAGCCTGGGGACGCTGGCCATGCGCCGCTTCGGCCGCGCCGCGTGCCGGGTCGTGCCGGGGATCAGCTCGGCGCAGGTCGCCTTCGCGCGGCTGGGGCTGGACTGGACCGGCGCCAGGATTCTCAGCGCGCACCACACCCGGCCGGAGGCGGCGGTTGCGGGCGAGAAGGTCATGGCCGTGCTGGCCGGGGGGAAGGATTCCTTCGGCTGGATCGCGGATTTGCTGGAGGGGTGCGGCGAAGGGTATGCCGCTATTGCGTGCGAGGACCTGACCCTGCCTTCGGAGCGCGTGAGCCGCATCGATCTCGCGCAGCTGCGTCGCGGAGATTTCTCGCATCGGACGGTGGTCGTCATCGCAAAGGAAGAGCTGATCGCATGAAAAAGGGAACACTGTACGGAATCGGGGTCGGGCCCGGCGACCCGGGGCTGATCACGGTGAAGGGCCGGGAAGTGATCGGGGCGTGCCGCCACGTGTTTGCGCCGAAGGCGAGGATCAAGTCGGAGAGCCTGGCGCTTCAGATCGCGGGCAGGTACGCCGGCGCCGGGGCGCAGATCCACGAGGTCGTCTTCCCGATGGTCGAGGAGGAGGCGGTGCTCGAGCGGCACTGGAACGAGTGCGCCGCCGAGATCGCTGCGCTGCTGGAGGCCGGGGAAGACGTCTGCTTCCTGACGCTCGGAGACACCCTGCTTTACTCGACGCACATCTACTTGGTGCGCGCGCTGAAGGCGCTCTCGCCGGAGGCGGCGGTCGTCACGATACCGGGCGTCAACGCCTTCAGCGCGGCGGCTGCGCTGACCGGGTTCCCGCTTGGCGAGGGCAAGAGACCGCTGCTGGTGATCCCCGTCTCCGACGACCTCGAGATCGTCCGGGAGGCGATCGACGGGGAGCGCACCGTCGTGCTGATGAAAGTCGGCAAGCGGCTGCCCGAGATCGTCGCGCTGCTGGAGGCGCGCGGCCTCGCGCAGCGCAGCGTCTTCGTCGCGCGCGTCGGGCTCGAAGGCGAGCGGGTGGAGACCGACCTGACACGGCTCAAGGCCGGGGGCGAGCAACTCGGCTATCTCTCGGTGATCCTCGTCCCCGCCGAAAGGAAGGTGTCCGCATGAAAGTGATCTTCGTCGGCTCGGGTCCCGGGGATCCCGAACTGCTGACCATCAAGGCCGAGCGCCTGCTGCGGGGCGCGCGCTGCTGCATCTACGCGGGGTCGCTCGTCGCCGAAACGATCGTCGGCCTGCTCCCCGCGGACGCCGAGCGCCACGACTCCGCGAACCTCTCGCTCGAGCAGATCGTCGAGATCATCAAGGGCGCGCGCGAGCGGGAGATCGACGTCGTGCGGCTGCACTCGGGCGACCCGTCGATTTACGGCGCCATCGGCGAGCAGATGGCCCGGCTCGACGAACTGGGGATCGCCTACGAGGTCGTGCCGGGCGTCAGTTCGTTCCAGGCGGCCGCGGCCGCGCTCAAGATCGAGCTGACCGTGCCGGAAATCTCCCAGACCATCATCCTGACCCGCGCGTCGGGGCGCACGCCGCTGCCGGAGCACCAGGAACTGGAGCGACTGGCGCGCACGCGGGCCACGCTGTGCATCTTCCTCTCGATCCACAAGATCGAGGAGATCGCGCGCGTGCTGGCCGCGGAGTACGGTAGCGACGCCCCCGCGGCCGTCGTCTTCCACGCCTCGCGCCCCGATCAGCTCGTGATCCGCGGCACGCTCGCGGACATCGCCAGCCAGACCCGGGCGAGCGGCATCACCAAGACCGCGCTGGTCATCGTCGGCAACGCGGTGGCGCGCGCGGACCGGGTCTCCCGGCTCTACGACAAGAGCTTCACGCACGGCTACCGGGAGGCCGAAACGTGAGGCGACTCGCCGCGATCACCCTCTCCCGGCAGGGGTTGTCGGTCGCGAAGCGGATCAAGGAAGGACTCGGGAAGGTCGATCTCTACGCCCACGCGGCGGTAGCGGGCACCCTC
>JANOHV010000004.1:0-15630 GCA_031406795.1 Candidatus Rokuibacteriota bacterium
CGGCGCCTGCGGCGAGGCGGCGACCTCCCCCTCGGTGTTAACGTTGGCGACCGTCGGCTACTTCGCGGCCTCGGGCCTGACCGCGACGAAGCGCGTGCCGCGCGCGTTGCGCACGAGCAGCAACACGTTGCCGCCGGGCGCGGCCGCGCGGACGATCCGGACGAACGCGGCCGCGTTCTCGACCGGCTGGCGGTTCACCTCCAGGATCACGTCGCCGCGCGCTATGCCGGCGCGCTTCGCCGGACTGCCGTCGACCACTACCGTCACCAGGGCGCCCGCGGTGCCCTCGAGATCGAACTGCTGCGCCAGCTCCTTCGTGATGTCCTGAACCTGAACGCCGATGCGCGCCTTGCCGGTCTCCTTCGCGGCGGGCTCGTCGTCCTCGTCCGCGGCGGCTTCGTCCTTGTCGTCGGAGCGCCGGCCGACCTTGACCTCGAGCGTCCGGCTCTTCCCGTCGCGCACGATGCCGACCTCGACCTTCCGGCTGACTGCCGTGTTGCAGACCTGCGAAACCAGGTCCCGATCCGAACGCACGGGGCGGCCGTCGAACTCCACGATCACATCGCCCGCCTTGAGTCCCGCCGTGTCGGCCGGATCGCCCTTGACGACCCCGGCGACGAGCGCGCCGCCCTCCGTGGAGAGCTTGAGCGACTCGCGCAACTCCGGGGTCAGCGCCTGGATCTGCACCCCGAGCCAGCCCCGGGTGACGGTGCCCTTGTCTCGCAGTTGTTCAAAGACGCTCCTGGCCATGTTGATCGGGATCGCGAAGCCCATCCCCTGCCCGGAGGCGATGATGGCGGAGTTGATCCCGACGACCTCGCCGCGCGTGTTGAAGAGCGGGCCGCCGCTGTTGCCGGGGTTGATCGAGGCGTCCGTCTGGATGAACGCGTCGTAGGGGCCGGCACCGATGGTCCGGTCCTTGGCGCTGACGACCCCGACCGTCACCGTGTGGCCAAAGCCGAACGGGTTGCCGATCGCAATAACCCACTCGCCCACCAGCAGCGCATCGCTGTCGCCGAGGATTGCCACCGGCAGTCCGTTCTCCGGCTTGATCTTGATCAGCGCGATGTCGGTCTTCGGGTCGCGCCCTTTGACCTCGGCGTCGTAGCTGCGGCCGTCCAGCAGCGTGACGCGGATGTCGTCCGCCCCTTCCACGACATGGTTGTTCGTCAGGATGTAGCCTTCCTTGTCGACGACGAACCCCGAGCCCAGACTCTGCTGCTTGAGGTCGCGGTCCGGCATCTGCCCGAAGAAGCGATTGAAGAAATCCTCCTCCCCGCCGAACGGCATCTGCCCGCGCCGCCCGCGGGGACCCGTCGGCAACTGCCGCCGCAGGGACTTCGTGGTGTTGATGTTGACCACGAATTTCTTCTCCTCCTCGGCGATCTTCGTGAAGTTGAAGCCGAGCGGCGCCGCTGCGCCCGCCGGCGCCGGCGCGGCCGTGGCGGGCGGGGCGCACTCGCGATCGGCGGCGCGGGTCGGGGCCGTCAGGTTGAGCCGGGAGGCCAGCACCATGCCGGCGGCCAGCGAGGCGGCCGCCACCGCGCCGAGCGTGAGCCGGCGCCGGAAAGCTGTGGTCAGTCTCATGGGAGTCTCTCCTTTGCTGTTGCGGTCATTCCTGGTCGCCGCGCCGGAAACGGGGCAGGCGGTTGCGGACCGCCCCCGGCAACAGCTATTGACGCGCGGGCGGGGTGGAAAGTTCCGAAGACAGACGGACGGAGCCGGCAACCTTGTGCATCTCGGAGCGCGAAAGCTCGCCAAGCAGCGCCATGTGGGCCCACGGGGCGCGCCAGGAGATGCCGGTCACCAGCCCGAGGTCGTACCAGCGCCCCGCGGCGTGACCGACGGCGACCCGCGGCACGGACCCGGCGCCGGCCGACGGCTCGCGAAAACTGGTGCTCGCGAACAGCGACAACAGGCTCAGCCCATCGCCGAAGACCACCTGGATCTCGGCGTAGTCGCGCTGGCGCCGCGCCCGGATGCACTGGCGATCGAAACCGGCCGGCAAGTAGGCCGGCAGAGCAAGCGGCAACCCGGCGAGGCGCTCGGCCGCCGCAGGCTCGAGGCACGACTCGGCCTCGGCCTCGACCACCGTGACGTCCGGAGGGCCCGGTCTCATGAACGCCGCGTCGTCGAAGGCCGGCCGGTACTCCAGTTCTTCGAAAACCGAGAGCCGGGCGAGGCGGTTGTTCGTGCCGTAGACCTCGGTCCTGAGAATGAGGGCCGTTTCGGCGTCCACCCAGACGACGCGCCGCGGACGGCTGCCGACCAGGCGCGGAATGAACTCGAGGGCCCGGCTGCGCCGCCCCGCGATCGCCCCGGACGGGACGATCTGGACCGTGTAGTTCCTGGTCGCCCGCTGCAGCTGTTCCGGGCGCATGATCTCCCCGCCCTCGACGCGGGCCGGGCGCTTGAGCACGATGTCCCGCTCGGGGAAGTACTGCCAGGAGAATTCGCCGTCGAAGACCTGGACCCCGCGGGTCGCATGCGACTCGCGACGCTCACGTCCGCCGGGCTGGCAGAGCACGTTCAGGCTGGTCACCCGCGGCCCGCGGCTCGTGAAGTCGATCACGACCTTGCGGCCGCGGTAGTCGGCCGGCGCCGGCGGGGGCAAGAACTGCTCCACCGGCAGCGCCCACGAACGCGCCGCCGGCAGCGCGACGAACGCGATCACGAGCAGGCTGACCAGACGCCGGCAGCAGGACATGGGAGCCGCTAACGCTCCGGGACGGCGTCGGCGCGGAATCTGGCGAACTCAATCTCCTCGGCGGGGCCGAGCAGCGTGCTGTCGCGGGCGAGCATCGCGTGCTCGCGCATCCAGGTGTCCATGCTCCCGTTGTCCGCCGCGGCCACGTCGACCCCCGCGGCGATCGAGGGTGAGGCCAGCTTCTGTTCGGGCGAGTCGACCGGCAGCAGCCGCTGCCAGGACCAGGCGAAAAAGATCGCTGCCGCCGCCGCGGCCGCGATCATGCCGATCCAGGGGCGGCGGGTGACGCGCCGCACGGGCGCCTCGGGGAAAGCGACGAGCCGCACGGGCGCCTCACGGTCGAGCCGGGCCGTGACCATGGCGGCAAAGCCCGCGGGCGGCCGGCGCGGGGGGCGGAAGGCCTCGGCCGCCTGCAGCAGTCCCTTGAGGCGGCGCAACTCCTCCTCGAAAAGCCGACATGCCGCGCACTCCCGCAGGTGCCGCTCGAGATACAACAACTCGCCGCCATCGAGACTCTCGTCGACGAAGGCCGACAGCAGTTCGCGGAACTCCTCGCACCGGGCATCGCTCACGTCGGCCTCCCCGGAGCGGCCGCCGCTGACCCGTGGAACGGCGCGAGCAACCCCTGCAGGGCGCGGCGACCCCGGAAAATCCGCGAGCGAACCGTTCCGATCGGCACACCGATCACGCTGGCCATCTCCTCGTAACTCATCCCTTCCAGATCGCAGAACACGACCGCCTCCCGCTGCTCGGCGGGCAGTTCGTCCAGCCCCCGCCGCAACTGATCCCAGAACTCCCTCCGGGAAACCTCATCCTCCGGCGTCCCCCCTGCAGCTTCAAGCCCGATTGCGCCATCCGCCTCCTCGAGTTCCTCGTGCGCCGGCCTCCTCCCCCGCGTCCGATAGTGGTTGCGGCAGAGGTTGAGCGCGATCTTATAGAGCCAGGTGTACAGGGACGACTCGCCCTTGAAGTCGCCGAGTGAGCGGTAAGCCCTGATGAACACCTCCTGCGCGAGGTCGTCAACCACGTCCGAACCGCTGACCATCCGCTGGATGAGCCGGTAGACGCGACTCTGATACTTGAGCACCAGCGCCTCGAAGGCCCGATGGTCGCCGCCTCGCGCGGCGGCCACCAGCTGACGCTCCCCGTCACCGACTCCCGGGTCCAGCTCGCCGTTCGTCACAGACATTAGACCGGGCCCCTCGCGAAAAGTTCCGCCAGGCGGTCACTGAGGAATGAGGCGAATGAACCAGGCGCCGCCGCAGCTGGGCCATCTTCAACGGCCCGCGTCAGAGGCCGAGGATTTCGCGGACGACCTTGAGCAGCACGTTAGTCTGGATCGGCTTGGCGATATAAGCCCGCGCACCGAGGGCGATGCCCTTGTCCCGGTCCTCCGCGGCACCCTCGGTCGTGATGATCACCACCGGAATCTCGCGATACAGCGGGTTGCTCTTCAGCAGGCTCACCAGCTTGAGCCCGTCCATGATCGGCATGTTGATGTCGGTCAGCACGAGATCGATCTTCTGTCCCGGCAGCTTCTTGAGCGCGTCAACCCCGTCGGAAGCCTCGATGATCTCGAGTTCGGGAACCCGCTTGAGCGCAAAGACCACCAGTTGACGCATCGTCGGTGAGTCTTCAACGACCAGGCACCGAAATTTCGCCATCGTCACCCAACCTCCGATCAGTCCGGTCGACCGTGGATCCTAGTGCTTGAGTAGTTCCAGGAAACCCTGGATCGTCCCCAGCTTGCGCTCGGATTCCGAATACAGCTTCGAAGCGAAAATCGCCGTGGCGGCGTGGCCCGCCAGAAGATTGAACAGCTCGTGGTCGAGCGAAGAGAAGTTCAATTTCTGTTCCAGCATGGCGTAGATCACGATCGCCCCGATGAACTGGTCCTTGATGCGCATCGGGATCACCACCTGGGGCTCGGTCATCGAGAGCTGTTCGAGCGCCTGCCCTTCGGCGACCCACGGCTGTCCCGCCTGCGCCACCCGCCCGATCGTCCCCTCCCCGAGCTTGATGTGCGGGATCCGCTCGCGCTCGATCCCTTCGCTGGAGACCGCGTAGAGATCCCCCTTGCGCTCGTCGAGGAGCATCAGCGCGAACTTCTCGGCGCCGATCAGGTTGATGACGATTTCCATCACGATCTGCACGACCTCCTTGAAATCGAGGGTCGAGTGCAGCTGAAAACTCGCGACGTAGAGGTTGGCGAGGTTGTTGTTCTCCTCCTCGATCTCGAGGTAGCGGTTGGCGAAGTCGAGGTTCTCCTGTTCGACCTGCTGGTAGCGCTGGGCGAGCGCCTCGCGCTCGGCCTCGAGCTGCGCGACGCGCCCCTTGAGATTCAGGACCTCCTCGACGGGCACCTTCGGCGCCACGGACTGCTCCTGTTCGAGCGCCGCGACCCGGTAGCGCAGCCGTTCGTTCTCCTTCATCAGCTCCTGGGTGAAGCCCTCCACCTTGCGGTAGAGCTGGAGAAACTCCTGCCCGCGCATGAGCAGATTCTTCTTTTCGTCTTGATTGGTCATTGTTTTCCCTCCGCTCCACTTTACACAGGTTCGCGCCCGCAGGCAACCTCCTCCGCGGCCAGGCCACGGCGGCGGAGCGGGCCGGTCAGGGGAAACTGACCTCGTGCTCGATGAATGAACCGATCTCGGCCAGCGGCATGACCCGCTGCACCGCCCCGGTCCGGATCGCCTCCCGGGGCATCCCGAACACCACGCAGGACTCCTCGGCCTCGGCGATGGTCAACCCCCCCGCCTCCCGGACGGCGCGGGTGCCGAGAGCGCCATCGTCGCCCATACCCGTGAGCACCACGGAGACCAGGCGCTTGCCGTAGGCCGCAGCCGCCGAGATCAGCAGCTTGTCCGCCGAGGGGACATAGCGGTCGGTCGGCGAGGGCGCCTCGAGCCGGGCGAAGACCCGGCCGCCCATTCCCTGCTGCACCGTGAGGTTCTTCCCCCCCGGGGCCAGCAGGACCAGTCCGGGGATCAGTTCCTCGTCGCCCGCTGCCTCCTGCACGCGCAGGCCGACGGTGCGGTCGAGGCGCTCGGCGAACATCTTCGTGAAACCCTCCGGCATGTGCTGGGCGATGACCACCGTCGCGGGCAGCTCTGCGGCGAGCGCGGTGAGCACCTGCTGCAGCGCCGGCGGACCGCCCGTGGAGGCCGCGATCGCCACGCAGCGGTAGCGGCCCGCCGCGGCGGGCGCGACGACCTTCTTGCGTCCCGGGGGTCCCGCGGTCGCCGGCGGCGCCGCCAGGTTCGCCAGGCGCTGGGCGCGCAGCGCGAGCTTGTCGGGCCGGGCGGCGGCGATCTCCCGCAGTTTAGCGACGACCTCGCCCTCGATCTGGCCGAGCTGCAGCGAGGCGTGACTCACCGGCTTGAGGACGAAGTCGGCGGCACCCAGCTCCAGGGCGCGGAAGACGCTCTTGTTGCTCTCGCGCGATGAGACGACCAGGGTTGGTCGCGGGTAGGTCCTCATGAGCCAGCGCAGGAACGTGAAACCGTCCATGCGCGGCATCTCCAGATCGAGCGTCAGCAGGTCGGGCTGCAGCGTGACGACCTTCTTGATCGCCTCCTCGCCGTCGGCCGCGGTGCCGACCACCTCGAATTCCGGCGCGGTGCCGATGATGCGCGTGAGCGTGCGCCGGTGGAATGCCGAGTCGTCGATGACCAGGACCTTCAGCGCCACGGTCGCCCTTCCCCCCCGCTCACCGCGGCCGCCGCGCGGCGTTCTCGGGTTTCTGGTAGACCATGTCGTGCTGAAAGTGGCGCAGCGTGAACGCCGTGGAGATGTTCATCAGGCTCTCCGAGTGCCCGAGCAGCAGGAACCCGCCGTCGTCGAGTTTGCGGTGGAAGTTCTCGACCATCGTCTTCTTGCCTTCGTTGTTGAAGTAGATCATCACGTTGCGGCAGAGCACGACGTCGAACTGGCCGAGAATCGTCCACTGCTCCGGGGCGAGCAGGTTGAGCTGCCCGAAGGAGACGCGCCGGCGCACGCTCTCGACGACGCGGCTGGTGGTCGCGTCGACCGGTTCGAAGTAGCGCTCCTTGTAGGCCGGCTCCGTGCTGCGGAAGGAGGCGGCCGCGTAAATCCCGCGACGGGCGGCCTGCAGAACGCGCTGGCAGATGTCGCTCGCGAAAATCTCGATGTCCCAGCCCGCGAGGGCCGGGTGCTCGAGCAGCAGGATCGCCACGGTGTAGGGCTCCTCCCCCGTGGAACAGCCGGCGCTCCAGATGCGCAACCGCCGCTGTGCGGCGCGCCGCTGGACGATCTCGGGGACGACCTCCTCGGTGAGCGTGCGCAGCTGATTCATCTCGCGGAAGAAGTAGGTCTCGTTCGTCGTCAGGACATCGACGACGCTGACCAGCTCCTCCTCGCGCTCCGGGCCGTAGAGCAGCAGGTAGTAGTAGTCCAGAAACGAGCCGAGCTGCCGCTCGCGCAGGCGGTGCTGCAGGCGGCGCTCGAGGAAGTACGCCGAGTCGTCGTCGAACCACAGTCCGCAGAAGCCGTTGATGAAATCCCGCAGGAGCCGGAATTCCTCCGGCCCGAGCATCACCGACTGTTCGCTGCTGCTAGTCACGGCGCGCCTCCCGGCGAAGTCTGTTCCCGTCGCCCGGCTTATGCGCGGGGCACTTCGTCCCGGCCAGGCGCCCGAGCCGCCGGGGCGACGATCCGTCCGGCGAGGGAGCGCACCAGCGGGTCGGCGTCCTCGGCCGCGGCTCGCACGAGGGCCGAACCCACCCGCGGGTCCGCGGCGAACGGGCCGAGCGCCCGCACGGCGACGGCGCGCAGCCCCCAGGCGGGGTCGGCCAGACGCGCGAGGAGTACCTCCAGGGCGCCGGGGTCGCCGAGCGCCCCGAGCGCTTCGATGGCCGCCATGCCGGTCTCCCGATCGGCGGCGCCCGCCAGGTCGGTGAGGACCGCGAGGCTCCCCGGAACCTTTCCGGCGCCGAGCGCGCGGATTGCGGCGAGGCGGCGCGGGCCGGGCGGGTCGCCGGCCGCGGCCGCGAGGAGCACCCGCCAGGCATCCTGGTGAGCGATGCCGCCGAGGGCCTGAATGGAGCGCACGCGCACCCACAGGTCCTCGTCACCGAGCATCGGCAGCAGCAGGGGCAGCGCGGACGCTTCCCGGGTCGCGCCCAACTGGTGCACCGCCTCGCGGCGTACGGCGACGTCCTCGTCGGTGAGGGCGACCCGCAGGGCGGCCACCGCTTCCACCCCGCCGACGGCGCCCATCGCCTCGACGGCGGCGCGGCGGACCTCGCCGCGGGCGTCGCGAAGCGCCAGCTCGAGGCGCGTGATCAGCCCCGGACCGCCGAGGCGGCCGACGATGCGGACCGCCGCGGCGGCGAACTTCTCGTCGGCGGCGGAAAAATGCGGCTCCAGCAGCGCGAGCACGAGAACCAGCCGCGACTGGCTGGTCCGGCCGATTGCGACCACGGCCTCCATCCCGGCTTCCCGCACGTCCGGAAAGGGGTCGCGCAGCAGGCTCACGAGCGGGGACGCGGCCGCGGGGTCGCCGATCCCCCCGAGCGCCGTCGCGGCGGCGGCCCGCACGTGGCCGACACCGTCCTCGAGCAGGGTCAGCAGCAGCGGCACCGCCTCGTGGCACCCCCGGCGGCCGAGCACCCCGGCCAATCGCAGCCGCACGGCGGGCGATGAGTCGAGGAGGCGGCCGATCAGCAGGGGCAGATCGGTTTCCGGGAGTCCGTCGAGCACCCTCGCGAGCGCCTCCTGATCCTGCTCCGCGGCCTGCGGCAGGGCGTCCAGGAGGATCGACACCATCCGGGCCCCCGGCGCGAAGCCCAGCAGCGTCGCGGCCGACGCCCGCGCCTGCGGGTCTTCCTGGCCGAGCAGCCCGTGGAGGAAGTCGAAAAAGTCGGTGTCGGCGCGGGCGCGCACGCCCGCGGCGAGGGCCGCGGCGCCCGGACCCCGCCCGAGACGCGGCAGGATGCGGTGCACGGCCATCGCCGCCACGCGGCGCAGCCCGCGGTCGCCGGAGAAGAGCGCCTCGAGCAGATGCGGCACGGCCAGCTCGTCCCCGACTCTGCCGAGCGCCTCCAACGCGGCCTTGCGCAGTCCGGGCTCGCCGAGCAGCAAGGTGACGGCGGGAGCGGCTGCCGCATCGCCGATCTCGCCGAGAGCCCGCAGGCAGCCGAAAGTCAGCCAGCCGCCGCTTTCGCCCAGGCGGCGCAGCAGAACCGGAACTGCGGCTTCGTCGCGCCGGCGACCCAGGTATTCGGCGGCCGCCGCGGAAACATTCTCCTCGGGATCCTCGAGCGCCGCGCGCAGCAGCGCCGACACCGACGGGGCGTCGATGTTGCCGAGGGCATCCACGACGAACTTGCGCAGGTCGGGATCCGTATCCGTGATCAGGGGTGCGAGCCCGGACACCGCGGCCGGGCCGAGCCGCACCAAGGCCTCCATCGAACTGTTGCGCCGGCCGGCATTCCCCTCGTCCCGCAGCCCGGCGATCAGCGGCGGCAGACTCCCGGCCGCAGGCGCCAGCAGTACGAGGTCGAGCGCGGCCTTGCGCACCCGCCAGCTGGCATCCCCGAGCGCCTCGATCAGGCTCGGGAGCGCCTCGGCCCCGGCGTCGCGCAGACTCCGGATCGCCTCGTGGCGGACCTCCTCGTCCGGGGAGGCGAGTTGCTCGCGCAGCTGCTCGGGGGTGATCATGCTCGCCCCCCGCGTCGGGACTCGCCGCCGCCGTGCGCCGCCGTGCGATTGGCGACAAAGTCCCGTACCGCCTCGTGGTAGTAGTCCTCCCTCCCGGCCGGTGAAGGGGCGCGGATGAGGTAGAGCCGGTGACCCTCCTCGATCTCCTTCTTCAACAGTTCGGAGAGGGTGCCTTCGCGGATCCCCTGCTCGACGAGTTCCTGGTTGTACAGGGCGATGTCGGAGATGATGATGCGCGCGTAGCGCCGCAGCCGCTCCTGCCGGCGATCCTGCCCCTGCGGCTCCGGGCCCCGGGATCCGTACAATTCCTCGCGAATCAAGGTCTCCTGCTCGCGCTCGTCGATGCTGCCGTGGCGTCCGCCGGCGGGCGGGGCCGGCGCCACGGGCGCAGAGGCGGCTGCCTCCCCGCCGGCGGGGAGCAGGCGCGCGATCTTGTCCGGAAGCCAGTCGCGGATGTGGTGTTTCTCAATGTAGTCATCGGCGCCGTAGAGGCTGGTCGGAGCCCGCTTATAGCGTGTCTGCTGGAAGACCGACGCGATCAGGATCAGTCCGGTGCCGCGCAGCATGCTGTCCGCGCGCACTCGGTCGCACAACTCGAAGGCCGGCACGCCGGGAAGGGCAACGTCGAGCAGCGCGACGTGGGGGCGCCAGGACCCGAGCGCGGTCCAGGCCTCCTCCCCGGTGCGGCTCTGCCGCAGCGAAAAACCCGCTGTGGTGAGCACCTCGCCGATCAGGGTCTGAAAATCGGCGCCGTCCGTTGCGACCAGAATGCGCCCGCGGGCGGACGCGGGCGAAACCGGGGTCGGCTCCGGAGCCGCAGCCCCGGCAGCCGAGGCTGCCACCGCAGCCGCCACCGAGAAGACCTCCCCGCACTTGCCGCAGCGCAGGCGCGGTCCCGGCGCCGGCGGCCCGGCGGCGACGCGATAGTAGCGCTGGCAGGCCGGACAGCGGATGATGCGCGTCTCGCGCCGCTCCTGGGGGCTCACGGCGCGGCCTCGATGACCCGGGGCAGATTCAGCAGGATCACCAGGTGGTCGCGAAAGCGGGCGACCCCGCGCAGATACTCGGCCTCCACCTGGCCGATGGTCTGGGGCGGCGGCTCGATGGCCTCGATCGGCAGGCGCATGACCTGCGTGATGCGGTCGACGATCAGACCGGCGAGCTCCTCGCCCCGGTAGACGACGACGATCCGCGTCTCCGGGCCGTATTCGGACTGCGCCAGGCCGAGCCGGCTGCGCAGGTCGAAGATCGGCACGATCACCCCGCGCAGCGTGACGATCCCCTTCAGCCAGGGCGGCGAGCGCGGCACCATGGTGATCGCGTGCAGGCGCACGATTTCTTTGACCTCGAGGATGTCCAGCGCGTACTGCTCGTCCGAGAGCATGAAACCGAGCATCTCGATCTGATCGTCGGCCCCCGGGGCGGACCCCGGCGCCGCGGTTGGCTCAACCATTACCCCTCCCCGCGCTGACGGTGCGTCGCTTCATCGATCAGGGCACCGACGTCCAGGACGAGGACCGCCCGCTTGTCGCCCAATTCGGTTGCGCCGGCGATGCCCGGCGTGTTCTGGAACACCGAGCCGACGGACTTGATGACCACTTCCTGCTGGCCGCGCAGGCTGTCGACGACCAGGCCGAGCCGTTTTTCGGCGAGGCCGACCACCACCACGAACATCTTCTGGTTCTCGCCGGCGCGGGGCAGGCCGAAAATATCGGCGATCCTCAGCAGCGGCAGCGTGCTCTCGCGCAGCCGGGCGACCTCGCGCTTCTCGACCGTGCGGATCTGACTGGCCACGAGCCGATTGCTCTCGAGTATCGCGTTGAGCGGAATCGCGTAGATCTCCTTGCCGACGCCCACGAGCAGCGCCTGGATGATGGCCAGCGTGATCGGCAGCGTGATCGTGAACCGCGTGCCGACCCCGGGCTCGGTCTCGATGTCGATCATGCCGCCGAGCTTGGCGACGTTCGTCTTGACCACGTCCAGCCCGACGCCGCGCCCCGAGACCTGGCTGGCCGCATCCTTCGTCGAGAAGCTCGGCAGAAAGAGCAGATCGAGCAACTGCCGCTCGTCCGTCACGGCCTCCGCCTCGAGCAGCCCCTTGCGCACCGCGGTGGCGCGCACCCGCGCCAGGTCGATCCCGCCCCCGTCGTCCTCGATCTCGATGACGATGTGGTTGCCGCGCTGCTCGGCGCGCAGCTCGATCACCCCCTGGGCGGGCTTGTTGGCGCGCGCGCGCGCTTCGGGAAGCTCGATGCCGTGGTCGAGCGAGTTGCGCACCAGGTGCAGCAGCGGGTCGGCGAGGTCCTCGACCATGAGCTTGTCCAGCTCGGTCTCTTCGCCCTGCATCCGCAAGTCGATCTTCTTGCCGAACTCCTGCGAGAGCTTGCGCACGACCCGGTTGAGCCGGGAGAAGACCTGCCCGATCGGCACCATCCGCGAATTGATCACCCCCTGCTGCAGCTGGCGCAGGTTGCGCTCGAGGTTGCGCGCCGCCTTCTGGAGGTCCCCGCCGACCCCGGCGGAGCCGGTCTGGGCGATCAGGTCGCGGCTGATCTGGATGATCGTGGTCTTGTTGATGACCAGTTCGCCGACGATGTTCATCAGACTGTCGAGTTTGCGGATGTCCACGCGAACCGTGTCGGAGAGGGAGCGCAGCGTGAGCGAGGCTTCGGGGGACGACTCGGCGCCGGGGCCGGGGGCTGCCGGCGACGACGCCGACGACGTCGACGAGGCCGCCGGCGCCGGGACGGGGCCGGGCGCCTCGGCGGCGGCGCCCCGCTGCCCGACCGCGTACACCGTGGTCGGAAAACCGGCGACGGCCGCTTCGACCTTCTCGCTGCCGGCGGTGCTGCCGAAGACCAGGTCGAAATTGATCGTGTCCGGCGAATTCGCGTCCGAGCTTGGCAGCGTGGAGATGATCTCCCCGATCGTCTTGAGCTTCTCGGAGATCGCGCCCAGATCCTTGTCGAAGGTCTCGAAGGTGAACCGGGCCTCCACGCGATAGAGCGCCCGGCCGGCGCGGATGTTCTCGAGCAACCGGTGCTCCTCGTACTCCGTGAGGGTGCCGATGATGCGGCGGTCCAGGTCGACGCACTCGATGGTGACCTCCTGGCGGCCGCCCGGCTTCTCCTCGAGCAGCTGCTGGATGCGCCGCGCGACCGGCCGGATGTCCGCGCCCTCCTCCGTGCCGGTGCGGCCGACCGCCCCGACGATCTTCGTCAGCAGCTCCACGCCGGCGTAAAGCGCGTCCAGCGTCCCCTGGTGGAGCTTGATCTTGCCGAGACGCACCTTGTCCAACAGGTTTTCGAGACTGTGCGAAAGCTCGGAGATGCCCTTGAGACCGAGCATCCCGGAGAGCCCCTTGAGGGTGTGCATCGAACGGAAGACGTCGTTGATCGTGTCGGGCGAAACCGAGTCCTCCTCGGTCGCCCGCTCGAGCTGCACCAGCCGATCGCCCAGGGCTTCGAGCAGTTCCTCGGCCTCGATCACGAACTCGCCGAAGGAGGCCTGGTCGCGGTTCTCGGTGCTCACGCCCCCTCACCCCGCAACTCCCGGCCGAGCGCCGCTTCGACGGCGCGGCGCAGCTCGGCGGCCCCGAACGGTTTGACGAGATAGTCGCTCGCCCCCAGGTCGAGCCCCCGCTTGCGGTCTTCGGCGCTGTTCTCGGTAGTGATGATGACCACGGGGATCTGCCGGTAATTCGGGTTCGCGCGCACGAAGGAGATCAACTCCAGCCCGTTGATGTCGGGCATGTTGATGTCGGTCACGATCAGGTTCACGCGCCGGGCCGGAAGCACCCGCAGCGCCTCGAAGCCGCTGGCGGCTTCCACGACCTCGACACCCTCCCAGTCGGTCAGGTAGGAGGCGACCAGCGACCGCGTGGTCGCCGAATCGTCCACCACCAGAATCGTCGCATTCATCCAGTCACTCCCCCCACGTGCTGTTCGCGCCGGCCGACGGGCGCTGACGCGGCTGCGTCGGCCTCGTGAAGCCTCTTCTCCAGAAGCACTTTTTCGAGCGTGAGCCCGGCCTGCAGGAGAAAGAGTTCAAGCGCCCGCGTGCCGGCGACGGTCCGCTGCTCGGGGAGGTTGTCCCCGTAAAGAACGACGCGCACCTTGCCGCCGGAGACCAGCGGCAACGCCACGGCGTCCGCGGGAGTCTTCCCGCCCAGCTGGTCCAGCAGCGCCTGGTTCCAGGCTCCGGGCGCAAGCGGACCCGACACCGAGGCGCGCAGACGAACCACCGACTCGAGGATCGAGGGTTCCTCGAGGGGGACGGCGAACCCGCGGATGCCCCGGCGGTCGGGCCCACCCGCGACTTCCACGCCGAAGCCGCCGAGTCCGACGGCCTTGCCCCCCTTCACGACGAAGAGCACGGCCCGGTTGAGGAGTTCGGCGGCAAAACGCAGGATCAGCAAGCCGATCTCGCTGGTGGCCCGGGGATTCTGCAGTTCCTCGATCATCTCGCGCAGCAGCGCCATCTCCCCCGGCGCGAGGTCGGCGCCGGCCACGGCGCTTTCCTGCCGGGCGAGGGCGGCGCAGGTCGCCGCGTGCGCCGCCAGCGCCCGCTCACGGTCGCTGCGGGCGGGCGCGCCGGCCGCGGCCGTCGCCGCTGCAGCGACGGGGGGCTTCGACGGCGCGGCGGCAGCCGGAGTCGGGACCGGAGTCCGCTCCGCGGGGGGCGGAGCGGGGAGCGGGGGCGCGGCAAGCTGCGAAGGCGCAGCCGACGACGCCACCTTCCCGGGCGGGACTCCTTCGCCGAGGAGGCTCGCCAGGTTCTCGAAGAACGTCTCGGTGCCCCCGCCACCGCCCGGTTTGAGCAGGAACTGTCCGCCCATTTCGAGCACCTGCGCCTTGACGTTTTCGTCCGGGTAGGCGGTCACGGCGACCACCTGAACCTCCGGGTGCGCCCGGCGCAACTTTTCCAGCAGTTCCAGGCCGCCGAGGAAGCCCTGGTTGTCGAGGGTCGGCATCACGATGTCGGCCGCGACCGCCGGCGGCACCCCGCTGCCGGCCTCCCGGTCGACTGCGGCGAGGCAGGCTGCCCCGGACTCGCAAATCACGACGCGGAACCCGATCCGCCCCAGGTAATCGCGGGCCATGCCCCGGAAGAGCGGGTCGTCGTCGACGAGGATCAGCGCCCGCCCGCCGCCGGCCTCCTCCTCGATGCCCGCGAAGGAGGTCTCGCCGGCCGCAGCGGCCGGAGCCTCGCTGGGCGCCGGGGCGGCCACCCGCTCCCGCGAACGCTCGTCCATCATCCGGGTCCCCTCGAGCACCAGCCACTGGGTGTCGATGCCGCGCTCCAGGATGAAGGCCTGCGGGTCGACACTGAACTCGCCGCGCCCCTTGATCTCGGCCAACTCGAAGCTGAACGTCCCCTCGCGCCAGGAGAGAAAGAAGACGATGGCGTCCTCGATCTGCTCCGTGACCACTTTCTCGAGCGCCGGCTCGTCGATCAGCTTCAGCTGGATGAGGATGGCGCCGAGCAGTTCCCGAGCACCGCCGGCGCGCTGGATCTCGAGCGCCTTCTTCAGGTCGTCGGGGCGCAGCAACCCGCGGGCGGTGAGCAGTTCGCCGAGGGACTTGCCCTGGCGCGGCGAAATGGTCTGGATGACCTTGCCCTGCCGGATGATGATCTTGCCCTGCTGCCCTTCGCGCTCGAGCATCAGAATGCCGGACTTGCGGCTCAGGGAAACGATCTGCAGGATGTCGGGAAGCGAAAGATCCTCAAGGTTGCCGACCAGGCTCATGAAAAGTTCAACCCCCGAGCAAGCGCCTTCCCGTCACCCTGCAGTCCAAGCCGCAGTCTGATGTTATAGCACTTCCCTCGCGAGGTTGTAAACGACGGGAGGCAGAAGCAAAAAGGCCCCGGGAGGGCGAACCCTCCCGGGGCCGGCGCTTGTGGCGCTTGAAGCTAGAACTTCACGTTCAGGCTGCCCATGACACCCAGGGGGTTGTCAACGTTGCCGAAGAAGTCCCCGGCCATCAGGTAGCCCGCGCCGCCCAGGAAGTAGACGTTGTCGGTGATGTTGTACACCGCGACCACGTCGACTTCGATGCCCAGCGGATCCGCCTTGATGGTGGCCGTGCCGACCTTGACATCCTCAAGCGCCTGCGCGTACACGCCGGCGAGAATGAGGGTGAAGCTCTTGGTCGGCTTGATCGTGAAGGCGGCCTTGCCGGCGAGCGCGTTGGTCACGCTGAAGTCCCGGCTGAAGTCGCTGGTGACCGCGTTGCCGCTCG
>JANOHV010000014.1:0-2827 GCA_031406795.1 Candidatus Rokuibacteriota bacterium
TCCGCGAACCCGGAGCTGGTGCGCCAGCTGGCGTCCAACGCGAATAAGGCGGAGCTGGCGTCCGCGCAGCGCCTGCGCGCAGCCGAGGACGAGTTGCGCGACGTCGCCGCCCGCCTCGAACTGCAAGGGGAACGCGGCCTCTTCGATGCCCGCGAAAACGCCCTTTCGCGACTGGAGCACGTACAGCGGGACCACCGCAGCCTCACGGCGCGCGCGGCGGCAGCCCGTCTGCTCTTCGAGACCTTCCGGGATGCGCGGGATGACTCCCGCCGCGCCTACCAGGCGCCTCTGCGCGACAAGATCGTCTCCCTGGGGCGCTTCGTCTTCGACGAGACGTTCGGCGTCGAACTCGACGAGGACCTCGCCATCGGCACCCGGACCCTGGGGGGCGTGACCCTTCCCTTCGACAGCCTCAGCGTCGGCGCCCAAGAGCAGCTCTCCCTCATCGCCCGCCTCGCCTGCGCCCTCCTCGTCAGTCAGGACGACGGCGTCCCCCTGATCCTGGACGACACCCTCGGCCACTGCGACCCCGCGCGGCTCGAAGGCATGGGCGCTCTCCTGAGCTTCGCCGCACGGTGGTGCCAGATCATCGTGCTGACCTGTACTTACACGCGCTTCCGGCACGTGGGCGACGCCAAACTCGTCACACTGCAGTGAATCGGGAGCGTGTTGGCTTCGTGGAATCGAGTAAGTAACAGAGTTCAGCCAGTCCCGTGCTAACATCCCCCGCGGGAAGTCGCGTGGCTGTACCCTGAACCGGCAAGGAGGCCCATGGCCCTCAAGAAGTCCGAGCTCTATTCCTCCCTCTGGGCCGGCTGCGACGAGCTGCGCGGCGGCATGGACGCCAGCCAGTACAAGGACTACGTCCTCGTGCTGCTCTTCATCAAGTACGTCAGCGACAAGTACGCCGGCGTCCCCTACGCGCCGATCACGATCCCCAAGGGCGCGAGCTTCAAGGACATGGCCGCGCTCAAGGGCGCGCCCGACATCGGCGACCGGATCAACAAGCAGATCGTCGCCCCGCTGGCCAACGCCAACAAGCTCGCCGACATGCCGGACTTCAACGACGCCACGAAGCTCGGCAGCGGCAAGGAGATGGTCGAGCGGCTCACGAACCTGATCGCCATCTTCGAGAACAAGGCGCTCGACTTCTCGAAGAACCGGGCCGAGGGCGACGACATCCTCGGCGACGCCTACGAGTACCTGATGCGCCACTTCGCCACCGAGAGCGGCAAGAGCAAGGGACAGTTCTACACCCCGGCCGAGGTCAGCCGCGTCATCGCGAAGATCATCGGCATCCGCGAGGCGAAGACCACCAGCGCCACCACCGTCTACGACCCGACCTGCGGCTCCGGCTCGCTGCTGCTCAAGGTCGGCGACGAGGCCCGCACCGAAGTCACCCTCTACGGGCAGGAGAAGGACGCCGCCACCAGCGGCCTGGCCCGGATGAACATGATCCTGCACGACAACCCCACCGCGCTGATCGCGCAGGGGAACACGCTGGCCGACCCCAAGTTCAAGGACGGCGGCGCGCTCAAGACCTTCGACTTCGTCGTCGCCAACCCGCCGTTCAGCGACAAGCGCTGGAGCACTGGCCTCGACCCGCTGCACGACCCCTTCGATCGCTTCCTGCCCTTCGGCACACCGCCGGCGAAGCAGGGTGACTACGCCTACCTGCTGCACATCGTCCGCTCGCTCAGGAGCACCGGCCAGGGCGCCTGCATTCTGCCGCACGGCGTGCTCTTCCGCGGCAACGCCGAGGCCGACATCCGCCGCGCGCTCCTGCGCAAGGGCTACCTGAAGGGGATCATCGGCCTGCCCGCCAACCTCTTCTACGGCACCGGCATTCCCGCCTGCATCGTCGTCGTCGACAAGAAGGACGCCGCCGCCCGCGCCGGGGTCTTCATGATCGACGCGAGCGGCGGCTTCATCAAGGACGGCCCGAAGAACCGCCTGCGCGAGCGAGACATCCACAAGATCGTCGACGTCTTCACGCGCCGCCTCGAGGTGCCGAAGTACTCCCGCCTGGTCCCCCTCGCGGAGATCGAGAAGAACGACTTCAACCTCAACCTCCCGCGCTACATCGACAGCCAGACGCCGGAGGACCGCCAGGACATCGAGGGCCACCTGAAGGGCGGGATCCCCGCCGCCGACGTCGACGCCCTGCGGCAGTACTGGGACGTCTGCCCGCGGCTGCGCAAGGCGCTCTTTGCGCCGAACCGCCCCGGCTACGTCGACCTCGCCGTGGAGAAGTCGGCGATCAAGGCCACGATCCACGGGCACCCGGAGTTCACCACCTTCATCGCGGGGATGAACGCCCACTTCGCCGCCTGGCGCCAGACGTCCGCCGCGTCGCTCCGGAAGCTCAAGCCCGGCAGCCACCCCAAGGACGTGATCGCCGCGCTCTCCGAGGACCTGCTCGCCCATTATCTCGGCCGGCCGCTGATCGACCCCTACGCCGTCTACCAGCACCTGATGGACTACTGGGCCGCGACGATGCAGGACGACTGCTACCTGATCGCCGCCGACGGCTGGAAGGCCGAGTCCTCGCGCATCGTCGAGAAGGACAAGAAGGGTAAGGAGAAGGACCGCGGCTGGAGCTGCGACCTCGTCCCCAAGCCGCTGATCATCGCCCGCTACTTCCCCAGGGAGCAGGAGGCGCTCACCGGGCTGGAGGCGGAGCTGGAATCCGTCACCGCCCGCCTGGCCGAGCTGGAGGAGGAGCACGGTGGCGAGGAGGGCGCCTTCTCCGAGCTGGAGAAGGTGAACAAGGCCACCGTCGCCGCCCGCCTCAAGGAGATCAAGGGCGACAAGGAGGCGAAGGAGG
>JANOHV010000054.1:0-15580 GCA_031406795.1 Candidatus Rokuibacteriota bacterium
CTCCCCTCCGCGCCACCCCTACGCCATAACCGTCATCGCCCCCGCATCGGCGAGCACGGGAAACGTGCCCCGGAATCACGATCGGTCCCGATAGGCCAGCGCGGTGCCGAGGACCAGGACGAGGCCGATCAGCGTCGCCAGCTTGCCGGCAGGCGTGGCCCCGGCGATCGTGCTGCGCAGCCCCCAGGACTGCACCAGCCCGCCGGCGACCAGCATCCCGAGCACCGCGGCGCCGGCGTCGGTGTCGCCTTCGCCGGCCATCACCAGCTGGCGGAACGGGCAGCCGCCGATCAGAACGGCGGCTAGTCCGACGAGAAACATCCCGCCCGCAGCCCAACCGAAATCCAGATGCGAGCCCGGCTGATCGTAGAGCCCGGGATGGAAGAGGCCGCCGGCGACGTTGACGGCGAGCGCGGCGACGAACAGCAACCCGAGCCCGCCGAGCTGGCGCGCGCTGCGCGTCAGGAAGAAGTTCCGCAGCGCCCCGCTGACGCAGAACTTCGAGCGCTGGGCGAGAGCGCCGACGGCCAGGCCGATCGCCAGCGAGGCGAGCGGCGGGGCGTGCTCGCGCGCGGCGCCGACCAGACCGCCGGTGAATGCCGCGGGGGCGAGGACGGAAGCCACGGCCAGCAGCGCCATCGCCGCCGGCAGGACCCACCCGGCGAGAGCCCCGGTGCGCGCCGATTTTCCGAGAAAGAACCCCTTCTTCAGGAAGCTCACGCCGACCCAGGCGCCGGCTACGAGCCCGCCGAGCCCGGCGAACGCCGTCAGATCGCCGCCGGCGAGGCGCAGCATCACCTTGATCGGGCAGCCGAGGAAGACCGCCGAACCGATGATCAGAAAGGCGCCGAGAAAGAAACGCACCAGCGGCGCGGAACCGCTGCGGGACTGGAACCCCCGCCCCGCGAGCGCGGCGAGGGTGGCGCCGACGAGGAAGCCGGGCAACTCCGGCCGCAGGTAGGACATCCGCGGGTCGCCGTGCAGCCGCAGCGCTCCGGCCACATTCTCGGCGAAGCAGGAGGCGCAGATGCCGGAGTTGCGCGGATTGCCGAGCAGCACGAGGCCGGCGCCGGCCAGGCCGACCGCCACGCCGGAGACCAGATCAAGGTGGTTCTTCAGCCAGGACAGGAGCGCCTTCACGATGCGACGCTCAGGAGCAGCCGCCCGCCAGGGCGCGCTCCAGATAGCGCAGATCGCCGAGGGCCGCGCCTTCGAGGGCCGGCCGCACTTCGCGCAGCCAGGGAGCCAGCCCGGCGCCGACGAACCGTGGGGAATGCCGGTCCGCGTACTCCCGCAGAAGCTCGAAGGCACGGCGGTACTCGCGCAGCGCCGGCGCGGTGGCGCCACCCTCGCGATAGACCTCCGCGAGCAGCAGATGCAGCTGGGAGTTGCCCTCGAGCCCCGGAAGCGCCGCTTCCGCCTCGCGGCGTGCCACCTCGCGTTCCCCGCGAGCGGCGGCCTCGAGGGCCGGCCGGATCTGGTCGCACTCCGCGGCCACGCGCCGTTCGGTGCGGGCGCGCAAGTCGGACAGCAGTTCATCGGTGCCGCTTCCGGCCGCGGCGCCGAGTCGGACGGCAGAGAAGACCGCGGCCAGAGCAAGGAGAACGAGCACGGCCGCGACGGCGCGTTCGAGCCGGTCCAGACCTGGTGCAGCCGTTCCCCCGTCACGCATCGTCAACCCTCCGCCCCCGTCAATACTTGTCGTACGGCGGGAGGTTACAGCGCTTGGCCATCGTCCGGACGAAATCGAACTCTTTCTCTTCCAGCGGGACGAAGCCCTCGACCAGGGCGCTCTTGAGCACCTTGAGCACCTCGCCGTCGACCGTGGCGACCGTTTCGGCGTTCACCGCGAAGAGCGTTCTGCGGATCTGCTGAAAAGTCGATTCCGGCAGATTCGCTGCGGCCGAGAAGACACAATAGGGCACGAGCGGCGCGCGCGCGATGACCTGGTAGTCCGCGGGGAGAAGCTTGCCCTCGGCCTCCATCACCTCCAGGTCGAGGGCCGGGCCGGTGCCGGCGTCGAAGGCGCCGTTGACGACCGCGAAGATCGCCTTCTCGTGCTTGTAGGACCCCGAGGGGAAGGCGTAGTACCCGAGGTCCTTCTCGGGGTCGATTCCGGCTTCGAGCAGCAGCCAGTACGGCGAGAGGTAGGCGGTCGGAGCGAAGGCCGGGCCGAAGACGAAGCGCTTGCCCTTGAGGTCGGCGAGGGTCTTCACCCCGCTGTCCCTCCCGGTGATGATGCCGCCCGAGGAGTACGCGCCGTCCTTGCCGCGGACCTCGCCCGCGAGGACGCGAAATCCGTATGCCTCGCGGAACCAGACATACAGGTAACTGTTGGTGTGAATCAGATCGAACCGGCCCGCGCGGAGCGCCTCGTCGAAGTCCGCGGTGTCGAGCCAGACCGGCTCGACACGCCGTCCGAGCTGCTCGGCCAGATGCGCCGCCAGCGGAGCGAAGCGGGCCTGCGTTTCGGAGATGCTGTTGCAGATCATGAACCCGACCCGCAACGGCTTCTCGTCGCCTGAACCGCGACAGCCGGCGAGCGCCAGCAAAACACTCACGCACAATGCGGCTAAACGCACTTCGCGACGGCGTTTCCCGGTCTCACGTCCCATCAACGCGCACCCCTTGCATTCTTCTCATCTCTAATTGGATGTGAAGGTCGTGGAAAGGGTCCAGGTGCAAGGCGCACAAGTCCCGAAAAGTGAGGCGTGCTCGTGCACGCCGCAGCGACTCGGGACGCAGTGCAACGCCGCAGATGGGCCCTTTACGCGGCCTTCACGCACTCACTCTTCGTCGATGATGTGGCGGGCGTCGAGGACTTCATTGAACTTCTTGCGCAGGGTGCTCGGCCGGAAGGGTTTCGTGATGTAGTCGTCGGCCCCGGCGTCCTTGCCCTTCTGGATGTCGACCTGCTGGCTTTTCGCGGTCAGCATGATGACCGGGATTTCACGCGTCGCGGGGTCGGCCTTGAGTTCGCGGCAGACCTCGAAGCCGTCCATGAAGGGCATCATGATGTCGAGCATGATCAGATCGGGGAGCGACTCGCGCGCCTTCTGCAGCGCCTCCTTGCCGTTGATGGCGGTGACGCACTCGTACCCCTCCATCTCGACGGCGTCCGTGAGGGCCATGAGGATATAGGGTTCGTCGTCGCACACCAGAATTTTCTTGGTCATGATCGTATCCCGCCTCTCCTGTGCTTGTCGAGTTTCCGTCGGGTGGTTCGTGCCGCCGGCCCGCCGCCGGCGCCGGTCAGCTCGCCGCGCCGGATGGGGCCTGCGCCGCGTCGCAGGCCGCCCGGCGCTCGCCCGGCGGCTTTTCCTCATAGGGGATCGTGAACGAGAAGGTGCTTCCCATATCGACCTTGCTCTCGGCCCAGATCCTGCCGCCGTGGTGCAGGACAATCTCCTTGCAGATCGAGAGGCCGAGGCCGGTGCCGCCCTGGCTGCGGGTGAAGTGGTCCTCAACCTGCTGGAACTTCTCGAAGATCTTCTCCAGGTTCTCCGGCGCGATCCCGATGCCTTCATCGGTGGTGGATACCTTGACGTAGGCGCGGAAGCGGTGGTCGGTGATGTACGCCGGGTCCTCGCCGCGCTCGGCGGTCACGACCACCTTGCTCCCGGCGCGGGTGAACTTGATGGCGTTCGACAGCAGGTTCGCGACGAGCTGCACGATCTTGTCGTTGTCCCCGAGCACGACCGGCAGGCCGGGATCAACCTGGCTGACCAACTGAACATTGCGGGCCGCCCCGGCCCCGGAGAAGGTCTGCACCGTGTTGCGCACGACCTGGTCGAGACGGATCTCCTCGAGCTTCCACTTGAACTTGCCGGCGCTGATCTTCTGCAGATCGAGCAGATCGTTGATCAGCCGGGTCAGCCGGTCGGTCTCCTCGTTGATCACCCGCAGGTACTTTTGCTGCCGCGCCGGTTCGATCGTGCCCACCCGCTCGAGCATCACCTCGGCGAAATACTTGATCGAGGTCAGCGGCGTGCGCAGCTCGTGCGAGACGATCGAGATGAAGTCGTCCTTCATTTCGCTGAGCTTGTGGATCGTGTCGATCATCGAGTTGAAGCTGCGCCCCATCACGCCGAGCTCATCGCGCGAGGTGAATTCGACCCGCGCGTTCATGTTCCCCCGCTCGACTTCGCGGATGACCTTGAGCATCCGCGAGACCGGCCGGTTCACGAGCAGCGCCAGCAGCAACGTCAGCGCGAGGGAGGTGGCGAGGATCGTCGCCACGGCGCCCGTGATCCCCGCGGTGCGCATGATGTCCCGGTTCTTGGCCATGCGCTGCCGGGCGCTGTTCATGTTCAGGCAGACGTCGAGGATGCCGAGCACGCGCTTGCCTTTGTCGTGGCAGGCGTGGCAGCGCTCCTGGTTGAAGAGCGGCTTGACCATGCAGAACTGGCGGTCGCTGCCGGCGTCGTAGGCCTTGCCCTTGACTTCGTTGTTCACGTAGACGCTGTAGTGCACGTCCGAGATCTTCTTGCCGACTTCCTCGGGATTGAGCGACTGGCGGACCACGCCGTCCTGCGAGAAGATCACCAGCTGCTTCAGTTCGGTGTAGGAGTTGGTCAGTTCCGCCATCTGGAGCAGCTTGCGCATGTGGCCGCTCTCGGTGGTGTAGGCGATGTTGTTGTAGATCGCGTCCATCAGCAGGATCGCCTTGCTGCGCGTCGCCTCCTCGAACTCCTCGTTGAGGGACTTGAGGGTCCGATTGGTCGTGACGTAATACGACGTGCCGAGAAACACCGCGAGAATGAGCGCGATCCAGAGCACGATCTTGGCCTGGAGTCGCTTGCCGAGCATTTCCACCTAGGGCGCCTCCCGCACGTCGTTAGTCTCTCTCCCCCGGCGGTTTGACCGGGCAGTTCACGGCCCGGGCAGATGCTACACCAGCGCTCTGCAACATGGCAAGGACGGCCGGTCCCGGCTCGCCGTCGGCGGGACGGCCGAGCAGCGGGCGGAACTCGGCCCGGCCGCGGTACCCGAGCAGTTCGAGCGTCCGCGCGAGCATCTCCTCCTCCAGGGCTTCGACCTCGAAAGAGGTCAGGCCGGCGATGTCGACCTGTCCGCCGGCCATGCGGCCGTGGCCGCCCGCGGTCCCCCGCTCGCGGAGCAGCTCGCGCAACAGCCGCCCCGCGCCCCGCCCGCGAAGCGCCCGCAGTGAGATGTAGAGTTGCCCGCCGTGACGGCCGGTGACGACCGACCAGCCCATGCGTTCGTGCGCCAGCAGAAAATCGGCGATCTCGGCAACGCTGTCCGGGGTGTCGACATCCCCGAGGCGCGAGCCGATCACGTTGCGGTAGCAGACTGCCTGGTGGAGCGCCCGATCCAGAACCGCGAAGTACGCGCGCGGGCGCCGCGGGTGCTCGATGCGCGCGAGAATCGGTTTGCGGACCTGGGGATAGAGCCGCAGGTACGCCTCCAGGTCGCGCTCGCCCGCGCCGCGGCCGAGATCACGCGTCTCCGAGGAGATGCCGTAGGCCAGGGCCGTGGCCAGCCAGGCCGGGACGGACAGCCCCGAGAGAAGCAGATACTCGGCCAGGATGGTCGCGGTCGCCCCGTAGCTCGGGCGGATGTCGGCCCACGCGGCGACGGTCGTCTTCAACGCCGGGTGGTGGTCGATGACCAGCAGCGGCCTCGCGGAGCGCGGAAAGGAGTTGTTCCCCGATCGCGGCTGCGTGTCGACCAGCGCGACCTGGCTCCAGTCGACCGCCGGGAGACTCGCCATGGGGCGAAGGCGCAGCCGCAGCAGGCTGACCATCGCCCGGTTCTCGGCCCGGCCGATCACCCCCTCGTAGGCCACGACGGCCCGCACCCCCGCGGCGTGCTCGAGCAGATAGCGCAGCGCCAGCGCACTGGAAATCGAGTCGGGGTCGGGGTTGCGGTGGGTGCAGATGACCAGCCCGGTGGCGCCGGCGACCGCCCGGTACAAACCCTGCAGGGGGTCGTGGACGACCTTCGGCACCGGCGGCGGGGGACGACGACCCTGGCTCACGGCAGACCGTTTGACAGGCTCGACCGCAGGATGGTAGACACAACTGGCGCATCAGCCGCGAAAGGAGCACGCCCGTGCCGAACCAGCCGAAGGAAATCAAGGTCAAGATCGCCGACGAAGTCCTCAAGGGCAGTTACGCCAACACCCTGCTCGTCGCGCACACCGCCGAAGAGTTCATCCTCGACTTCATTCTCTCGCTGCCGCCGCAGGCGGTCTGCAATGCCCGGGTCATCGTCCACCCCGGGCACCTCAAGCGCATAATCGCGGCGCTCCAGCAGAACCTCGCTCTCTACGAGGCGAAACACGGCGTCGTCACCGCTACGCCCGACCCCGGGCAGGGAGGCATCGGCTTCACCAACTAGCGCTTCCACACGCACGGCGCCATTCTCCGGCCATGGCGGGCAGCCGTCAAGGGCTGCGGCGATCCGCGGTATACTCGCCGCCGCATTGCGGGTTCACGCGATCGGGTTTCTTTTTGGGGGGAGCGAGCCAATGGCAGATACCGTCTCCGGGATGTTCCAGCAGGTCGTCGGCCGTCATGGCGGGCGTCCGGCCTTCCGCTACCGCGTCGGCGAGCAGTTCACCGACATCACCTTCCAGGAACTGGCCACGCGCGTCGAGGCGCTCGCGACCGCCCTGCTCGACCTGGGCGTGGCGCCGGGGCAGAATCTCGGCCTGATCTCCGACAACCGTCCGGAGTGGATCCTCTGCGACCTGGCCTGCATCTCGATCGGAGTCCCCGATGTGCCGCGGGGGAGCGACTCCACGGTCCGCGAAATCGAGTACATACTCGGGCACGCCGGCGCCTCCGGCGTTTTCATCGAGGACGCCCGCCGGCTCGAACGGATCGCGCCGCTGCGCGAGCGCCTCCCGGGGCTGCGCTTCCTCGTGGTGATGGACCCGGACTGGACCGGACCGGTCGCTGCGGGCATCCACCGCCTCGCCGACCTGCTCGAGCGCGGCCGGGCGCTGCGCGCCGGCGGCGACCGACGGCTGGAGGCGGCTCGCGCTCTGATCCGCCCCGACGACATCGCAACCATCATCTACACCTCGGGGACCACCGGGGAGCCCAAAGGGGTGGTGCTCGCCCACCGCAACCTGATGCAGAACATCAGCGTGCTGCCCGGGCACCTGCAGATCACCCACGAGGACCGGTTCATCTCGCTGCTGCCGCCCTGGCACATCTTCGAGCGCATGGTGGAATACACCGCGATGGCCGCCGGCGCCAGCCAGAGCTACAGCTGCATCCGCACCCTGGGCGCCGACATGATCAGCGAGAAGCCGACGTTCATGGCGAGCGTCCCGCGCGTCTGGGAGGGGATTCTCGGCAGGGTCATGGCGAACATCGCCAAGGAGCCCGCGGCCAAACAGCGCATCTTCCGGCTGCTCCTCGGGGCGAGCAAGCGCTACACCGCGGCGAGCAAGGTCCTCCAGGGGCGCGACACCCTCTACGAGACACCGGCGCCGGCTGCGCGCCTCCTCACCCGGCTGCGCGCGCTGCTGACCGTGGCGACGCTGGCCCCGGTCTACGCGTTCGCCCAGAAGAAATTCGCGGCGATCCGGATGCGCACCGGCGGCAAACTGCGCGCGGCCGTCTCGGGCGGCGGGGCGCTGCCCCCCTACGTCGACGAATTCTTCTCCGCCGTGGGCATCACGCTGCTCGAAGGCTACGGTCTGACCGAGACTTCGCCGGTGCTCGCGGCGCGCACCTTCGACCGGCTGGTGCTCGGGACGGTGGGACTGCCGATCCCGGGCACGGAAATACGCATCGTCGACGAGCAGGGGCGCGATCTGCCGCAGGGCCAGAAGGGGGTCGTCCTGTGCCGCGGCGGCCAGATCATGCTCGGGTACCACAAACGCCCGGAGGAGACCGCGAAGGTGCTCTCCCCCGATGGCTGGTTCAACACCGGGGATCTCGGCCGCCTGACGATCCGCGGCGAACTCTCGCTGACCGGCCGGGCCAAGGAGACGATCGTGCTGCTCGGCGGCGAGAACGTCGAGCCGGCCCCGATCGAGGATGCGCTCAAGGAGAGCCAGTACCTCTCGCAGATCATGGTCGTCGGGCAGGACAAGAAGCACCTCGGGGCGCTGATCGTCCCGAATTTCGAAACCGTGCGCGACTGGCTCGCCGCCTGCGGCGCCGGGGGGGGGACCTCCCCGGAGGAGATCTGCAAGCGCGAGGAGGTCCATGCGCTCGTGAAGAAGGAACTGCACCGGCTGATGACCGAGGAGCGCGGCTTCAAGTACTACGAGCGCATCCCGCGTTTCCTGCTGCTGCCGCGCGAGTTCGCGGTCGGGGAGGAGTTGACGCAGACCATGAAGCTGCGCCGCAACGTGATCACGGAGCGCCGGGCGGAGGAGATCGCGTCGCTGTTCCGCTAGGGGCAAGGGAGGGGCCATGAAGGAAGCGTCGTTCTACACGAAGGACCCTGAAGGCATCGTTCACTGCAGCTTGTGCCCGCACCACTGCCGCATCAAGGTCGGGGAGGTCGGCATCTGCGGGGTCCGGCGCAACGACAGCGGAACGCTCGTGTCGCTCGTGTACGGCCTGACGGTCGCCGAGAACGTCGACCCGATCGAGAAGAAGCCGCTCTTTCACTTCCTCCCGGGCACCACCAGCTTTTCGATCGCGACGGCGGGATGCAACCTGCGCTGCCGGCACTGCCAGAACGCCGACATCTCCCAGATGCCCCACAGCGTCGGCCGGATCGCCGGGCGCCCGCTGGCGCCAGCCGACGCGGCGCGTCGGGCGCGCGAAGCCGGGTGCGCGAGCATCTCCTACACGTACACCGAACCGACGATCTTCTTCGAGTACGCGTTCGACACCGCGGTGCTCGCGAAGGCGGCGGGGCTCAAGAACGTCTTCGTCTCCAACGGCTACACGACCGCCGAGCCGCTGCGCGCGATCGCACCGTATCTCGATGCGGCGAACATCGATCTGAAGTCGTTCTCGGACTCCTTCTACAAGAAGATCTGCGGCGCGCGTCTGCAGCCGGTGCTGGACACCCTGAAGCTCTACCGCGAACTGAAGATCTGGCTCGAGGTGACGACGCTGGTGATCCCCGGCGAAAACGACTCGGACGAGGATCTCGGCGGCTGCGCGCGGTTCATCGCGGAGCAGCTCGGCCGGGACGTCCCCTGGCATGTCTCGGGCTTCCGCCCGACCTATCTGCTGACGGAGCGCCCGCGCACGCCGCCGGAGACGCTGCGGCGGGCGCGGCGGATCGGTCTGGAAGCGGGCTTGCAGTTCGTCTACGAGGGAAACATCCCCGGCGAGGGCGAGGACACCCTCTGCCCCGGGTGCGGCAAGACGGTCATCGCGCGGTACGGCTACACCGTGCGCGAGAACCGGCTGCGCGACGGCCATTGCCCGGACTGCCAGGCGGCGGTCCCGGGCGTCTGGGAGTAAATTAACACGGACCCGCGTCATCATCCTTCGTGCACGGGGAGGAATTCGTTCACGTGCGCGAGGCGGCGGGGGCTTCCCTTCGGTCGTGCGTCTCAGCCGCCGGCCCGGAGCGGGGCCCGGGCTGATCGGCGTCTTCGCGCCATCTCCCTCCCGGGAAACCCACAGCCGCCTCGCTGGGGTGAAGCACGTTATTGCGCGGTTTATAGGCTGTTGCGAACGTGTTCTGCCGTTTCCGTAATCATACCGTTCGGTGTGCTAAAATTGCTGCCTGCCTCTTTTCGTTGGCTGAAAAATGCACTAACGGTGCCGTCTTCGATGCGAAGAATGCGAATGGAGATGCCAACTCGGTCGACCCGAAAAGTAAACGGAGCAACATCGTAGTAATCGTCAACTTCACCGTTAATGACATACTTGAATCCCTTGCTCTTCGCCAGAGCAACAGCGGCATCATCGGTGAACGTCTCTCGGGGGCCAACGGGCCTAGAGAGAGGCACCGCGCTAAATTTTGACGACCCTGAAAAAACTTGAGCGAAGATGTTGCCGGCTCTATTGCCAGAGCCATCACAGTCCTCTTGACCTGTAATAAGGCAGTCTCGAAATGGGATGACGGCTAAATCTGATCCGATGGGTATCTGGTTGCGCTTCACAACTTGTGGGGTCAATGCGCATGAGACCAGAAGCAGCGGCAGAATCAGGAGAGAGTGGTAAAGTCGCACGATTATTCCTCCTCATGTTGGGTTTAGCGGTTAGCTGCCTGGTGCGCTTGCGGCCCGTTTTCTCCTTCGCCTTGGACGCTGGCACTGTCACGCTTGGGCGAAAAGCAAGCGCGCTAGCTATAACGCCACGGCTACGTCAAAGTCCGTCGGTCTCCCGAGGCGGCTCGGCGAGCAATGGTGGCACCCACGGGCCCAACCGTACGGCTACGGGGCTGATCCGGGTTGCGAGAGGGGTGCAAGAACGCGGCAGCGGGTGCCTGAGGGCTGGATTGGGCACCGGCAGGCAGGGCTGTACCCCGACGGAAACGGCAGAGAGAGTGCCGCGAACGCTTAACGACCGGCGATGGCCAGGGCGCGCCAAGGCGACGCCGAGGCTTCGCGACGAGCACGGGCGATGTTCTTCACCCCGCGCAGTCGCAGCAGGGTCACCACAGCATTTCTCAGGGTCGCGAGAACCTGCGGCGCGTTGCCCTTGCGCACGGTGGAGAGATCCTCGGCGAAGGTTGTGTCCCGAACCCAGTGCCCCTTATTCTCGATGCCCCAGTGCCAGCGCACCAGCCCCGACAGACGCCCGGGATCGGCACGCTCGGGAGTCAGGCTGGTGATCCCGTGGACGGTCTCCGTACGAGTCTTGCCGGATCGCACGTTGGTGCTGTGACGACGCATGGTCCAAACTTGGGCGACATGGGGGAAATTGACGAAGTCGTTGATCTCAGTGCTGGTCCAAATTTCACGAATGTCGATGCGGCCGTGCGACTTCTCCTGCGTCCGGTGCTGAGGGGGGAAATGCGCTCAAACCCAACGCTTCGATGTCTTCGCGCAGAGTTTTTTGATTGTCTTTGACGGTCATCACGAAGTCGGCCTTCTTGTGCTCCTTGATGTAGTTTGCGGTATCGCTCTGCGTGTGCAGCGCATCGAGGGTGACAACCTTGCCCGCCAGATTCAGAGGCTCGAGCAGCACCTTGACCATGGGAATCTCATTGGTTTTTTCGCTGACCCTGATCTGCGACACCATAATGCCGTGGTTGTTCAAGAACGCCCCGAGCAGGTGGACCTTGGTTCCCCCGGCCTTGCTCGCTCCGCGGATCTCCTTGCCATCGACCGCGATCACCTCCTCGGTTTCCAACTCCACCCACCCGCGCAGCGCCGCGTCGATCGGCACCGGGTCTACCCGCTGGAGAAACCGGCGGATGGTTGGCTCGCTCGGAGCCACGCAACGCCCGGAGCTCGGATCACGCCGGCAGCCAAGGCGCCGCAATATGCGCTGCGGACAGCGTCCCGCCCACTCGGCAATCGCCGCAATGCTCTGCGCATTGCTCACCAACGCGCAAATCGCCACCGCGAGAATCGAGATCTTGCCATGACGAATCCCTCTGCGGCAGCGGTGTTCGGGGATGCCATTGAGTCGTAGCCATAAATCATCCAGCCGCTTGTCCGTGATGGTCATCGAAGTCACCTCCGGCATGCGTTGGTGTAACGGAGCCAGGTCAACCAGTCGCCGGCGTCCCTGACGGTCCAGTTCGCGCACCAGGACAATCTTGGGGTTGCCGTGCGCGTGATAGGTGCCATGCGCCTTGCCGTAGCCCAGCGTCTGCCCCAAAACGCTCCAGCCAGCGGCGCGGTAACAGGTGCCGCGAAAATAGCGCGGGTCAACGAAGGTTTCGGCCAGCAGGATTGGATGAGCATAGGCCAGCTGCCAATCAGCAGATAAGCGCCGCAGATTCAGGCCCAACAACCGCGAGGCAAGATGGGGAATGCGATATCCCGGCAGGATCAAGAACCGTGCGTTATTTGCGATCAACGCCAGACGTTGCTCGCGCAGCGGGGAGCGCCAGCCGATCCAGCGGTCACGGGCCCCGCATTTGAGCGCCGCCGCCGACCAGCCCAGCAGCGCCACCCACTGACCATCGCTTTCGCCAACATAGCGCAGCGACTCCCCGACCAGCCCCCGCATCCCCAGATAATGATGCTCCCGCATCAGCTCGTCCCAGCGCCCACGCTCCTCGCGCTGCGCCAGTCGAACCACTACCGTGCGGACAATTTCCCGCTCACGGTTCAACATGCCGATTACCGTACACAAACACCAAGCGGGTGTCCAGAGACAAATAATGCTGAGCTTTAGTAATTCCTTAGATCAGTGGATGACAGGGCCCTGATGAGAACCGGCTCAGGCTTGACAGGGATCTGCCGGCGGTTATGCTATAAAGTTATAAAAGGGATAGGTTAGGCACTGCGCCGACAGTCGCATGGTGCAGCGGGGTAATCTCGCGGACGTGGTGGAATGTAAACAGGGAGGTAGGCTTATGACAGTTCGTCGTCTACTCGTTGTCGTTGCTCTCGCGGCGCTCTTGCTGTCCCTCTTCGGCGCGGAAACAGTCCCGGCGCAGGACGCCCCCCCAGAGGACGCACTGCTGGCCGAGAAGTGCGGTCTCTGCCATTCGGGCCATCGGATCTACATCCTTGAACCGGCAAAGCTCAAAGAAACCATCGAGCGCATGCGGAGCAAAAACCCGGACTGGATCAGCACCATCCAGAGCGAACATATCGCCAGGGTCGTCGCGAAGATCGCGAATGACCCGAACGTCATCGCCATCCGCCTTGCCTGGACGGAGTCCGTTGGGCGCGGTACAGCCCTTTTCAATGACCAGACCCTCGGGAAGAAGGGCGTCAGCTGCTCGAGTTGCCACAAGAAGCCCGAGGCCTTCCGGCAGATCGAGGACACCTACCCGCGCTGGAACGCGAAGCTCAAGCGATTCGTGGGGCTCGACGAGACAATCTTGACGATGATGCGTGAGAAGGTCGGCGCGGACGTGGCCGCCACGGACCAGCGACTCATGGACCTGCTCATCTACCTCAAGAGTCGCTGAAGCTCCCGCGGCGCGGATTCTCTCGGGGCTCTCCGAGCCCCGCTTCAGGCAATTGTTGCCGCACCACCCGCCCGCCTCCCGTTCGTTGTCCCCCACGCTCGCCGTCGCCGCCGGGATGGTGCCCCGAGGCACCCGGGTTCCTACCGCGGTGAGCTGCGCGATGACCCGCGGGTCCTCGGTGTTGAAGGGATCGAGATCGATGACTTTCCGGTAGTGCATCAGCGCTTCGTCGAATTTTCCGTCCTTGATCAGCTGTTCGGCTATCTGCAGGTGGACCCGGATGAGCTGCCGGGGGTTGCGCCGATACCCCTCCCGGGCGTCAGCCCGCGAGGACCCGCTCGAGTTGTTCGCGCTCCTCCGGCGAGCCCATGAAAATCAGCGTTTCGCCGGCCTGCATCACGTGGTCGCGCGGCGGATTGTAGGTCCAGCCCTGCCCGGTGCGCACGGCGAGCAGCAGCAGCTTCCGGAAGTGCTGCAGATCGAGGGCGGCGAGCGTGCAGCCGACCATCGAGGCCGGCACCGCCAGTTCCTCGATCCGCAGCGCCAGATCCTCGTGCCGGAGCATCACGTCGAGAAAGTTGACGACCGCGGGGCGCAGCATTTCCGAGGCCATGCGCAGGCCACCGATCCGTGTCGGCGAGACCGCCGAGTCCGCGCCGGCGCGCTGCATCTTCTCGCTGTTGCGCACCTCTTCGCAGCGCGCGACGACCCGGATCTTCGGGTTGAGCTGGCGCGCCGAGAGGCTGATCACCATGTTCTGGTTGTCGTCTCCGGTGACCGCGAACAGGCCGTGTGCGCGGCAGATCCCGGCTTGCTCCAGAGTCTCATTGTCCGTCGCGTCGCCGATGACGAAGGCCGGACCGTCCTCGCCGCCGTGGAAGCGCTCGATCTTCTCGCGGTCCACGTCGACCACGATGTACGGGCGCTGCGTGCTCGACAGCTCGCGCGCGACGTGCGTGCCGACGCCGTCCGCCCCGCAGACGATGAAGTGGTCGTGCAGTTTCTCGATCCGCTTTTCCATTTTTCTCCTCTGGAAGGCCTCGTTGAGCTCGCCCTCCACCACGAAGGCCGTCAGGCTCATCATGATGTAGGTCATGATGCCGATGCCGGCGAACGAGAGGAACATCGTGAAGATGCGCCCGCCGGGACTGTGGGAGAGGTCGACGATCTCTCCGTAGCCGATGGTGGCGATCGTGATCACCACCATGTAGAGGCTGTCGAGCAGCGTCGTCTTCTCGCCGCCGATGTGTTTGTAGGCGGCGGTGCCGATCCCGAGCACCAGCACCAGCAGCCCGCCGGCGATCAGCGCCTTGCGGCGTATTTTTTCGTGCAGGCTCACGGCCATGGCGCTGCCACCCCGCGCGCCGCGGGTTAGCGCAGTTCCTTGAGTTTCTGCTGCAGCCCGCGGGCTTTCGCGATGTCCTTGGGCGCCTTCGGGTGCTCGGGGTTGAGCGCGAGCGTCTGCTCCCAGCTCTGGATTGCCTCCTCGAGCTGTTGGTTGATGAAGAAGCGCACGCCGGCATTGTACGACTCCTCGGCCTTCTCCTTCATGCGCCGCTCCACCGCAGCCACGGCCGCCGGAACGTCCTTGCGGGCCGGTTCGGCCTTCCGGTAGGCCGCGAGGGCCTCCGCGAAACGTTCGTCCTTCATGGCGGCCTCGCCGGCGGCGAACCAGGCATTGCCGGAGAGTTCCCGCGCCCGCGCGCCGACGGCGGCGTTTCCCGTGAGTCGGTCGGCCGCAGTGCCCGCTTCGTCGAATCTCTTCGCCTGGAACAACTCCTGCGCCTTCGCGAGTTGGGCCTCGCCGGCATCGGGCGTCTTCGCCGGTTCGACCGGCGCCGCGGGTGCAACGGGAGGGGGCGTCGCGGCGGGAACGGCCGGAGCGACGGGAGCTGCAGGTGCAGCCGGCGCGGCTGGTGCGGCGGCCGGAGCAGGTTCGCTCGCCGGCAGCGGTTCGCCGCCGATGGCTGCCGGTTCGGTGTCGGACGCCGCGTCGGGATATTCCGGGGTTTCCGCGACGACTTCGGGCGCGCGCTTCACTGCGGGCTTCGCCGCCGGAGGCGCAAGACCCGGCAGCGTCAGCACCGTCCCGGCCGCCGGCTTGCCGCTCGGGTCGAGACCGTTGATGCGCGCCACGATCGGCGACTTGGCGGGATCGCCGTACTGCTTCTTCGCGATGCTCTCGAAGGTATCCCCGGCGGCCACCGTGTAGGACGCCGCTTCCGGCTCGAGGCGGTTCTTCAGGGCGTCCAGCGAGCCGGCGTGATCGGGGTCGGCCGCGAGGCTGAGCAGGAACTCGCGTCGCGCCGCGTCCACGGCCCCCTCCTGAAGGCGCGCGTTGCCCTCGCGGAAGTGGCGGTCGGCATCCGCCTCGAGGCGCGCGGCGAGGTCGGCGACCCGGCGCTTCGGCTCCGTCGCCTCGGCGCGCAGCGCGGCGGCGACCTTCCAGGAGCCGAGCGCCTGGCGAAGCTCCCCGGCGGCCTCCTGCTTGACCGCGCGGGCGGTGAAACGGGTCGCGAGTGTCGCGAAGGGCGCGGTCCCGGCCGGCGGCGGGGCGCCGTCACCCGCGGCGCGCGGGGCGACCCTG
>JANOHV010000061.1:0-14140 GCA_031406795.1 Candidatus Rokuibacteriota bacterium
GCCCGACCCGAGGAAGAGGAGCGCCTTGAAGAAGGCGTGCGTGAAGAGGTGGAAGATCGCGCCGACCCAGGCGCCCACGCCGAGCCCGAGGAACATGAAGCCGAGCTGGCTCACCGTGCTGTAGGCCATGATGCGCTTCAGGTCGGTCTGCGTCAGCGCGATCGCGGCGGCCATCACGGCGGTCAGCGTGCCGACCACCGCCACGACCTGCATCGCGGTCGGGGAGGCGGAGAAGAGCGCGTTGCAGCGAGCGACCATGTAGACGCCCGCCGTGACCATCGTCGCGGCGTGGATCAGCGCCGAGACCGGCGTCGGGCCTTCCATCGCGTCCGGCAGCCATGTGTGCAGCAGGAATTGCGCCGACTTGCCCATCGCTCCCATGAACAGCAGCAGGCAGATCAGCGTCACGGTCGCCTGCGGCAGCTGCGGGGCCAGCCGGAAGACTTCCTGGTAATCGACGGTCCCGGTGTTGACGATCAGCAGCAGGATGCCGAGCGCGAAGCCGAAATCGCCCACCCGGTTGACGAGGAAGGCCTTCTTCCCGGCGTCGGCCGCGGACTTCTTGTGGAACCAGAAGCCGATCAGCAGGTAGGAGCAGAGACCCACCGCTTCCCAGAAGACGTAGAGCAGGAGGAAGTTGCCCGAGAGCACGAGCATCAGCATCGAGAACGTGAAGAGCGACAGATAGGCGAAGAAGCGCGGGTAGCCGCCGTCGCCGTGCATGTAGCCGACCGAGTAGAGGTGGACCAGGAAGCTGACCCCGGTGACCACGACGAGCATGACCGCGGTCAGCGGGTCGGCCGAGAGCTTGAGCGGCACATCGAAGCTCAAGCCGCCGGGGACCGCGACCTTGATCCACGTGAACAGCGTGACCTGCCAGGAGGTGTGCTCGACGGCGTGCCGGAGCACCAGCAGCGCGCACGAGAACGAGAGCCCGACGGCGGCCAGCGCCGGCCAGTGCGCCGCGTCCTTCGTCAGCCGCCGCCCGAGCAGGCCGTTGACGAGGAAAGCCGCAAGCGGGAAGGCCGGGATCAGCCAGAGCAACTGGTCAGCGAGCATCGTCTCCCCTTATCCCTTCAGCAGCGTGGCGCTGTCCGCGTCGAGCCGGCCGCTGTGGCGGTGCCAGGCCAGGATGATCGCGAGCGCCACCCCGAGCTCGGCCGCCTCGACGCCGATCACGAAGAGCGCCAGCACCAACCCGGTGTAGTGCGCGTGCAGGTTGGAGAAAGCCACGAGGTTCAGGTTCACCGCGTTGACCATCAGCTCGACCGACATCAGCATCACGACGATGTTGCGGCGCACGAGCACCCCGACCAGCCCGATCGAGAAGAGCACCGCCCCGAGGGCCAGATACCAGCTCACCGCAACCATCTACTTCCTCCTCCCGATCACGATCAGGCCGAAGAGGGCCGCCAGCAGGATCACCGAGAGGATCTCGAAGGGCAGCAGATAATCGCGGAACAGCACCTTGCCGAGCACCTGAACGTGCCCCTCCCCCGGGGCCAGCCCGCTGCTCGGGACCGCCAGCCAGTTGCTCGAACGGGAGAAGACCGCCAGCAGCTGGGCCAGGACCGCAACCCCGACCAGCGCGGCGCCGAAGGCCCGCGGCCCGCTCCAGTCTTTGGCCTCCTCGCCGCGCAGATTGGCGAGCATGACGACGAAGACGAAGAGCACGACGATCGAACCAGCGTAAAGCATGATCTGGACCGCCCCGAGGAACTCGGCCCCCTGCAGAATGAACAGCCCGGCCACCGCGAGGAAGCACAGCACGAGCGCCAGGGCGCTGGCGACCACCCGCCGGGCGGCCACCACGATGACCGCGCTTGCCACCGCGACGAGCGCCAGCAGAGCGAATACGAACTGACCCATGATGCTAGAGACCCTCCCCGTGGCGCAGCAGGTCTTCTTTGTGCAGGATCGTTTCCGCCCGCACGACGTAGGAGGCTTCGTAGCGACCCGAGAGCACGATCGCCTCCTCGGGGCAGACCTCGGCGCACAGGCCGCAGAAGAGGCAGTGTCCGAGGTCGACGTCGTAGATGTCGATGACTTTGCGCTCCTCGCCGGAGGTCACGAGCCGGATGCACTGGGTCGGGCAGATCTTCGCGCACAGGCAGCAGGAGATGCAGCGCTCCTCGCCGCTCTCGGTGTAGCGGCGCAGCGCGTGCAGCCCGCGGAAGCGCGCGGAGGGCTCCCGCCGCTCCTCCGGGTACTGGATGGTGATCGGCTTGCGGAAGACGTGCCGCAGTGTCGTCAGGAATCCCGTCAGCAATGCGCCGATCACCCGTGCGCCCTCCAGGCCGTGACGGCCGCCGCCCAGAGCAGGTTCAGCAGGGAGAGCGGCAGCAGGACTTTCCAGCCGAAGGCCATGAGCTGGTCGTAGCGCAGGCGCGGCAGCGTGCCGCGCAGCCAGTAGAACATCAGGATGAAGAGCGAACTCTTGGCGAAGAACCAGACCAGCGAGAGCCAGACCACGCTCTGCGTCCCCGGTCCCTGCCAGCCGCCGAGGAAGAGCGTCGTCGCCAGCGCCGAGATGGTCCAGACGGAGGCGTACTCGCCGAGCTGGAAGAGCCCGAAGCCCATCGCGGAGTACTCCGTGTGGTAGCCGGCGCCCAGTTCGCCCTCGGCCTCGGGCAGGTCGAAGGGGATGCGGTTGGTCTCGGCGATGCCGGCGATCAGGAAGACCAGGAAGCCCAGGGGCTGCAGCAGGAAGAACGGAACGGAGCGCTGGGCGTCCACAATCTCGACCAGGCTCATCGAGCCGGCCATCAGCACGACGCCGACCAGCGAGAGCCCGAGCGAGAGCTCGTAGGCGATCATCTGGGAGGCCGAGCGCAAGGCGCCGAGCAGCGAGTACTTGCTGTTCGAGGCCCAGCCGCCGAAGATGATGCCGTACACCGACAGCGAGGAGATCGCCAGCAGCATCAGCAGCCCGGCGTTGACGTCGGTGATGACCAGCCCCCGGCCGAAGGGGATCAGCGCGTAGACCGTCACCGCGGGCACCATGGTGAACAACGGCGCGGCGACGAAGAGCCAGCGGTCGGCGGCGGCCGGCACGACGTACTCCTTGGTGATCAGCTTGATCGCATCGGCGACCCACTGCAGCATGCCGAAGGGGCCGGCGCGGTTCGGGCCGTAGCGGATCTGCAGCCGGCCGAGGACCTTGCGCTCGGCCCACGTCGAGAAGCCGACGACGACGGGCAGCGCCAGCAGGACCAGCAGTATCTTCAGGACCGTCAGCAGCAGCGTTATTGCGTCCACGGCGGCGCTACTCCCGGGCCGGCGCGGGCGCGATGCCCGTCAGATTGACGCACGAGAGCGGCCAGCCCTCGGGACGGACGGCCGCGCGTACGAAGGCCGCCAGTTCGGGATTTCCCGGATCGAGCGGCAGGAAGAGCTGTCCGGGAGGGGTGCGCCAGTCGGCTCGCACCGGCACGGTCACCTCGGCGGGGCCGGAGCTCAGGCGCACCGCGCCGCCGTCGGCAAGCCCCAGCGCCGCGAGCGAGTCGGGGTGCACTTCGAGGGCCGGTGCGAGGAAGATGCGGTCGGCTTCGGGCACGAGACGCACGCGATTGTCGCTCAGCGGCGACCAGCGCAGCTGAAGACAGCGCGCCTGCCCGGCCGGCGTCGGGGGAACCGGCACCGCGGGACGCTCCGGCGGCGACCAGCGCTTCTGGCGCACCAGCGAGGGGGGGGCGAAGGTGACCTGCCGCTCCAGACCGGCGGCGAGCGCGGCCAGGGTGCGGCGCAACGTCGGCACGGCGGGCGGCGGCGCCAGCGCGGCCCGGAGCTGCTGGGCGACGCCGTTGCCGGCGAGGAACGTCCCCTCCTTTTCCGCGAACACGCGCAGCGGCAGCACGAGGTGGGCGGCGCGCGCGGTGGGCGTCAAGGTCGACTCGATGACCACGAGGAATTTCGCCTTGCGCGTCCAGGTCTCGAAGACCGAACCGGGAATCGCCGTGCCGAGCGGATCGGCGGCGACCACGAGCAGCACCTCGGGCTCGCCGTCGATCTCCGGCTCGGCGGCAGCAACCAGTTCCGCGGTGCCGCGGCTGTTGCAGTCGGTCCGCAGGAACATGATCCCCCTGGCCTCGGAGCCGCCGAGCAGCCGGTCGATCTCGACGAGCAGGCGGGGCACCTGCCCGCTCGGGTCGAACCAGCCGCGGTTGGCGACGAAGATCGGGTTCTTCGCCCCGGCGATCTCCCCCGCCAGCCGGCGCAGCGAACCGGCCGCCAGGCCAGCGGCGGCTTCGACGTCATCCGGGGCGGCGCCCGCGAAGACCGTCTCCAGGGCGCCATCCGGACGCGCGGCCAGCCGCTCGGGGTGCTCCGCGACGAGCAGCGCTCCCAGGGCGGCCAGCACCGCGGGCAGATGCGCTCCCGCCGGCCGCAGCCAGAGATCGGCTTCCCCGCCGAGCAGCGTGTCACGCGCGTCGAGCACGGCGAGACGCCCCCCGCTCGCGCGGCGCGCCGTCCGGATGCGGACCCCAGCCACGGGGGAGAACAGCGTCAGGTCCTGCCCGACGGAGACGACCAGGTCGGCCTGATCCAGATCCCCCCAGGGGCGCGCGCCGATGCCGAGGGGGATGTCCGCCGCGTTGAGGCCCATCGTGCAGACCGCGCGCACATCGCTCCGCGGGAAGAGCTGGGCCATGGTGTCCACGAAGTCCGCCGTCTCCTCCTGGGTCAGCCGCGGGGAGAGCAGCGCCATGACCGCGGTCTCCGGCCGCACCTGCTCGACCAGCGCGGCGATCGCGGTCGCCTGGTCGACGGGCACCAGCGCGCCGTCGCGGCGCAGCAGCGGACGCGTCACGCGCTCGGCGCTGTTCACGTAGTCGACGGCGAAACGCCCCCGGAAACAGACCTGGTCGAGATTGTTCACGCCGGCGCGCGGACGGGACTGCACCAGTTCGTTCTCCTTGACCTGCAGCGAGAGCAGGCAGCCGACGCTGCAGAACGGGCAGACGGTTGGCACCTGAACGCCTTCCCAGCTGCGCGCCCGGAACTTGTGCTGGCGGCTGTTGAGCGCCCCGACGGGACAGATGTCGATGCAGGCGCCGCAGAACTCGCAGTTGAAGGGATCGCGGAAATCCCGGTCCAGCGGCTGGGCGAAGTAGGTGCCGATCTCCTTGAGGTACCCGCGGTGCATCGCGCCGAGCACGGTCACGCCGCGCACCTCGTGGCAGACGCGCACGCAGCGGCGGCAGAGCACGCACTTGCGCGAGTCCCGTTCGACGAAGGGACTGACGTGGACCGGCGGGTAGGCCCCCGGGTTCTCCGGGAACCGGTTGACCGGCGCCGACCACTTGTAGGCCAGGGCCTGCAGCTCGCAGGCACCGCCCTTGACGCAGGTCGGGCAGTCCATCGGGTGCTTGCAGAGCAGCAGTTCGAGCATCGTCTGACGGATCTTGCGCAGCGCGGGCGTGTCGGTCAGGATCTCCATCCGGTCGGCGACGCGGGTCGTGCAGGCGGCGAGCAGCCGGTTCATGCCGACGACCTCGATCATGCACAGGCGGCAAGCGCCGAGCACGCTGACCCGCGGGTGCCAGCAGAGCGTCGGGATGTCGACGCCGGCGAGGCGGGCGGCCTCGAGGATCGACATCGGGTTCTCGAGCGTCAGGGGGCGACCGTCAATGGTGATTTCCATACGGATTCTCCCCCCCGCCCAGCATCGAGCAGGGCTTGCCGGCACAGTGATCCTCGAATTCGGAGCGGAAGTGCCTGATGCAGCTGAGCACGGGATTCGGCGCCGCCTGGCCGAGCCCGCAGAATGCCGCCTTCTGCATCACCGACGCGAGGTCGACGATGTCGTCGATCTCGCAGGCCACCCCTTCGCCGCGCTTCATGCGTTCGAGCAGGCGCACGATCTGGTAGGTCCCGTCGCGGCACGGGATGCACTTGCCGCACGACTCGTGGCGGAAGAAGCGCGCCAGCCGCAGGGCGACCTCCACCATGCAGACCCCCTCGGCGACCACCATGAACGCCGCCGAGCCGAGCATCGAGCCGGCCTGGGCGACGTGGTGGAAGTCCAGCGGCAGATCCATGTGCTCGGCCGTGAGGCAGCTCGACGAGGCGCCGCCCGGGAACACCGCCTTGAAGGCCCGGCCGTCGAGGATGCCGCCGGCGTAGTCGTTGATCAGCGAGCGCAGCGTGACGCCGAAGGGGATTTCGTACACCCCGGGCTTGTTGACGTGGCCGGAAATGCAGTAGCCCTTGGTGCCGCTGTTCTTCTCGGTGCCGAGGGCGGCGTAGGGGGCCGCACCCCCGAGGATGATCCCCGGAACGTTGGCGAAAGTCTCGACGTTGTTGAGCGCCGTCGGGCGCGCCCAGAGACCCGCGTTCACCGGGAACGGCGGGCGGATGCGCGGCATCCCGGGCTTGCCCTCGAGCGCCTCGAGCAGGGAGGTCTCCTCGCCGCAGATGTAGGCTCCCGCGGTCCGGTAGACCCAGAGTTTGAACGAGAACCCGGTGCCGAGGATGTTCTCGCCGAGCAGCCCCGCCGCCTCGGCCTCGGCGATCGCCTGGCGCAGGATGCGCTGCGGCTCCATGAATTCGCCGCGGCAGACGATGACCCCCTCGTGCGCGCCGACCGCGAAGGCGCCGATCAGCATCCCCTCGATCAGCCGGTGAGGAATGCGGGTCAGGATCGGCAGGTCCTTGAACGTCCCCGGCTCGCCCTCCTCGGCGTTGGCCACGACGAACTTGGGGGTCAGCGGCTCTCGCGCGACCAGCTCCCACTTCAGCCCGGTCGGGAAGCCCGCGCCGCCGCGGCCGACCAGCCGGGCGGCCTTGACCACTTCGACGACCTCGGGGGGCGTCATTGTCCGGAGCACCTTCTCGAGAGCCTGGTAGCCGCCCGCGGCGCGGTAGACCTCGAGCCGCTCGATCCCCGGCGTCTCGAGGTCGCGATAGATGTAACGCGGCGCGCTCATCGACGGTACTCCGCCAGGATCCCCGGAATGTCGGCGGGGGAGACCGGTCCCATCAGCTTGTCGTTGATCTGGATGGCCGGCGCCCGCTCGCACGCCGCGAGGCACTCGACGGGACGCAGCGTGAACTTCCCGTCGGGCGTGGTCTCCCCGGGCTTGATGCCCAGCTCGCGGGCGATCGCCATGACCACCTCGTCGGAGCCGCGCAGGAAGCAGCAGAGGTTCTGGCAGACCATGATGATGTTGCGCCCGACCGGTTTGGTCGAATACAGCGAGTAAAAGGTCGTGACCTCGTAGATCACCGACTTGGGCATCTCCATGATGTCGGCGAACTCGGTGAGCACGGCTTCGTTGAGGTGGTTGCACTCGGCCTGCACCAGGTAGAGCGCGGTCAGCAGCGCGGCCGGCTTGGAGGGGTACTCGGCGAGCAGCCGCAGCAGCCGCTCCCGGGTCGCCGGCGAGATGGTGTTCGAGGGCGCGGCGAGCGGGTACGTCACCGGTCGACCTCCCCGAGCACGATGTCGATGCTGCCGATGATCGCCACCAGGTCGGCGAGGTACTGCCCCCGCGCCATCTCCTCGAGCGCCGCGAGGTTGACGAACGAGGGCCCGCGCAGCTGCACGCGGATCGGCTTCGGCCCGCCGTCGCTGACGACGTAGAAGCCGACCTCGCCCTTGGTCCCCTCGACGGCGGCGTAGACCTCGCCCGGCGGCGGGCTGGCGCCGTGGATCGTGATGTGAAAATAACGGATCATCGCCTGCATGTTGCGGTGGAACTCGGCCTTCGAGGGGCGCAGGAACTGCGGCGCGTCCGCCAGCACGGGACCGGCGGGCAGGTTCTCGGCGACCTGGGTGATCAGCCGCAGGCTCTGGCGCATCTCTTCCATGCGCACCAGGTAGCGGTCGTAGACGTCGCCGCGCCCGCCCACCGGGATCTCGAAATCCAGCTCGGCGTAGGCGGCGTAGGGCTCGGCCTTGCGCAGGTCCCACTTCACGCCGGAGCCGCGCAGGCTCGGGCCGGAGAGGCCGTAGTCGATCGCCTTCTCCGCGGAGATCACGCCGACGCCGCGCGTGCGGGCGCGGAAGATCGGGTTGTTCGTGATCAGGGACTCGTACTCCCGGATCGCCTTGGGGAAGATGGCCGCGAACTCGCGCACCTTCGGGAGGAAGGCCGGGGTGACGTCGTCGCGCACCCCGCCGATGCGGCAGAAGGCGTGGGTCATCCGCGCGCCGCAGATCTCCTCGAACAGGTCGCGGATCATCTCCTTTTCGCGGAAGCAGTAGAACAGCGGCGTGATGGCCCCGAGGTCCAGCAGGTGCGTGCCGAGCCAGATCAGATGGCTCTCGATGCGCGCCAGTTCGGCGAGCAGCACCCGCAGGTACTCGGCGCGCCGGGGCGGCTCGATCCCGAAGAGTTTCTCCGCGGCCATCGCCCAGCCATGGTTGTTGATGAAGCAGGCGAGGTAATCCAGCCGGTCGGTGTAGGGGAGAAACTGCTCATAGGTCAGGCTTTCGGCGATCTTGCCGATCCCGCGGTGCAGAAAGCCGATGTCCGGCGTGCAGCTGACCACCTTCTCCGCGTCGAGTTCGACGATCAGGCGCAGCACCCCGTGCGTGCTCGGGTGCTGCGGCCCGATGTTGATCGTCATCAGCCGCGCGTCGCTCACGCTCACTCCGCCGCCCTCCCGGCGAGGGGGAAGTCGCGACGGTAGGGGTGGCCCTGCCAGTCCTCCGGCATCATGATCCGCCGCAGATCCGGGTGGCCGGAAAAGCGCACCCCGAAGAGGTCGTAGGCCTCGCGCTCGAGCCAGTCGGCAGCGCGCCAGACGCCGGTCAGCGACGGGAGCGAGAGGGACTGGTCGGGAACGTCGACCTTGAGCCCGAGGCGGTAGTTGAACACGAGCGAGCGCAGGTGATAGACCACCTCGAAGCGCGGCGCGCGGGTGAGCCAGTCCACCGGGGAGATGTTGGCGAGAAAGGCGAACTGCCAGGCCTGCTGCTCCTTGAGAAAGCGGGCCAGCTCCTTCAGGCGCTCGGGCTCGACGCGCAGATAGCACTCGCCGCAGCTGCGCGAGAGCTCGCGCACGGCCCCGGGCAACCGCTCGGCGAGATCGCCAAGCAGCAGCGAACCGATGTCCCTCTGCGCGGGGATCATGCGCCCCTAGGCCTCGATCCTGATCGGGGGTGCGGGCACCCGCGGCGACTTCGCGATTGTCATTTGTTTCACACGTTCTTGCAGCAGGATGAACGCCCGGATCAGGTTCTCCGGACGCGGGGGGCACCCTTCGACGTAGATGTCGACCGGCACGATGGTGTCGACGCCCTGGACGACGCTGTAGGTGCGGAACGGGCCGCCGGCGGTGGCGCAGCCCCCCATCGCGATCACGAACTTCGGCTCGGGCATCTGGTCGTAGAGCCGGCGGAGGATCGGCGCCATCTTGTGGGTCACCGTCCCGGCGACGATCATCACGTCGGCCTGCCGCGGCGAGGGGCGGAAGACCTCGGCCCCGAAGCGCGCGAGGTCCCAGCGCGCCGTCATCGTGTGGATCATTTCGATCGCGCAGCAGGCCAGCCCGTAGGCGACCGGCCAGAGCGAATAGGCCCGACCGAGATTGAGAACGGTGTCGACGGCGTCGGTGGCGAAGTTCTTCTCGAACCGGTCGTCGATCAGTCCCACTGGAGCCCCCCGTTGCGCCAGAGGTAGCCGTACCCCAGCAGCAGCACCCCGAGAAAAATCATCATCTCGACGAAGCCGAACAGGCCGAGCGAAACGAAGTTGACCGCCCAGGGCAGCAGGAAGACCACCTCGACATCGAAGATGACCAGCAGCATCGCGAACAGGTAGAACCGGGTGCGCATCGGCAGACGCGCATCGCCGATGGGCAGGTTGCCGCATTCGTAGGCGAGGGCTTTCACCGGGTTCGGTTTCGACGGCCGCACGAAGATGCCCAGCAGGAGCGTCACCGCGCCGACCCCGGTGGCGATCAGCACGGTCAGCAGCAGGGGGGCGTAACCGAGGGCCGTATCCGCTGTCGCCGGTTCCATCCATCCGCCTCCGTCGTGGCCACCAACCTGCAAACGGGCGATAATCTAGTCGGAAAGCTTTCCGTGTGTCAAGGACGGATCCGAAGGCGGCTTGAAAACGGCACTCTCGCCGCGCCCGCCACCGCCGGCTGCCGAGCATTCGCGCGTGCGGCTAGGGCTTCACCCCGAGCTTTTCGGCGGCCTCGTCGTCCGACGGGTCGATCCGCACCACCTCGCGCCAGGCTTCGCGGGCCCGCTCGCTCTCGCCGACCCGTTCCCAGCTGCGCGCGAGCTGCCACCAGCGGTCGGGGTCGTCCCGCTCGCGCAGGAACGGGTCCTCGAGCGCCTCGTCGGCCTGCGCCCAGGCCAGATCCGCGAGAGCGTCGCGCTCCTCGTCGCGCAGCCCGGGCGCGGCGGCCCGGGCGCGCGTCTGCTCGATCAGCGCCACGATCGAACGCAGGCGGCCGTCGGGGTCGGCCGCTTGCGGGGCCGGCGCACGGATGGCGGAGCGCTCGTGAGGCAGCACCTGCGAGTTGACCGCCGGCGCCGTCCGGGCGGGAACGGCGATGAACACCGCCGCCGCGAGTGCGGTCAGCGCCGCCGAAAGTGCCGGATTTCGAGCTCCGCTCACCATTGCCATCTCGGGGCGCCTTTCATCCGGTGCGGGCCGCGGGCGCCGACCGTCGGTATGGTACTGTATCCGGGATGATCGCCGACCATGCCCGTCCCGAAAAGTCCGTGCTCTCGCGCGCCGCGCGTCTGATGAACAAGGCCCGGGACGCTTTCTACGACCGTCGCTACGAAGAAGCCGTCGAGCGCTGCCAGGAAACGCTGGAGGCGCTGCTCCCGCCCGGAGATGGCGCCGCCGCGCAGATGCCGCAAACGGCGCCGCCGACCCCCGACGACCTGGCGGTCCGCTTCCTTGAATGCTACGCCGGGCTGTTGCCGCTTCTGGAGGCGGAGCGGATCGCCGCCGTCTTCACTTTCTTCGTGCGCCGCAAGGCGCGGTTTCGCTACGAACGCGGGCGGCCCCTGCCCCGCCGCGAGTGGTGGGATTTCCTGCAGATTTCCCGCGAGGATGCCTCCGAGGTGCTGACCGCGACGCGTCTCGCCCTGGAAGCAATTCAACGGGCGACCCCTCCGGAGAGCTAGATCCCTTCGAGGTTGCGCAGCAGGAGTTCCTCGAGGTTCTTCGAGGACTTGTTCAGGTATTTTTTCGCCTTGAGCTGCCCGAGCTTCTTGAGCAGCTCGGGGGTCGGGGCGCTCGCGGTGAGAATGAGCACGGGGAGGTTTTCGTCCATCGCCTTGAGCACGCCCAGCGTCTGGAAACCGTCGATCAGCCCGGGCATGTTCAAGTCGAGGATCGCCAGCGCCACCCGCTCGCCGGGGTTCGCCGCGTTGGCCCGCAGCCCGGCCGCGAGCGCGCGGACCGCCTCGATGCCGTCGCCGGCCTCGACGATCTGGTGGTGGGTCTGTTCGAGGATGTCGCGGATTCGCATCCTGAAGAAGGGCTGATCGTCGATGACCAGCACGCGCGTGACCTGCGCGGCCTCGGGCTCCCGTTCCGGCGGCGAGTCGAAGACGCCGACGTTGCGCCCGGCGACCTCGCCGCCGCAGACCGAACAGAGGCTGCGATTGCCCTCCAGGGTGAAATACTCCTCGCCAAAGCCACAATTGCAGACCGCTTCGGCCATGCGCTACTTCTTCTGCTGCTCTTTGATGAATTCGAGATAAACCTGGACGGCCTTGTCGTTCGGGCTGGCCTTGAGCGCGGTCTTCCAGACCCGCACCGCCCGGTCGATCAGGCCGCGCATGTAGTAGGTGACGCCCAGGTGCAGGTAGGCCGGAACGTACTTGGCGTTGACCTTGAGGGCTTCCTGGAACTCGAGGAGCGCGGCGTCGAAATCCCCGTTCTCGCGCAGCGCGACGGCGAGCTTCGTGCGCAGGTCCGCGAACTTCGGGCCGAGGTGCACGGCCTTGCGGTACTCCTCGATGGCCTCGGCCAGCAACCCCAGATCGAAGTAGATGTCGGCCAGGTCCGCGTGCTGGTTGGCCAGCTTGCCGCGAATGAAGGGGTCGAGCGCGCCGGTGCCGGTCTGGGTGAAACGCGCCGCGTTCTGGAACGCGGTGCTCGCCTTCTCGTAACGTCCCAGGTTGTTGTAGGTGACGGCCAGATTCAGCGCGGCCTCGGTGTAGCGCGGATTGAGTTCGAGCGCTTTCTCGAACGCCTTGGCGGCGCGACCGAAAGCGCCCCGCTGGTGATAGATCACGCCCAGTTTGTTGAAGACGTCGGCGAAGAACGGCGCCTCCGTCGAGAGCTTCTCGAGCAGTTTTTCCGCTTCGGCGAAGTTCTCCTTCTCGTAGAGCTTGCGGGCCAGCAGGTAAGTCTCGTGAATCTGTTCGGAGTCCGGTTTCGCCGCGGCCATGATCCTCCCTTGCTACCCCTTGGATTTGTCGAGATCCTTGACGAAACGACTCTGCGGGTACTCCCGCCGCAGCTGTTCGTGGAACTGGTCGGCTTTTTCCTGCTCGTGCAATTCGCGGTAACAGTTCCCGAGCCGGTAGAGCGCCTGGTCGGCATACCCGGTGTCGGCGAACTCGCGCAGCACGACTTCGTAGCGGCCCGCGGCCGCCCGTTGCTTCCCGGTCCGGCGGTAGAAGTCCGCGACGTACAACTCGTGCTCGGCCAGCCGGCGACGGACGGCGACGAGCCCCGCGCGGGCCGACTCGAGCAGCGCCGAGCGCGGGTAGGCCCGCAGCAGGGCATCGAACGCGGCCTGCGCCTTGCGCGCCGGTTCCGGCGAGCGGTCGGGGCCGCCCATCAGCTTCTGCCAGGAGGTCGCGACCCTGAACTGCGCGTAGTCGGCGCGCGGGTTGTGCGCGTGCAGGCGCAGGAACTCGGTGTAGGCCTCGACCGCGGCGGGATACTCCTCCTTGTTGAAATACGCATCGGCGAGGGAGATCTGGATGTCGACGTCCAGGTCGGCGTTCCGATAGCCCTTTGCGGCCTCCTTGAAAGCCGTGAGCGCCTCGTCGTACTTCTCCCGGGCCGCCAGCAGCGCGCCCTGGTCGTACCACTCCTGCGCGGTCTTCTCGCGGACGGTCCCGCCTTTTCCCGCGCACCCCGCAAGCAGCAGCGCGGCGAGGACGGCCCCGGCGCAAGCCGAAAGAACAAAGTTCGACGGCGCAGTTCTACGAATCACGGTCTGTTCCACCCCTTCTCGATGATAGACATCTCGAAAAGCTAATGTTGTCGACGGTTTCTGTCAATAAGTTTCTGGCCGTCCCCGCCGGCCGGCAGGGACGCGGCGACGGGGGACGGGCCGCACTGCAGCGCCCGGTGCGCGCGCCTGCCGGACGGCGGCGCCCGATGAATGCCAACGGATTTCGATGTGCCCTGGAATGCCACCGGGCGCACCGGCGCAGGGCCGGCGCGCTGCGGCGGCGGTCACTGCCCCTGCGACTTCTCTTCGGCTTCCTGGCGGCTCTTGCAGTCGATGCACAGTGTCGTGACGGGACGCGCGATGAGCCGCTTGACGTCGATCTCCTCGCCGCACTCCTCGCAGGTTCCGTAACTCCCGTCCGCCATGCGCACCAGGGCGGACTCGATCTTCTTGAGCAGCTTCTCCTCGCGCTCGCGCAGCCGGATCGTGAAGCTCTGATTGAGTTCGACGGTTGCCACATCGCCCGAGTCGAGCAGGTCTTCACGGTCGCTGCTCAACTCCCGGTCCCCGATTTCAAGCGCCCCGGAGGTTATCTTCTCCTGAAGATCGGTGAGATCCTTGCGGATCTTCTCCAAGTCCCTTTTTCTCATTGCGTGAACCTTTCATGGGAGGTAATGGGGTCCGTGTATACCACACCTGAAACCGCCGATTCAACTTCTTCCTTCGCGCCCCGATCCGCGCGTACGCACGGATCCAGCAGCAGAGGAAGCATTTCAACCGCCGAAAAAGCCGGATTTATTGCAGGAAGCACGGCGTGGCAGAGGTCAAGCATCGCTTGAAGCATGCATTGCGATCAGATATGAGCAACGACTTGGATAAACCGGACCAGGTGACAAGCCTGACTTTCCTGATCCGCGCGTTACGCGCGGATTTGGGTCGCGCCGCTAGCCGGATCCGCCGGCCGCGCCGAGCGCACCGGCCGCGCCCGCGAACGCCCGCAGCGACCGGTGCTCCGGGAATCCGAGGT
>JANOHV010000108.1:0-56867 GCA_031406795.1 Candidatus Rokuibacteriota bacterium
CCCGTCACCGGGCTTCTCGTACGTGTCATGCATGTCCTTTCTGACAGCGCCGCGTGCTCCGGGAGCAGAGCCGCTCGCCGGTGGTTGTTACACGCATCTTTTCACGAATACCGGGTGAATGCAAACCGCTCCGCATGCGCCGGAAGCGCGCACGCGGCTGAGAATTTCTTTCCGGCCGGCGGCTGCGGGACCGGCAAGTGCGCTATCCTGCCGCTCATGAGCGAACGTGAAGCCTTCGCGCGCGGATCGCTGGCGGCGCGCATTGCGGCGGTCTCGGCCAGAGCCCTGGCCTTAGGGGCCTTGCAGCCGATACTCACGAGCCACGAGTTCGTCGAGGAGGGCGGGGTGCGCTTCTTCGTGCGGGTACTCGCCAGCCTGCAGCGCAAGAGCGAGCAGCGCGCGGCAGAGCAGCGGGCCGCCGCCGCCGGGCAGCCGTTCGACCCGTTCCTGCCGCCTGAGCAGGCGCTGTTCGTCGCGGATGTCACGGAGACTCACCTGGCGATCCTCAACAAGTTCAACGTCGTCGACAACCATCTGCTGATCGTCACACGGGAGTTCGAACAGCAGCGCGAGTTGCTCACGCCCCGCGACTTCGAAGCCTGGTGGCGGTGCCTGGGCGAGTACGAGAGCCTCGGCTTTTACAACGGCGGGGCCGAGGCCGGGGCGAGCCAGCAGCACAAGCATCTCCAGCTGGTGCCGCTCCCGCTCGCGCCGCAGGGGCCGCCGGTGCCAATCGCCCCCCTGCTCGCCGGGGTCCGGGGGGCTGCCGAGGCCGAAACGATCCCCGGCTTCGACTTCCTCCATGCCTTCGGGCGCCTCGGCGCGGCGAAAAGCCAGCGCGACGGGGCGCAAGCGGCCTTTGAACGTTACGCCGGGTTGCTCGAACAGGTCGGTCTGCGCCCCCCCCGGGGACGGGGCGCCGAGTTGCAGAGCGACCCTTACTGCCTGCTCGCGACCCGGGAGTGGCTCCTGCTCGTGCCCAGATCCCGGGAGTTTTTCGGTTCGATCTCGATCAACGCCCTCGGCTACGCGGGCGCGCTGCTGGTCAGGAACGAGGAGCAGTTGCAGGCTCTGCGGTCGGCGGGCCCCCTCGCGGCGCTCCGGGAGACGGCTCTGCCGTCACGATAGTGTCGCCCCTCGAGTTGGCACTCTAGTCCGGGGATGGCCCGCTTCTCCTGCGCCCTCTGCCTCCTGGCCTCGCTGCTGCGCCCGCCGGGAGTTGGCGCGGTCGACGGCGGCGAGCCCGCCGCCGCGGTTCGCTCCGGGCCCGTCACCGTCGTTCACGCGGAGGGCGACGCCGGATACGCGCGCGCGGTGGCGGCTCTCGCGGTCGCCGCCCACGAGCGCATCCGGGGCGACCTCGGACTCGAGCAGCCCGTGGCGGCCGCCATTCTCCTGCTTACCGCCAACTCGCCCGCCTCGACCCGCGATGAGTGGGCGCGCCGCCTCCCCTCCTGGATGGCGGGCGCCGCGATCCCCGCCCGGCAGTTCATCATCGTCCGGGTGTCCCCCGGACAGACGCCCGCGAGCCTGGAGCCGCTGCTCGCTCACGAGCTGACGCACGTCATCCTCAAGGCGGATTACCCCGCCCACGACGAATGGCCCGTCTGGTTCCAGGAGGGGCTCGCGATGCGCGAGTCGCGCACCGAGGGCTTGCGCGAGTACGTCACGCTCTCGGCCGCGGCGCTCTTCGATCGGCTGCTGCCGTTCGAGAGCCTGCGCGCGGGTTTCCCCGCCACCGCAGCCGAAGCCCGCCTCGCCTATGCCCAGAGCGCGAGCTTTCTCTCGTTCCTCGACTCCCGATCCGGCAGGGGGCGCTTCGCCGTCCTGATGCGCGAACTGCGGGAGCGCGACTTCGACGAAGCCTTCCGCAGCGCCTATGGCGTCGGAATCGGCGCGGCCGAGGGGCAATGGCGGCGCTGGACCGATCGCAGCTTCGCCTGGGTGCCTGCCGTGACCAGCGAGACCGCGTTCTGGCTGTTGGCCACCCTGCTCTTTCTCGTGGCCATTGCGGTCCGGCGGCGTCGCTCCCGCCTGATGCGCGAGCGATGGGAGCAGGAGGAGCACGAGGAGGAGCACGGGGACGGGCCGCTCAGCCCCATCTGACGCGCAGCCGCGCCAGTTCCGCGCACGACGACCGTTTCGCCGACCCCAGCGAATGGCGAAGGGTTTCGCGTGCAGCAGTTCGTTCATGATCACCCCCGCGGGTGTCCCGCTAGCGCTTTCCCTGCCGAGCCCGAGCTTCGTAGAGCGCGAGGTGTGCCCCGGGGTAGTCGGGCACGATCTGCAGCGCCGCCCGGAATTGCCGCTCGGCTTCGGCGGCCCGGCCGAGGCCGGACAGTGCGGCCCCGATGTTGAAGTGGGTGTCGGCAATGTACACTCCGCGCCGCTCTTCACGCCGGTAGCAATCCAACGCGCGGGTGAGCGCCTCCATCGCCTCCGCGTGGCGGGCCAGGCGGTTGAGCGTCAGGCCAAGATTGTAGTGGGCGTTGCAGTGCTCCGGCTCGATGCGTGCCGTCTCCCGCAGGATGCTGCTGGCTTCCTCGTTGCGCCCGGCGCTCATCAGCATCGAGCCGAGGTTGTTCAAGACGATGTAGTTGTCCCTGGTGACTCCCACCGTGTACTGAAAAAGGGCGATGCTGTCGCGCCAGACCCGCACATACCGGAAGGCGGCGGCGCCGAGACCCACGATCACGATGACGCACGCCAGGGTCAGCCCGCGCCGCGCCGCGCTTCGCCGCGGCCACAGATCGCCGGCCAGCCAGACCAGGGCCACGGCGACACCGACCAGCGTGAGATAGGTGTAGCGGTCGCTGCGCGCCTGTCCGCCCACCTGAATCAAACCGATGACCGGGACCAGCGTCCCGAGGTACCAGAGCCAGCCCACCGGGAGGTAGGGTCGCCGGCGGCCGGCCATGAGCGCCGCGACCGTGATCAGGGCGAGGGCCACGGCGGCGGCGCCGCCCCCCCAGCCGAGGGCCTCCCGGGGATAGGGGTAGAGAAAAGCCAGCCTGTCCGGCCAGAGGAAGGCCCCGAGGTACTTCAGATAGGAAGTGGCCGCGTTGGCCAGGCGAGTCCAGACGTCGGGGGCGACCATCGGAATCACGTTGAGCGTCTGCGCCCGCAGGGTCAGCAGGCTCGAAACCAGCGACAACGCGAGAAATGGCACCTTTTCTGCGAGCAGCGCCCGTCCGGTGCGGGAGCCCGCAAGCGTTGCGCGCGTCGGGACGCCCGTCCCGGACGGGAGGGTCCGCCCGAGAGGCCACCAGTCGAGCAGGAGCAGGACGCAGGGCAGGGTGACGAGCATCGGCTTCGCGGCGAGCCCCAGGGCGAACAGACCGAGCGCCGCGAGATAGCGGCGGGCGGCCGGGCGGCGCGCGTAGCGCAGGTAGGCCCCCATCGTCAGGAGCCAGAACAGCGCCGAGAGGACGTCCTTGCGCTCCGCCGCCCAGGCCACCGACTCTACCCGAAGGGGATGCAGCGCGAAGAGGGCGGCCACGGCGGCACTGCGCCAGCAGGCGCCGGTCATGGCCTTCAGGACCGCGAAAAGCAGTACGGCATTGCCGGCATGCAGGCCGACGCTCACGAGATGGTGACCCCCGGCCCAGAGACCGAAGATCTGGCAATCGAGCATGTGGGAGAGCCAGGTCAGCGGGTGCCAGTTCGCGCCCCGATAGCCGGCGGACCAGAGCAGGCCCTTCCACGTCAGACCGTCCTTGACCGGCTGATTGTTGAAGATGTAGGTGTCGTCGTCGTACGCAATGAATTCGTGGTGGGCGGTCTGGCCGTAGACGGCGGCGACGGCCAGCACGAGCAGCAGCGCGATCAGCAGGATACGCCGGTCGAGCCGGGGGCGTGCCGGACGGTTTCTATTCGCCATCCCGGCCGATCTTACCGGAGAAAGGGCGGTCCGGGGGGCGCCGGCCCTACCAGCGCGTGCGGAAGAGATCGACGCGGGAAAGGAAGATGTCGGCGCGCGCGATCAGCCAGTAGCTGATGAGCTCACGCAGCTTGTCGAGCGGGGATCGGTTGCGCCAGCGCGCCAGCTCCATGCGCTCGGAGCGCGCGAGATCGGCCTCGAATTCGCCGCGCGCCACGGCGGCGAGCGCCGGATCGTGCACCACGGCGGTGAGCTCGTGGTTGAGACGGTCGCTCCTCAGGTCGAGGTTCGCCGAACCCACCAGCAGCGTGTCGTCGGCGACGGCCAGCTTGGCGTGCAGGATCGCGGGAAGATATTCGTAGACTTCGATCCCCGCGCGCAACAGCCGCCCGTAGAGTCCCCGCGCGGCCCAGCGCATCGCCGGCACGTCGGTGCGCCGGGTCACGAGCAGGCGCACCCGCACGCCGCGGCCGACCGCGCGGCGCAACTCGCGCAGGATACGCCCCGGCGGAAAGAAATAGCCCATCGCCAGGTCGACGCTGACGCTCGCGCCCCGGATCACCTCGCGATGCGTCTGGAGCGCGAGTCGCGCGGTTTCGCCGGGCCCGCTGGCGATGAAACGCACCCTCCCCTGCGCCTGCTCCCCTGCGTGCGGCGTGCGGCGTCGGAAGAACGCCCGGAGCAGCAGCGGCCGGTCGGCGCGGACCCACATCCTCAGGAACGAGCGGTGCAGGCGGGCGGCCTCGGGTCCCTCGACACCGAGCAGGAAATCACGCCAGGGCTGTTCCCCAGGCCTGCCGGCGCGGTACTCGTCGGCGACGTTCAAGCCGCCGAGCCATGCGGTCTCGTCGTCGACCAGGAGCAGCTTGCGATGGTTGCGGAACGGGAAGAGCCCGCGGCGGATCGGGTGGAAGAGGCGCACCTCGGCCCCGGCTGCCCGCAGCGGCGCCCAGAAGGCGTCCGGCGTCGTCCACGAGCCCCAGGCGTCGACGAGGACTTTTACCTGCACGTTTCTGCGGGCGGCGGCGGCGAGGCGGTCGCGAAACTCGCGGCCGGTGTCGTCGGCGGCGAAAAAGTACATCTCGAGGAAGACGGAGGTCCCCGCGCGGGCGATCGCGTCGAGCATGGCGGCAAAGGCCGCGCGACCGTCGCCGATCAGACGCAGGCCGCTCACCCGCTGACCCCTCGCCGGCATTCCCCGCGGTTCACCACGGACCCTCCGCGATGGCTATTCGTACTTCTCCCGGCGCCAGCGGTACGGCAGGTCGACGATCGCCCCCGGCTCGCTGATCTCAACGAGCGCCTTGAAGGCCGCCCGCAGCACGGTGCGCTGCTGCGCGGCGTTGCCGGGCTCGCCGAACGGATGCCCGTACGGCCAGCGCAGAAAGACCGTGCGCGGCGGGCGCACCTGCTCGCTGTAGCTCCTGACGATCGAGACGCCGATCGTCGGGATCCCCGCCCGCTCGATCTGCCGCTGGACCAGACCCACGGTCTGGTTGCAGATCGCTCAGCCGGGGGCAAGCAGCACGGCATCCACCCCGGCCTTCTTCAATCGCGCAGCCGCATCGGGAGCGGTCCGACGCTTGAGAGTCTCCAGGTGCTGTCCGGTGATGTGCCCCATGAAGCCGTAGCCAAACCGCGCGACGGCGCCGATCTCCCCCGCCGCAACCAGTTCCCGCAGCCGCTCGACGGGGAACACGACGTTGAGATCGCGGTCGGCGTCCGTGTGGTCATAGTAGTCGTGCGTGATCATCAGCGAATCGAGGGGCCGCTCCAGGTCGAGTTCGCGGAACGACGGGTCCCCGTCGGGATCGTGCATGTCGAAGGCTGGCTGTCCGCGGTGATGAATCCCCGCGGTGGTGACCAGGGCGATCGTCGAGCGCGCGAGCGGTCTTGTCACCGGAGCCCACGGGATGCCGTCCTCCTGGAGCTCGGCGCGGTACCCTGCGGCGAACCGCTCCCCGATCGACGGGAACGCGGTGGCCAGCGCGGCCAGCCCGCGATTCTTCAGACGCAACAGCAGCGACACGCTCGAGCCTCCCGATCCTGGCACGGAATCGCCGCGCCGTCCCTCCCCTCCAGTGTGACCAAAATTTCGCGGGGGCGCAAGATGGCCGCGCCGTCGACGCGGGCTCCTGGAGGCGGCGGGCCTCGCGCTCACGAAGATAGTCCCGGCACGGTTCGAGGTGAGCGTGATCGAGGCGGTGCCGCTCACCCGGCAGCAAGCGCCCGTCTGAAAATGTGCATCGTCTCCTCCCATGAGCGCTTCGTGAGATCGATTTCCATCTCGCCGCCATCCCCCTCGGTGACGCGCCCCGGGCACGCCGCCGCGAAGGCGCTCGAAACGCGACGCGGGGGCGAGCCGGTGGCGAACAACAGGCGGTATCGGCGCTCGGCGGTCTCCTCGATCCGGGCGACCCCTGGCAAGCCGGCAGAGCGCCCTGAGCTCCGCGAGATCCAGCAGCCGCGCGGCCTCCAGCGGGGGCGGGCCAAAGCGGTCGGCCAGTTCGCGGCGCACATCCGCGACCGCGCCCGCATCGCGCGCTGCCTGGATCTTGCGCAGCACGGAGAATCGCAGCGCCGGATCGTCGACCCAGGCGGCCGGCAGGTGCGCGGCCAGCCGCAGCTCGAGCACCGGTTCGACGCGCGTCGCCGGGGCCTCCCCCTTGAGTTCGGCGACTGCCTCGGCCAACATCTCCAGATACAAGTCGAACCCGATCGCGGCGACGTGCCCGGACTGCTCGGCGCCGAGCAGGTCCCCCGCCCCGCGGATCTCCAGATCGCGCAGCGCCAGCCGGAAACCCGCCCCGAGGTACGAGAGTTCCGTCAGCGCCTCGAGCCGCAGCTTCGCCTCCTCGGTGATGCGGTCCTCGTGAGGGACGAGGAAATACGCGAACGCCCGGCGGTCCGAGCGCCCGACACGCCCCTTGAGCTGGTAGAGGTCGGCCAGGCCGAAGCGGTCGGCGCGGTCGACAATCAGTGTGTTCGCACGCGGCACGTCGAGTCCGGCGCCGACGATGGCGGTTGCCAGCAGCAGGTCGATTTCGCCGGTGTGGAAGCGGTGCATGACCTCTTCGAGCGCCGCGCCCGGCATCCGGGCGTGAGCCACCCCGATGCGCCGGCCGGGCAGCAGCCCCTGCAGGAAGACGCCGAGGCGCCCGATCGACTCGATCCGGTTGTGCACGAAGTAGGCCTGCCCGCCCCGGGCGAATTCGCGCTCGAGCGCCTCGCGCACCAGCCGCGCCTCGAAGCGCGCGACGATGGTCTTCGCGGCGAGGCGCTCCTCCGGCGGCGTCTCCAGCGTGCTGATCCCGCGCACGCCGGCGAGCGCCATCGAGAGGGTGCGCGGGATCGGCGTCGCCGTCAGCGTGAGCACGTCCACCCCCGGGCGCAGCCGGCGGATCCGCTCCTTGTGCTCGACGCCGAAGCGCTGCTCCTCGTCGACGATCACCAGCCCGAGATCCCGGAACGAGACGTCTTTGCCGAGCAGCCGGTGCGTCCCGACGACAACGCCGGTCGCCCCGGCGGCCAGGCGCGAGAGCACCGCCCGCTCCTCGTCCGCCGGCGTGAAACGCGTCAGGGCGTCGATGCGCACCGGAAACGGGGCGAAGCGCGCCGCAAAGACGTCGGCATGCTGCTCGGCGAGCAGCGTGGTCGGGGCGATCAGCGCGACCTGCCGGCCGTCCGCCGCCGCTTTGAAGGCCGCGCGCATCGCGACTTCGGTCTTCCCGTAGCCGACGTCCCCGCAGAGCAGCCAGTCCATCGGCCGGGGCCGCTCCATCGCCGCGCTGATCTCCTCGCAGCTCGTCCGCTGGTCGGGCGTCGGGTCGAAGGGGAACGCGTCGGCGAACTCCCGGTGCCGCTCGTCGTCCGGGGAGAATGCGAACCCGGCCGCCGCCTCGCGCTCGGCCGCCAGCCGCAGCAATTCCGCCGCCATCTCGCGGACCTTCTCCCTGGCCCTCCCCTTCGCCGCGCGCCAGACGCCGCCGCCGATCGTGTCCAAGCGCGGCGGCGCGCCGCCCCCCGCCGTGTGATAGCGCCGGAGCAGGTCGATGCGCTCGCTCGGCACGAGCAGCCGCCCGCCGCCGGCGTACTCCAGCCGCAGGAAGTCCTGATCGTGCGCGCGCTCCACGCCGGCAAAACGCCCGATCCCGTGCTCCAGGTGCACGACGTGGTCCCCGGGGGAGAGTTCGTCGAGAGAAGCAAGGAGCGCCCCAACCCGGTTCTGCAGCGTGGCCCGGGAAGGAGGGCGCGGACCGAAGAGTTCGGCCGAAGTCAGCGCAAGAAAACCCGAGTCCGGGTCGAGAAAACCCGCGGTGAGTTTCCCGTGCACGAGGACCAGCGGACCCGGATGCGTCCCGATCCCCGCCGGGTCGATAATCCGAACGTCCGTCCCGGCCTCGCCGAGCAGGTCGCGCACGCGCTCGGCCTCCCCGAGCGTCTCGGCGGCGATGAGCAGCGGGTGCTGCGCGGCGACGGCCGCGAGGCGCGGGCCAAGAGCGGCGAGCCCCTCGACGGCGCCCCGCCGCTCCTTGACGGTCAGCCCGAAGCCTTTCACGCCTCCCGCCTCCGGGCCGAGGGCACCGTCGGCAACGACGAGATGCCCCGGCAGCAGCGAGAACAGGGAAGCCCCCGCTTCGGGTTCCAGCGCGGGCAGTAGCCGGACCCCCGGCTGATCGCGGAAAGTGCGCTGGGTCCCGACGTCGAACGCCCGCAGCGCCTGCACGCGGCCCGACTCGTATTCGACCCTGACCGGGTGCTCGCCGGCCGCCGCAAAGACGTCGATCCGCCCCTGCCGCAGCGCGAACTCGCCGGCGTCCGCGACAACCTGCACGCGGCGGTAGCCCATCTCCGACAGCAGCTCAGCGAGGAACAGCGGATCGACTTCGCCCCCCGCTTCCAGGTCGATCGACCGCGCGTTCAGCGCTGCGACGTCGAAGACCGGCGATCCCGCAGCCTCCGGGTCCGCGACGACGACCGCAACCTCGCCCGCGCCGAGCCGCGTCAGGGCCGCGAGCCGGGCGGCGCGCAGCCGCTTCTCGCGCGGGGGGACCAGCAGCGGCGGGGGCAAACCAAGCGCCGCGGCGAAGAAGCCCAGGTCACGGTGCAACCGCTCGGCCTCCTCGACGGCCCGGCAGAGGACGAGCACCGGCCGGGCCAGACGCAGCAGGAACAAGGCCCGGGCGGACCCGGCGAGTCCCCGAGCGCCGCCGGCGGCGACCGATCTCTCGAACGATGGAAGACGCATCTGGCCGTCGAGGATAGAGACTCGCCCGCCCGCGGGCAAGAACCCGGGCCCGGGAGCGCACTTAGACCTTGTCGCGGAGACCGGCAATTGAGTATACTTTCGCGGCTTTGGGTGGGGGTCAGGGGGCAAGAGTGGCGATGGCGCAGGCGGCTTCGGGCACGACGACCGCGACACCGATCCTCGAGCTGCGGGACGTCTCCCTGCACTTCGGCGGGATCACCGCGCTCGACGGCGTCGGCTTCACCGTCAACCAGGGCGAGATCTTCGCCGTCATCGGCCCCAACGGCGCGGGCAAGACGAGCGTCTTCAACTGCATCTCCGGCCTCTATCATCCCGCCAAGGGGAGCATCCTGTTCGAGGGCCGGGAGATCGCCGGCCTGACGCCCGCCCGCCGCGCGCGCCTCGGCCTGGCTCGCTCCTTCCAGAACATCGAGCTGTTCAAGGGCATGACGGTGATCGACAACCTGATGCTCGGCCGGCACATCCACATGAAAACCGGCCTGCTCACCGGCGGACTCTTCTTCGGCCCCGCCCGCCGCGAGGAGATCCGCAACCGCGAGGTTGTCGAGGAGATCATCGACTTTCTCGAGATCCAGGCGATCCGCCAGAAGGTGGTCGGCACGCTGGCCTACGGGCTGCAAAAGCGCGTCGAACTCGGCCGGGCGCTCGCGCTCGCGCCGAAGCTGTTGCTGCTGGACGAGCCGATGGCCGGCATGAACGCCGAGGAGACCGAGGACATGGCGCGCTTCGTGCTGGACATCAAGGACGAGCGCAACACCAGCATCGTCCTGATCGAGCACGACATGGGCGTGGTCATGGACATCTGCGACCGGATCTGCGCGATCGACTTCGGCGTCAAGCTCGCGGAAGGCACGCCGGCCGAGATCCAGGCCAACCCGAACGTCGTCAGCGCCTACCTGGGCGAAACCGATGTGTTGTTCAACATATGAGCATGAGACAGCAATGACGCGCGCGACGAACAACCTCCCCCCGGTCACCCCGGAGCTGACGCTGCCCAAGCTGCTCATCGAGCAGGCGCGGCGCCTCGGCGCCGGCAAGGTCGCGCTGCGCGAGAAGGAATTCGGCATCTGGCAGTCCTTCACCTGGGCCGACTACCTGCGCCGCGTGCGCGAGTTCTCGCTCGGCCTCGTCTCGCTCGGCCTCCAGCGCGGCGACAAGGTGGCGATCGTCGGCGACAACCGGCCGGAGTGGGTCTTCGCGGAATTGGCCGCGCTGTGCGCCGGCGCCGTGCCGCTGGGAATCTACCAGGACTCCACGGCCACCGAGGTCGGCTACGTCATCGACCACTCGGACGCCGTGTTCGTCGTCGCCGAGGACCAGGAGCAGGTCGACAAGATCCTGGAACTCAAGGAGAAGATCCCCAAAGTCCGCGCGGTGATCTACACCGACCCCAAGGGGATGCGCGCGTACACCGACTCCTTCCTCATCGACTACGCCGAAGTCGAGAAGCGGGGTCGCGAACTCGACGCGCGGGAGCCCGGGCTCTTCGACGGCAACGTCGCTCTCGGGACCGGCAGCGACACGGCCCTGATCGCCTACACCTCCGGCACCACGGGCTTCCCGAAGGGCTCGCTGCTGACGCACACGAACATGCTCTCGATGGCCGCCAGCCTGATCGCGGTCGACCCCAAGCGCCCCGACGACGAGTTCCTCTCGTTCCTGCCGCTGCCCTGGATCGGCGAGCAGATGATGGGCGTGGCCAGCGCGCTGCTGGTCGGCTTCACGGTGAACTTCCCCGAAGAGCCCGACACGGTGCAGGAGAACCTGCGCGAGATCGGCCCGAACGTGATGTTCTCGCCGCCGCGCATCTGGGAGAACCTGGCCGCCAGCGTGCAGGTCAAGGTCATGGACGCCTCCCCGCTCAAACGCTTCGCCTTCAACCGCGCGATGCCGATCGGGGTGCGGATGGCCGACTGCCGCTTTCAGAAGAAGGAGCCGTCGCTCGGGCTGCGCCTGGCCTACCAGGCGGCCTACTGGGGAGTCTTCCGGGCGCTGCGCGACCGGCTCGGCTTCTCGCGCCTGCGTTCGGCCTCCACCGGCGGGGCGGCGCTCGGGCCCGACACCTTCCGCTTCTTCCACGCGCTCGGCGTGAACCTCAAGCAGATCTACGGCCAGACCGAGATCTCCGGCATCTCGTGCATCCACCTCACCGGGGACGTCAATTTCGACTCGGTCGGCAAGCCGATCCCCGGCACCGAGATCCTGATCGCCGAGAACGGCGAGATCCTGTCGCGGTCGCCCAGCGTCTTTTCCGGCTACTACAAGAACGACGCGGCGACCGCGGAAGTCCTCAAGGACGGCTGGCTGCACTCCGGGGACGCCGGGTACTTCTCCGAGGACGGCCAGCTCATCGTCATCGACCGGCTCAAGGACGTGATGCACCTGCTCGACGGCACGCGCTTCTCGCCGCAGTTCATCGAGAACAAGCTCAAGTTCTCGCCCTACGTCAAGGAAGCGGTCGTCATCGGCGACAAGCGCGAGCGCATCACGGCGCTGATCAACATCGACATGCCGATCGTCGGCAAGTGGGCGGAGAAGCAGCGGCTCGGCTACACGACGTACACCGACCTCTCCGCCAAGCCCGAAGTCTACGGGATGATCGAGGCCGAGGTGCGACGCGTCAACCGCGACCTGGCCAAAATCAACGGGACGGCCGTGATCAGCAAGTTCGTGCTGCTCTACAAGGAGCTCGACGCCGACGACGACGAGCTGACCCGCACGAAGAAAGTCCGGCGCGGCTTCATCGGCGAGCGCTACAAGGACGTCATCGAGGCGATGTACGACGGCCGCGAGGCCGTGGCCATCGACGCGGTCATCAAGTTCCAGGACGGGCGCACGGCGCGCATCAAGACCTCCGTCGCGGTCCGCGACGTCGCGAAAGGGGAGTGAGCCGGCATGAGTGACGGGATCTGGTTCTTTCTGCAGCTGCTCGTGCAGGGGCTGGCCGTCGGCAGCGTCTACAGCCTGGTCGCGCTCGGCTTCGTGCTGATCTACAAGGCTTCGGGCGTCATCAACTTCGCCCAGGGCGAGCTGCTGATGCTCGGCGCCTACGCCTGCCTGGCCTTCCTCGTCCAGGCGCACCTGCCCCTCTGGGCGGCCGTCGGGCTGACCATCGTCACGATGACCCTGGTCGCGCTGGTCCTCGAGCGGCTCGTGCTGCGCCCGCTGATCGGCGAGCCGGTGATCTCGATCATCATGGCCACGATCGGCCTCGCGGCGGTCTTCAAGGCGGCGACGGCGGCGGCCTGGGGCACGCAGCTGCTGAGCTTCCCGGCGATCTTCCCCGACCAGCCGGTGCATCTCGGCCAGGTCATCATCTCGCAGGTTTACATCTGGACCTTCTGCACCGCGATGCTGCTGATGATCGCCTTCGCGCTGTTCTTCAAGTTCACCCGCCTCGGCATCGCGATGCGGGCGACCGCGAACTCGCACCAGGTCGCGCTGTCGATGGGGATCAGCGTCAAGTCGATCTTCGCGCTCTCCTGGTGCATCTCCGCCGTCGTCTCGGCGATCGGCGGGGTGCTCATCGGCAGCATCAACGGCGTGAACATCACCTTCTCGGATTTCGGGCTCAAGGTCTTCCCGGCGGTCATCCTCGGCGGACTCGACAGCATCCCCGGCGCCGTCATCGGCGGCCTGGTCGTCGGCATCCTCGAGAACCTCTCGGGCGGCTATCTCTCCCGGACCTTCGGCGGCGGCGTCAAGGAAGTCGCCCCGTTCGTCTTCCTGGTGCTGATCCTGATGATCAAGCCGTATGGCCTCTTCGGCACCAAAGAAATAGAAAGGGTGTAGGGGCGCGACTCATGTCCAGTAAATGCGGGGTGTTCCACCAGTCCTACCAGTCCGAGATGGCGATCTTCCAGACCTGGTTCGCCCGGGGCTGGATGGTGCTGCTCTTCGCCTGGCTGCTGGTCTTCCCGTTCGTCGCCAAACCGATCGGCAAGGCGCTCGGCACGAACGTCCTGTATCTCGCGAACCTGATCGGCATCTACATCATCGGCGCGCAGGGGCTCAACCTGCTGACCGGCTACACCGGCCAGATCTCGCTCGGGCACGGCGCCTTCATGGGGGTCGGGGCCTACGCGTCCGCGATCCTGACGATGAAGCTCGGCCTGCCCTTCTGGGTCGCGCTGCCGCTCTCCGGGCTCGTTGCCGCCGTTGTCGGCATGTTCTTCGGGATTCCCTCGCTGCGGCTCAAGGGCCTCTACCTGGCAATCGCGACGATGGCGGCGCAGTTCATCATCCAGTACGTGATGCGCAACGCCACCTGGCTCACCGGCGGCAGCGACGGCATGAGCGTGCGCGCGCCCTCCTTCTTCGGCCTGGCGCTGAACACCGACCGGCGCTACTACTTCCTGGTCTACGCGCTGGTGATCCTCGCGACGCTGTTCACGAAGAACCTGACGCGCAGCCGCACGGGGCGGGCCTTCGTCGCAATCCGCGACCGCTACCTTTCGGCCGAAGTCATGGGCGTCAACGTCTGGGGCTACCGGATCCTCTCATTCGGGGTCAGCTCGTTCATGGTCGGCGTGGCAGGCTCGCTCTGGGCGCACTACGTGCTGGTGATCTCGGATGAGCACTTCACGATCGGCCTGTCGGTGCAGTACCTGGCGAGCATCATCATCGGCGGTCTCGGCAGCGTGACCGGCGCGATCTACGGCGCGATCTTCATGACGCTGCTCCCCGAGCTGCTGCGCATCCCGGAGAAGGCGCTCTCGCAGGTCTGGGAGAACGCCTTCACGATCGTCAGCTCGCTGCGCGAGGGAACCTTCGGTCTGCTCGTCGTGCTGTTCATCATCTTCGAGCCCGACGGCCTGGCGCACCGCTGGAACAAGATCAAGGCCTACTGGAAGCTCTGGCCGTTTTCCTATTAGCCCGGGTCGCTGGGGAGGCCCCGGCGCGCCCCGGCTGCGTTGCTTGTGCGGCGGGCACGAGCCCGCCTCCGCGCACGCTCGGCGCTGCCTTGCCGGGACGCACCGGGACGCTCCCGATCGACCCGGGCAGCATGTCCTGAGGCATGGCACTCATGTTGGCTGGGCCACAGCCTGTCTGCGATCAGACCAGGATCACCGTGTCGCTGTAGCGTGCCACCTGTGCGTCGGAGGTCACAAGACGTAGCGGCTCTGCGAGCGCCTGGGCCACCAGCATCCGGTCGAACGGGTCGGCGTGGTGAGTTGGCAGCACTTCCACGAGAGCGGCATGCTCGGCCGTCACCGGGAGGAGCGTGTAGCCGGCCTGCTCAAACCAGATTTTCGCCGCGGCGCCCGAGACAGGCATCTTCTTCTTCGCGAGCCCGTGCTTGATCGAGATCTCCCAGACTGAAGCCGCGCTGACGACGATCTCGTTTTCCGGCACGAGGATGAGCATCCTTGCCTGATCCGGCAGTCGCGGGCTATCTACGATCGCCCAGAGTGCGATGTGGGTGTCGAGGAGCAGCCTCACCCCCGGCCCCCGAGGAACAGTTTCGCGACCGCCGCGTTCTCATCGTCAATCGAGTCCGGCACCTTGAACCGCCCCTTGGCGATGCCAATGCGTTTCCCGGCCCGCGCGCTCGCTAACCGGGTAAGCCGCGCCACCGGCCGCCCGTTTCGGGCAATGACGATATCCTGATCCTTCCCGGTCTCGATCCGCTCGATCAGCTTGGAGAGCGTGCTTTTCGCCTCGAAGACATTGACGGTGCTCATGGCTCCTCCTTTCCAGGGTACAGCATAGCTAATCTTAGCTAAGTCCGTTCTCGTGTCAAGCCGGGCCGCCCGGATGCGCCAAGGGTCGCAGGAGTTAGTTTTGTCGGCGCGCTTTGCGACCGGGAGCGACTCGCGACGCTGTACGAAAAGGCCAAGGATTACTATCCGGCCGGACGGCTGTTCGTCAATCTCGGGCAGCTGGACCGGGCGCTGCACGCTCTGCAGCCGGTCGGCAAGGCCAATCTCGAGCCGTACTACTTCCTGGCCCGTCTGTCACGAGGAAGCGCGCGACTCAACCGAATTCTTAGCCACCCGACTGGAAAGCTATGGTATGCTCTCACGCACTTGGGCGGGCGGCAGCGGAAACACCTTTCTGGCGGCCGCCCGGAGCCGGGACGGCAACCATCACACGGAGGTAGGGCAATGGCGGGACGGAAGTTCATCACCGGGCTTATCGGCACGGCGGCGGTTGCCGCGACGGTTCTGGTCTTCGGCGCGGGGGCGGCACCGGCGGCCGATCCGATCAAGATCGGCGGCATCTTCGCCATTACCGGTCCGACTTCGGACGTCGGCGCCGACTACGCCCAGTCCGCGAAGGACGCCGTGGTGTACATCAACGCCAACGGCGGCGTGAACGGCCGGCCGATCGAACTGGTCGCCAACGACTACGCCTACAAGATTCCGGACGCCGTGAGCCTCTACAAGACCTACAAGGACGACGGGATCTTCCTGATCCAGGGCTGGGGCACGGGCGACACCAACGCGCTCAAGGAGATGGTCAACGGCGACAAGATCATCTACATGTCCGCCTCCTACGACTCGGCGCTCACCGACCCGGCCAAGACCCCCTACAACTTCTTCGTCGGCACGAGCTACGGTGACTCGATCCGCGCCGCGATGCAGTTCGTCAAGGACACCTGGACCGACAAGACCCGCGCGCCGAAGGTCGTCTTCATCTACCCCGACCACCCCTACGGCAAGGCCCCGATCCCGGCCGGCAAGGAGATGGCCAAGGCCCTCGGGCTCGAGGTCGGCGACGACCAGAGCGTCTCGCTCGCGGCGACCGAGGCGGTCAGCCAGCTGACCGACATGAAGAAGTTCAACCCGGACTACGCGTGGATCGGCGGCACGATCGCCAGCTCCGCGGTCATCATCAAGGACGCGGCGAAGCTCGGCCTGACGACCAAGTTCATCACCAACGTCTGGGGCTTCAACGAGAACCTCGTCAAGCTCGCCGGCGACGCCGCCAAAGAGCGGGTCTACGGCATGGTGCCCTTCACGATGTGGGGCGACGACGTCCCCGGCATGAAGCCGGTCATGGAGATGCACAAGAAGAACCACCCGAACGACAGCCACATCGAGCCGTACATCCAGAACTGGGTCTCGATGATGGTGATGTGGGAGGCGCTCAAGCGCGCCAAGACGATGGACGCGGCCGGCGTCAAGGCCGCGCTCGAGACGATCAAGGACTTCGACACCGGCGGCCTCTCGGCCCCGATCACGTTCACCCCGACCGATCACCGCCCGAACACCAAGCTGCGCATCATGAACGTGAACAAGGACGGGAAGATCGTCCTCGTCAAGGAAGTCGCCGTCGAGCGCAAGGCGGAGTGGCTCGGCAAGTAGCGGCGGGCACGGCCAGCGACGCCCGGCGACGGCGTAGGGGCGGGGTTGATCCCCGCCCGCGGGGGGGGGCACGGCGGGAGGGGGTGAACCCCTCCCCTACGACGTCGTGATGACGATTCTCTCTTGAGGGGGCGGGGTACTTGCCGCCCCCCTGTTTTTTTCTCCCGACCGTGGCATAATTCCCCGACCATGGAGCCGCTGCTCAGCCTCAACAACGTCGAGGTCATCTACAACGACGTCATCCTCGTGCTCAAGGGGATGTCGCTCAAGGTGGAGCCCGGCAAGATCGTCGCGCTGCTCGGCGGCAACGGCGGCGGCAAGTCCACGACGCTCAAGGCGATCTCGGGACTGCTCAAGAGCGAAGAGGGGAAAGTCACCGACGGCTCGATCACCTTCTGCGGCGAGCGCATCGACAACACCGACCCGGAGGAGATCGTCCGCCGCGGCATCTTCCAGGTCATGGAAGGCCGCCGCGTCTTCGATGAGCTGACCGTGCACGACAATCTCGTCGCGGGGGCGCACACCCGGCGGCACTGGCGCGACGCCAAGCGCGACATGGAGATGGTCTTCAGCTACTTCCCCCGCCTCAAGGAGCGCCGCCACAACATCGCGGGCTACCTCTCCGGCGGCGAGCAGCAAATGCTCGCGATCGGCCGGGCGCTGATGGCGCGGCCGAAGCTGATGCTGCTCGACGAGCCTTCGCTCGGGCTGGCCCCGCTGCTGGTGCGCGAGATTTTCGAGATCATCAAACGCATCAACGAGGAAGAGAAGGCCACGATCCTGCTCGTCGAGCAGAACGCCCGGGTGGCGCTGTCGATCGCGCACTACGGCTACATCATGGAGAACGGCAAGATCGTCCTCGACGACACCGTCGAGAAGCTCAAGGAGAACGAGGACATCAAGGAGTTCTACCTCGGCCTCTCGCAGGTCGGCGGCAAAAAGAGCTTCCGGGACGTCAAGCACTATCGTCGCAGGAAAAGATGGCTGTCGTGACCGTGCAGGCTGCGGGGTCCTGTCGCTGCGGACCTCCGTCGTGCTCGCTTCGCTCCGCCGACGGAGACCTCCCCTTCGCGCCACCCCTTCGCCGGGTACGTTTCCCACGGCTGAAACAACAGGTATGACGAGGACCGGAAGCGAAAAAGAATACCTCCCGGCCAAGGAGTTGATCCGCGAGCAGATCGCCGGCGTGCGCGAGCTGATGGGCGGCGCCTGGCAGGCGGCGCCGGGATTCGTGCGGCGGCTCGAGGCCGCGGGGCTCTCGCCCGAGGACCTCAAATCGGCGGCCGACCTGCCCCGCTTCCCGATCCTGCGCAAGTCCGATCTGCCGAAGCTCCAGGCGGCCGATCCGCCGTTCGGGGGCCTGCTCGCCGTGCCGGTCGCGCGGCTCAAGCGCCTGTTCGCCTCCCCGGGACCGATCTACGAGCCGGAGGGCGAAGGTCCCGGCTACTACCGCTGGGAGCGCACGATGCGCGCAATCGGCTTTGCGCCCGGTGACATCGTCCTCAACTGCTTCGGCTACCACCTGACGCCCGCCGCCGCGATGTTCGAGGAGGGGGCCCACGCCGTCGGCTGCGTCGTCGTCCCGGCGGGCATCGGCAACAGCGAACTGCAGGTGGCGGTCGCGGCGCACTACCGCGCCACCGGGTACATCGGGCTGCCCTCGTACCTGAAGGTGCTGCTCGAGCAGGCGAAGAAATCCGGCGTGCCGCTCGCCATCGCCAAGGCGCTCGTGCTCGCGGAGAAGCTCCCCGAGAGCCTGCGCGTCGAGTTCCAGCAGCTGCACGGCATTCACGTGCGCCAGGGGTACGGCACCGCGGAGGTGGGCGCCATCGCCTACGAGTGCGAGGCCGCCAGAGGCCTGCACCTGGACCCCGGGGTTCTCGTCGAGATCGTCGACCCGACGACCGGGGCTCCGGTCGAGGCCGGGACGCCGGGGGAGGTCGTCTGCACGCCGCTGAACCCGGTCTACGCCTTGCTGCGCTTCGCCACCGGCGATCTCGCCGCTCTCGATACCGCGCCCTGCCCCTGCGGACGCACCACGCACCGGCTCACCGCGATCCTCGGCCGCGTCGACCAGAGCACCAAGGTCCGCGGCCTCTTCCTGCACCCCGCGCAGTTGACCGAGGCGCTCGCCGGCTTTCCGGCAATCGAGTGCTTCCGCGCCGCCATCGTGCGTGAGCGCGCCATGGACGACCTGATCATCGAACTCGTCGCCTCGTGCGCGCTCCCGCCCGAGGTGCGCAAGGCCATCGGCGCCCGCGTCAAGGAAACCACAAAGCTCAGCGCCCGCATCGTGCAGCTGGAAGCCGGATCGATCCCGGAGGCCGCCCCGATCATCGACGACCGCCGCAACTGGGACTAGCCGAGCGGTTCCGGCGCGTGAGCAGCTAGCAGACGCAGGCGCCCTGGTCCATGGGGTGGCAGGTCACCCGGTTCTTCCCGCCCGCCTTTGAGGCGTACATCGCCTTGTCCGCGCACTGGAGCAGGCGGACCCCGAGCCGCACCTGCGCGCCGCGCGAAATCCCGGTCTGGGGCGGGCCATCGAGGGTGGAGACGCCGATGCTTGCCGTAATGATACCGTCGAGGCAAAGCGGGGCCTCGTCCTCGCCCCACGGGCCGTTGAGGAAGACGTGGGCGGCCGTCGCGCGGCGGATGTCCTCGGCGATCGCCTGGGCATCGGCCCTCCCCGTCTCGGGCAGCAGCAGCACGAACTCGTCACCGCCGTAGCGCGCCAGGGTCGCCCCCCGGCGCTCGACCGTCTCCCGGAGCAGCTTCCCGAATTCCGCGAGCGTGGTGCTGCCGGCCAGGTGCCCGTGGCTGTCGTTGATTTCCTTGAACCGGTCCAGATCCAGGAAGAGCACGGAGAGGGGCCGGCCCGTGCGCAGGTGGTCGGCGACATCGAGCGGCAGCCGCTCGTGCGTGGCGCGGTCGTTGGCGAGGCCGGTCAGGTCGTCGAGGCGCACCATGCGTTCGATCTTCTTGGCGTCCAGGGCGTTCTGGATCGTGGAGGAGATGTACTGGGCAAAGATCTCCAGCAGCTCACGCTCGGAGTCGCGGTACTCGGTGCCGTCGCTCTTGTTCATCAGCTCGATCACGCCGCAGACCGAATTCCCGATCCGGATGGCGACACAGAGCACCGAGCGGGTGCAGTAGCCGGTGCGCCGGTCGCAATTCCCGTCGAACTCCGGGGCTTCGTAGGCGTCGTTGGTGATCTGCGAATTGCCGGTGCGGTAGACCGCCCCGACGATCCCCCGGTCGATCGGCACGCGCAAGCCGAGCACCCCGCCCGCCGTGGGCCCGAAACAGCAGACGAAGATCAGTTCGCGAAACGCGGTTTCCTCGAACTTCTGGATCGGGTCGTCGAGCAGGATCGAACCTGCCGAGGAGGGGACGAACTCGTTCGCCTTGTCGAGAATGTCGATGAGCAGGGCGTCGAGCGGGATGCGCGGAATGGTGCGCTGGTCGAAGGAGAAGCGCTTTCGCTCGAGGATGGGGGAGAGCTGCTCCGTGGAAAGGCTCAGAATCCGGGGCGGACCCTCCTTCGTGCTCTCCAGCGGCATCACTTCCCACTCCCTCGTGTCGGCGATCAGCATCGCGGACTCCGCGGACAGTAGAACGCACCGGCGCCCTCCCGTCAAGACCGCGCCGGAGCGCCCGCGCCGCCGCTCACCGCGATTGCAGATAGCCCGCCAGCCGGTCCAGCGCCGTGGCGATCCTCGCAAGCGAGTTGGCGTAGGAGAAGCGCAGGTACCCCTCGGCGTTGCTGCCGAAATCGATTCCCGGCGTCACCGCCACCCCGGCCTTCTCGAGAATGTCGAACGCGAGACGGTGCGAGTCCGTGTCGACGTGCCGGGCGTTGGCCAGGACATAGAAGGCGCCCGTCGGCTCGACCGTGATGCCGAACCCCAGCTCGCGCAACCGCCGCACCATGAAGCGGCGCCGCTCGTCGTAGACGCCGACCATGCGCGCCACGTCCGGGGCGGCCTCCCGCAGCGCCGCGAGCGCCGCGTGCTGCGGGATCGAGCCAGCGGAGATCAGGAAGTTCTGCTGCAGCTTCTGCATCGGCCGCACGAAATGCGGCGGCGCGATCACGTACCCGAGACGCCAGCCGGTCATCGCGTATTTCTTGGAGAACCCGTTGAGCACGAAGGCGTTGTCGGTGAACTCAAGGATCGAGCGGGCGCGGCCCTCGTAGACCAGCCCGTGGTAGATCTCGTCCGAGATCACGCACGGGCCCAGCGCCGCAATCTCCGCCAGCCGTTCGGCCGTCAGCAGGTTGCCGGTCGGGTTCGCCGGGGAGTTGACGAGGATCCCCTTCGTCCGCGGCGTCAGCCGGCCGCGGATCTCCTCGGCGTGCAGTTGGAAGCCGTCCGCCTCGCCGACCGGAACGGAGACGCTCCTGCCGCCGAGAAAATCCACGAAGCTCGGGTGGCAGGCGTAGTGCGGGTCGCTGATCACGATCTCGTCCCCGGGGTCGAGCAGCGCGCCGAACAGCAGCAGCATGGCCGGCGAAGTCCCCGAGGTGACCACGATCCGATCGGGCGTGATCGCGACGCCATACTCCCGGTGGTAGTCCTCGCAGATCGCCTCGCGCAGCTCCAGCAGGCCGAGACTGTGGGTGTAGCGGGTCTTGCCGTCGCGAATGGCCCGGATGCCCGCCTCGCGGATGCACGCCGGCGTCTCGAAGTCCGGTTCGCCGACCTCGAGGTGGATGATCTCCCGCCCCTCGCGCTCGAGCGCCTGGGCGCGCTCGAGCACTTCCATGACCAGGAAGGGCGGCAGGTCGGCGGAGCGCCGGGAGATCGGGGTCTGCTTCACCCCACCGCGCCCGGGCCCGTCCCGGCCTCATGTTCGCGCAGCTGGTCCCGGATGGCGGCGCAGATCGGCACCGGGCGGCCGGTGCCGAAGTCGTAGTGCACCAGGACCGTCGTGCCGCGGGTGCACAACACGCCCGCCTGCTCGGCCTCCTGGCTGACCTCGAACGAAGAGGTGCCGATCCGCGAGATCCAGGTCCGGACGGTGACGTCGCCGTTGATGACCAGCGGCCGCACGAAATCGATCGCATAGCGCGCGAGGATCAGGTTCCAGCCCTCGAAGGCGAACTCCGGGTTGAAGATCCGGTAGATCGGGTTGCGGGCCTGCTCGAACCAGCCGGGGATGACCGTGTTGTTGACGTGGCGCAGCCCGTCGATGTCGCCGAAACGCGGCGTGATGTCGTAGAGGTACATGGCTGCCGATTTGACCACGGCCCGCCCACCGCGGTCAAATTTCCCTCTGTTTCCCCGACAAGCGGCAATGGAAACGGCGGAGGGGTGGCGCGAAGGGGAGGTCTCCAGCGGCTGAGCGAAGCGAAGCCGATGGAGGTCCGCAGCGACAGGACCCCGCAGCCCGCACGCAAACAGATCCGTGAAACACGGTCCCGTTGCATCGGGTAGAATACGCGCATGCATTGCCGGAACCATCCCGACCGCGACGCCGCAGCGCTCTGCCAGAAGCTCGGCACCGGCTTCTGCGCGGCCTGTTGCGAGTGCCAGGACGTCGCCGAATGCTGCGGCTGCCTCGACCCGCAAGTCTACTGCACCTTCAGGACCCAGTGCCTGATCTGGGAGCTGTCGCGGCAGAGGAGGAAAAACGCGTGAATGTTCTCGGCCTGTACAAACTGCTCCCGCGCACCAATTGCGGGCTCTGCCGGGCCCGGCAGTGCATGGCCTTCGCCGTGGCTCTCGCGAAAGGGGAGGCCGATCCCGACGAGTGCCCGACGCTCAGCGCCGAGGCGCGGCGCCAGCTTCGCGGCGGCAGCGGCCAGGGCGACTGGCGCGAGTCGCTGCTCGCAGACTTGAGACGCGAGGTCGCCGCGCTGTGCTTCGCGGACATCGCCGCGGGGCTGGGCGTCGCGTTCGGGGAAAGTTCGCTCTCGATCCGCTGTCTCGGCCGCGACTACCGCGTCGGGCCTGACGGCACGATCACCGCCAGCGGGCCGCCCGCTCCCTGGATGCAGATTCTGCTGCTGCACTATGTCCGCACCCGCGGCAACGCCGCCAACTGCGGCACGTGGGTCTCCTTCACCGACCTCAAGGCCGGCTTGATGAAATCCAAGTCGTTCGCGCGCGATTGCGAGGACCCGCTGCGCGCGCTCTTCGACAACGCCCCGGAAGCCGTGGAGCAGGCACTCGAGCGGCTCGGGGGCGTGCGGCAGCCGGGCACGCCGGCACCGGTCGCCTGGAAGATCTTCGCCCTGCCGCGCGTCCCCGTGTTGCTGCTCCACTGGCCGCACGACGAGGAATTCCCCTCGAAGATCAAGATACTCTTCGACGCGACCGCCGACCGCTTCCTCGACGTGGAGTCGCTGACCTTCCTGATCGAGGGACTGGTCAAGAACATCGAGCACGGGCCGGATTGCGCCCCGCACGACTGAACAGCCGGTTATGGTTCGACGACCTGATAGGCGAGCACGCCCTGGACGAAGACCGGTTTGAAGTGGATCTCCCCGAACCGGTAGTGTCCGGCGCCCTTCACGTTCTCCAGACGGTACCCGTCCGGAAGATAGTAGACGGTGAGGCCGGCCGCCGGCTTGAGCACCTCGTAGGCGCCGCCCTTCTCGCCGAAGAAGGTTCCGAAGAAGTACCAGACGGGAGCCGGCCGGGATTGAATCCTGGTGACACCCTGGGGCAGCTGCTCCACGACGGCGCCGACGGGAGCCGTCACGACGGTGTAGCTGGACCCCTGCTGTAGCCAGAAAATACCCTGGTCGTAAAGAAAGGCGCTCTCGCCGACCTCGACAGTCCTGGCGGCGCCGCCGGGGCCCTCCACCGCCGAGTACCCCGGTTTCCGGTAGTAGGCCCCGCGGGGGGAGTTGAGCGCCGCCTGGGCGTCTTCGAGGATGGCGTCGAAGTAGGCTTCGTGCTCCGCCGAGGACTTCTCCTGGCTCTTCTCGATCTCGTCCCGGCGGCGCGCGCGACCGGCCTCGCGCGCCTGCTCCTCCTGAGAGGAGAGGGTTTCCCGCTGCATCTGCAGCAGCGTCCAGTTGAAATCGCTCCAGCCGTCGTCCCAGCCGTCGTCGCGGGTCTGGTCGAACGTGCGGCCACCGTCCCGAGCCGCGGCGACCGGCGGAAACAGGATGATCAGGCCGGCGAGCCCGGCGCCGGTGACGGCAAGCAGCCTGCGGCGAAAGATTCGTGCGCTGGCTCTCATGGTCAGGACTCCTCTCCTCGTCCGCGCCGCGCCCCGCTCAGCGCTTGACCGGCTCGAACTCGCATTGGACCGCTCCCGCCGGCGGCGTGAAAGCGAAGATGGCGTCGCTCAGACTGGGTGCGAAGTCCCAGGAAAGGAACGTGGCGGCGTACTGCGGGGCGGCCGCTTCGAGCTTGTAGGTGATGATGATCCGCTTGATCAGCGGCTCGCCCTGCTCCGCGACCCAGACCTGCCAATCGGTCTTCGCCCCCCGGAACGCGAGGTGCCGACAGGGCGTCCCGGCGATGACACCGCGCCCGACGATAGAGCCGGCGGTGACCTTCTCCAGAGCCGTCGCCGCGAGGTTCTCACGCAGCAGCGGGGCCAGCGGCGGGGTGAAGCCGAGCTTGTCCCTCATCGAGCCGAAGAGATCGTCGAGCCGCTCCGGCGCCGGCCAGCAGGCGTAGACATTCTTCCCGCTGTTCAGCAGCGTGAAGTTCTTGCCGTCGTACCAGCTGCGGACCGTCCGCTGCTCGCCCTCGAACATGTTCCAGAAGCCGTCCGGCCGGCGGACGGCGACCTCGAGCACGCCGGGGAACTGGAGCTTCTGTCCGCCCGGCAGCGGGACGTCGCTCGTCACCTCGGCGCGAAAGGTGAAACTCTTCGCCCCGCCGATGCGCTCCAGGGCGGCTTTGAGAATCCGGGCGGCCTCGGGCTCGATCGCCGGCGGCTCCTGCGCGCGGACCTCCGACAGGCTCGTCACGGCCACGAGCGCCAGGCCGACGGCGAGCAGCGTCCGCATCATCCCTTTTCGCAGCATCGCCTTCCCCTCCTGGAAACTATCACCGGCCGCCCCGCGAAGCCGGCGAGGGCCGCCCGTATGCAGCGATCCCGCACCGGCACGGTTGCCCCTGCAAGATAGCACCGGAGGGACGCCTGTCAAGCCGCCGTCTGGCGCCCCCGGATCGGCCCGGCTTGCATCGGCTCCCGCCGTGGCGTACATATAAGAAGTTATGGCGAGACTGGTGGAATTCCCGAATGTGTCACACCATCCCCGGATGCAGCGCGAAGCGAAGACGATCTCGAGAATGACCGGCATCTTCTGCACGCAGCGCCACGGAACGCCGAATGGCGAGTTGTGCCGGATCTGCGCCGAGTTCCTGGACTACGCGCTGCTGCGCTTGGCCAGGTGCCCGTTCCAGGAGGGCAAGACGAGCTGCGGCAACTGCCGGATCCACTGCTACAAACCCGACATGCGCGAACTCGCCAGGGAAACGATGCGCACCGCGGGACCCCGGATGCCGCTGAGACATCCGCTGCTGACGCTCTGGCACTTCTTCGACGGCTTGCGAAAGGAGCCGCTCAGGAAGAAAGAGGCGGCCCCGAGCCGCACGTCCACTCCCCGCCGGCCAGATCGGTGATTGTCGGGCGAATCACCGGCCGGCGCGCAGGAAACGCTCAATCGTCTTGCGTCCGCTCGTGCTCTGGTCCTCGAACCTGCCGCCAACCAGGAAGCCCTGGTGCTCCGGCAGTTCCCGGGCCCAGGCCGCCCGAGCGAAGAAACTCACCGGTTGTCCGTCGGGAAGCTGCAGCTCCAGCAGCAGGCCCGAACGCGCGCGGACTTCTTCATGGCATTGAAATCGCAACCCCTCGAGACTCAAGTCCTCGGCTCGAGCACCGAAGGAGCCGCCGCCGGCTACGGGCATTACCTGGTAACGCAATGGGAACCAGCTGGCGATTCGCGGCGAGCGTCGCCGTTCCTTGCTGTCGATCATAACCGACCTCCTTGCGGAACGATGCTCATCGGCAAACGCCTGACCCTAGCGTAGATGTAATCCCGACGCTTCGGTGTTGTCAAGAGCAAATCGCCCGGGGGGTCGTGATCTTGCCGCCGTTGTGGCATGATGGGCGTATCAAGGAGGTAGCGTCATGAGCGAAAGCGATCGTCCCCTGCCGACCCCGCCCCGTTCGCGATTCGGCCGGGAGACTCAGCAAGAACCCGGCGCCGCGCCGGGCATGATTTCCGACCGGATGGCGCTGGCTGCCGCTGAAGGCCGACTTGAGGAATTCCTGCAGCAGGAAATCCCGGAAGGCGATCACGCCCGCAATCTCGCGATGATGATGATGGGCATGAGCGGCATGATGCCGACGGAACTGCCGGCCGGGGTGCCCGAGCCCGTTTCGCCGCACAGCCCCGCATCGCCGGCGTCCGACGCGCCCGCCGCCCTCTCCGCGGAGGTCCCGCCCGAGGTGCTCGCGGCCATCCAGCAGGGGGACGTGGCCAACCTCATGGGGCTTCTGCGCGCCGAGCACGCGAAGCGCTCCGGCCTTCCTGACGCGACAGCCGCCGCGCCGCAGGCGCCGGCGTCGCCGGCCGCCCCCGCCCCCGAAGGGCGCGCCGGCATCGACGCCGCGATCATCGACGAGTTGATCCGGATCGGCACCGACAACGACGTGACCGTCGACTGGCTGATGCTCCGGGCCGTGAAACTCTACGTCGAGGAGTACCGCAGGACGGGACGGCTCTAGCAGGATTCCCCGAAGCGTCCGACGCGGTCACTCGTCCTTTTCGAAAACGATCGTCGCGTCCTTTTCCACGTTCAGGCCGGCCTCGACCTCCAGCGCCTTGAGCACCGCCGCGGGCACCGGGCAAGCCGCGTGCTTGAGGTTCCGGCCCGCGGCGAGGTAGACGGGGTTGTTCAGGATGCCCACCAGCGCGTCGTGGCGGCCGAGCCGCGTGATCTCGGCCGCCATCTGCCGCACCATCGCGCAGCCGCTCTCCACCGAGATGTCGATCGCGCGCTGCGGCGCCTTCTTTGCCCGGATGACGGAGGTGAAACCGCACGCCCCGGACGTGACGACAACCTTGGTCATTTCGCCCTCGCTTCGTTTGGCAGGGTGCCCGGGCTCCCGGCCGCCGCACCCGGCGGTTGCAGATCGGCTTCGACCGGCGCGGTCCGCGAGTTGAGCCGCTGCTCGGCGAGAAACGCCAGCAGTTCCTTGCGCAGCGCGTTGAGCTCCGGCCCGGTCCGGTCCCGCGGCCGCGGCACCCGCACCTCGACGGACTTGCCGACGCGCGTCGGCTGCGCGGTCATGCAGACGACGCGGTCGCCGAGAAACACCGCCTCGTCCACGTTGTGGGTGACGAAGACCACCGTGGTGCGCGTGCGCTCCAGCACGTGCAGGAGCACCTCCTGCAGCGCGTTTCTGGTCTGGGCGTCCAGAGCCGCGAACGGTTCGTCCATCAGCAGCACGCGCGGCTCGACGGCCAGCGCGCGCGCGAGGGCGACTTTCTGCTTCATGCCCCCGGAGATCTGTTTGAGGTGATAACCGTCGAAGCCGGCGAGCTCGACGAGCTCGAGGCAGCGCCGCGCCGTCGCGCGCCGCTGCGCCGGGGAGACGCCGGCGAATTCGAGCCCGAGCTCGACGTTGCTCAAAACGGTGCGCCAGGGCAGCAGGGTCGTCTCCTGAGTGATGTAGCCAATCTCGCGCATGGTCCCGCTGACGACGCGGTCCCCGATGGTGACCCGCCCGCGATCCGCGCGCTCCAGCCCGGCAATGATGCGCAGCAGGGTCGTCTTGCCGCAGCCGCTGGGCCCGAGCACGCACACGATGCCGCCGTCCGGCGCCGCGAACGAAACCCCGCCGAGGATGAGCCGTCCGGCGTCGCCGCTGGTGCCCGGGAAACCCTTCTCGACCCCCTCGACCCGCAGTTCCATGCTCATCTCCAGCGCAGCAGCCGCCGTTCGGCGGCGCGGATCAGCGCATCCATCGCGAAGCCGATCAGCCCGATGACCAGCATGCCGGCCACGATCTGGTCCGCGCGCTGGATGTCGCGCGCGGTCATGATCATGTAGCCGAGGCCGTAGCCACTCTTGACGCCGGTGAACTCCGCGGCGACCAGCGTCATCCACCCGACCCCGATCGCGATGCGCACGCCCGTGATGGTAGCCGGCAGCGCGCCGGGGGCGAGCACCTTCAGGAACAGTTCACGCCTCGAGGCGCCAAGGATGATTGCCGCCTCGATCAGGCCGCGCTCGATCGCGCGCACCCCGGCGACGGTGTTGAGCAGGATCGGGAAGAACGCCCCGAGGAAGATGATGAACACGGCCGATCCGTCGCCGATGCCGAGCCAGAGAATGGCGAGAGGGACCCACGCCAGCGGCGGAATGGGGCGCAGCAACTCGACGAAGGGGTTGACCAGCGAACGCAACCACGCCGACCGGCCCATCAGCAGCCCGAGCGGGATACCGACGGCCAGTGCCGCCACGACGCCCCCGAGTACCCGGCGCAGACTCGCGACGCAGTGGCCAAGCAGGTGGCTGCCCGGCGGCAGGCCGCGGGTGACCATCTCGGCAAGGCCGCTCAACACGTGCGAAGGCGGCGGCAGTCGGTTTTCGGGGATGATCCCGGCGGCGCCGAACGCCTCCCAGAGAAGGCCGGCCGCCACCAGCGGTGCCAGCTGCAACGGGAAGCGCCAGCGCCCCCCGCTCACCATGGTTTGCGGCGTCCGGACTTCAGGGCCGCGCGTCCTTCACCAGCCCTGCCGGATCGAGGTATTCGCGCAGAATCGCGTCCGGGTCCGTCTCCTTGATGTAGCCCAGACGGGCCAGGTACGAGGCGTACTCGCGGACCGGCGCCCGCTCGAGCTCGGTGCGGTAGGTAATGTTGCCGAGAGCGGCCCGAACGGTCTTCTCGTCCATGCCGGTGTACTGCACGCCGATGCGCACCGCCTCCTCGGTGTTCGCGAGGATGAAAGCCGTCGCCCTGGCGTGCGCCTTGAGGAACGCCTGCACCGCCGCCGGCCGGTCGCGGGCGACGGAGCCTTCGAAGGCGACCACGCAGCAGGGGTGGCCCGGCCAGATCTGCGAGGAGGGGAGCAGAACGCGGCCGACGCCCTTCGTGACGGCCTTCGTCGCGTGGGGTTCCCAGGCGATGAAGGCGTCGATCTGGCTGCTCTCGAGCGCCGTAATCATCTCCGGGGGCTTGACGACGATGATCTTCACCGCGCCCGCCGCGAGGCCGGCGGCCTCCAGGGCGCGGTGCAGCAAAAAGTCCTGGACACTCGCGTACCCGGGGATCGCGACGGTCTTGCCGGCGAGGTCCTTCACCTGGCGCAGCGGGGAGTCGGCGCGTACGACGATAGCCGATCCCTCGGCATTGGCGAGGGCCGCCGCCTTCACGCTCGCCGCGCGGTTCGCCACGCCCGTGACGCTTGGCGCCATGCCCAGGTAGCCGACGTCGATGCCCTTCGACGCGAAGGCGCTCATCTCCTCGGCGCCGGCGTTGAAGATCCCCGCCGTTTCGACCTCCAGCCCCTCGTCGCGGAAGAAGCCCTTCTCGATCCCGACCCAGGCGGCAAGGTGGTGCAGGTCGCTGCGCAGGTAGCCCAGCCGGAGCTTCTCCCCGGCCGCGGCGGCCGGAGCCGCCGCGGCGAAGAGCGCAAGGGACAACAGCAGAACGACGGCTCTGTTCATGGTACCTCCTTCGCGGCCAATTCGCGTTGTCCCCGTATACGCGCGTGGCTCAGCCTTTGATCTCCACCGTGCTCCCGGCCTTGGCCAGCAGCGCCTTCACATTCGGGAACTTGTCCTTCATGTGCGGGATATGCATCGCCATCATGAACTCCCGTTCGAAGAGCGGGTCGGTGGCGATTTCCACGAACTCGACCCAGCGGGCGCGCTCGTTTGCCTCGATCCGCTTGCCGCGGTTGACCAGCGCCATGCGCGAGCCGTCCCCGGCCGCGTTGCCGACCGCATAGACCTTGTCGAGCTCGCAGTCGGGAAACAGGCCGAGCACCATCGAGGCTTCCTTGTTGATGTGGCTGCCGAAAGCTCCGGCGAGCACGACCCGGTCGAGCTTCTCGATGCCGAGCCGCTTCATCATCAGCTTGGCGCCGGTGTACAGCGCCCCCTTGGCCAGCTGGAGCGCCCGCACGTCCCCCTGCGTGATCGTGATGTCCGCGTTGATCGAGGTCTCGTCGGCCCACGCCAGCACGTACTCCGGCTTGCCCTCGACGTCCAGGCGGATGCGCGGCGTGCCCAGCGTCATGACGAAACGGCCGGACTTGTCGATGATCCCGGCCTTGAACATCTCGGCCACGACCTCGATGATCCCGGAGCCGCAGAGCCCCTTGGCCTTGACCTTCGCGACGTTGGTGTGCCAGTCGGCCTTGCCGATGACCTTGTAGCGCGGTTCGCGGGTCAGCGGGTCGATGTTGACCATCTCGATGGCGCCCGGCGCGGCGCGCATGCCGAACTTGATCTGCGCGCCCTCGAAGGCCGGGCCGGTGGCGCAGGAAGTCGAGCAGACCTTGTTGCGGTTGCCGAGCAGCAGCTCGCCGTTGGTGCCAATGTCGATGATCAGGACCATCTCGTCCTGGTTGTACGGCTCCTCGGCGATCAGCACGCCGACGTTGTCCGCGCCGACGAAGCCGGCCTCGATCGGCAGCACGTGGATGTAGGCGCCCGGGGCGATCCGGAGCCCCAGGTCGCGGGCCTTGATGTCGAGCGAGTTCTGGACCGCCGGGATGAACGGCGAGCGGCCGATGTAGATCGGGTCCATGCCGAGGAAGATGTGGTGCATCGCCGTGTTGAAGACGATGGTCAGGTCGTCGATGACGTGCGCGCCGTTCGGGCCCTTCTTGCCGATCTCGGCCGCGACGCGGTCGCAGATGTCGTTGAGCCCCGCGATGATCGCCTTCTGCATGATCTCGAGCCCGTCGGCGTTGCTCATCGCGTAGGTGATGCGGCTCATGACGTCTTCGCCGTAGGGCACCTGGGGGTTCATGATCGACTCGGTGCTCACCACCTTGCCGGTGTCCAGGTCGGTCAGGTAGCCAACGCAGGTCGTGGTGCCGATGTCGACGGCCAGCCCGTAGCTCTGCTCGACGAAGCCCGGCTCGACCTTGATGATCTCCCGATCCATCCACACGGTTGCCGTGGCATTCCACTCGCCCTCGCGCAGCACCGTCTGCAGGTTGCGCAGCGCCAGGAAATCGAAGGTCAGCCCGGTCAGCCCGTAGTTGTCCTTCAGGGACTGGAGCACCCGCTCGTAGTCGCCGACCGTCATGTCGTGCAGGGTCGGCGGCGTCAGCACGATGTTGTACTTCTTCACCGCCGGGTCGAGCGCGATCGTCAGCTCCTTGGCTGCCTTGCGCACGATCTGCTTGCCGGCGCGCGAGCGCTCCGGCACGAAAACCTTGATGTCGCCGTGGATCTCGGCGTTGCAGGAGAGACGGATGCCGGGCCCGTCCTCGGGCTTGATGTGCTTGCGCTCGGAGTCGGTCAGCGGCGAGAGGTGCGCCATGCCCGACTCGATGTTGTCTTTCTCGAAGTACCCCTCTTCGATCCGCACCTTGCACTTGCCGCAGACCTTCTTGTTGCCGCAGAGGCCCTCGATGTCGACGCCGAGCGCCTGTGCCGCCTCGAGGATGGTCTTGCCCTCCTCGACTTCGCCCCGGCGGCCCGAGGGCTGGAAAATCACCTTGTACTTCTTGGTCATGCCACACTCTCCTCGCAGGAAAAAGGGGACAGATTTATTTTCTCGACAGTTCGCGGTCGAACTTCCGGCGGCGGGGGGGCAGAAAATAAATCTGTCCCCTTTCTCCGCCCGTAGGGGCAGACGGTGATGCACAGTCCGCAGTTGGGCTTGCCCGCCACCTGGCGCTTGGTCGCCTTGTGCCCGCGGCACTCGCCGAGGCGCACCAGTTCGACGAAGGGGTTCCCGCGCGACCACTCCGCGCCGGTGATCGCCTTGGAGGGGCAGTGGTCGCGACAGAGCGTGCACGCCCCGCACCCGCTCACCTCGAACGGACGGTCGGACACGAGCGGCGCGTCGGTGAGCACCGTGACCAGCGACAGCCGCGGCCCGTGCAGCGGGCTGATCAGCAGTCCGTTCTTGCCGACCCAACCGATCCCCGCCGAGGTCGCCGCCATCTTGTGGTTGAACAGCGCGTAGAGCTTCGAGACGAACGTATCCTGCTTCCGGTCCGAATCCGGCGGCACGGCGAGCGTGCGGTACCCCCGCGCCTTGAGCGACCTCACCGTGCGCTTCTGCAGCCGCGCCAGGATCCCGAGCGTGTCCTCGTTGAGCCGGCGCGCGACGCCGATCGAAACCGCCCGATCCAAATGGGCGATCTCGGCGCCGAGGTGGCCGGTGAGGACGGCGAATCCCACGACCGCCGCCCCCTGCGCGAGCAGTTCGTCCCGGAGCACTTCGTTCATTTCGCCTTTTTGGCCTCGGCCTCGTCCTTCATCTGCTTGAGCGAACCGATCATGTTGATCGCGTCCTTGAGCGCGTTGGTTGCGTCCTTGGCGTAGCCGTCGGCGCCGTACTTGTCGGCGACGTCCTGCGACACCGGCGCTCCGCCGATCATGATCTTGATGTTGGGGTTCTTCTTGCGCAGATCGTCGATGACCTTCTTCATGCCGGTCATCGTCGTCGTCATCATCGCCGAGAGGCAGACCAGGTCGGAATCGGTCCGGATCTGCTCCTCGAGAAACTTGTCCAGCGGCACGTCGCGGCCCAGGTCGTAGACCTGGAACCCGGCGACGTCGAACATCATCTTGACGATGTTCTTGCCGATGTCGTGCACGTCACCTTCGACCGTGCCGATGACAACCGAGCCCCGGACACCGAGGTCCATCTGCTGCACGTGCGGCTTGAGGATGTCCAGCCCGGCGTACAGCGCGTCCGCGCACATCAGCAGCTCGGGCACGAAATACTCCTGCGCCTCGAACATCTTCCCGACCTCGACCATGCCGCTCACGAGGCCGTTGAAAATCGCATCGTTCGCGTTCATGCCGACGGCCAGCACCTCCTGCGCGGCCTCCTTGACGGCGTCCTCGTCGTACGCGATGACGGATTTCTTCAGCTTCTCGAGCAGCTCGGTCTGTTTCTCAGCGGTGGCCATGATCACGCCCTCCTGTAGTTGGCGACTTCGTCGAGCATCGCTTTGACGTTTTCGGGCGGCACGGTCGGCCAGATGTCGCATCCCGGCCAGACCGCACTCACTCCATCTTCGAGGCACTTGCGCATCGTCGTGCGGACCAGCTCGGGCGTCCCCGCCACGAGCACGTTGTACGGGTCGTAGTTGCCGAAGATCAGGGCCTTCGGGCCGAGTTTCGCGCGCGTCTCGGCGACGTCGTTCTTCTGGTCGACGGAAATCGCCGTCGCCCCGCTCTCGACCATGAACGGCACGATGTCGTTCGTCTTGCCGCAGATGTGCAACACGCTCGGCACGCTCAGCTGCGCGAAGATCTTCTGCAGATACGGCAGGATCAGGCTCTTGAAGATGCGCGGGCTCAGTACATCCGAGGTCGCGCCCATCTCGCGCACCGTCAGGTAGTCGACGCCGGCGGCCTCGTAGCGCTTGGCGACCTGGATGATCACATCGGCGCACTGGTCCAGCAGCTTGGCGATCTTGTCCGGCTTCTTGAAAGAGAGCTTGAGCAGGTCGTTGAGCTCCATGATCTGGCCCGCCAGCGTGAAGGGCCCGAGGACATAGGAACCCACCGGCGCCCGCTCGCCCAGCTGCTTTTTCAGCAGGCCGATCGCCTCGACCATCAGCGGCATCCGGCCGCGCTCCGTGATGTTCGACGGGAGGGCGATCTCCATCTCCGCCTCGTTGTGGATCAGCTTCTTCTTGATCGTCGGGTACAGCAGGTCCTCGGAGTGGGCGTAGACGTTGATCTCGCAGCCCATCGCCTCCGCCTCGACGCACAGGTCGAAGGGCACCACCCCGCACTCGATCCCGAGAAGCGTGTAGCTCGTGGCCGCCGCCTCGGCCATCATCTTCGCGTCCAGGTGGATCGCCGCGAACTTGTGGCCGAGGCTCTTGAGCCCCTCGGTGGTGACGTTGCCCATGCCGCTGAAGCAGGGGACCCGGTCGACCGCTTCACCGGCGAAGAGCTTCATCACCCGCTGTTTCGAGGTCATCGCGTTCTGTGTCATGCATCCTCCTTGTCGTCGCAGTTGTGTTTAAAGTTGTTTCGTTCGACAAGAGTCCTCACTTGCGTTTGCCGCCCGCCGTCAGCTTGCCCAGGAACTCCCCGAAATAGCGCCGGATCGGCAGGTTCTCGTTCTCCGGGACGGTCCCGGTTTCGCTGTAGACCAGCGTGCTCAGCAGCACGTGCGCCGCCGCGACCGCCGGGAAGACCCGGGGCGCAGTGACGATCGGCCCGTAGAAGTTGAAATCGCTCCAGAGCACGCTCGACATCCCCTGGACGACGGCGTCCATCGCCTTGAAGCCGTCGAGACTCCAGAGGGTCTTGGCCTCCTGCCACATGTGCGTGCCGTTCGAGTAGGCGCCGCCGCAGGGCAGTCCGTGCTTCTCCTTGATCAGTTTGTTCGCCAGCAGCGAGAACGAGGTGGAGGGCAGGTTCATGATCGAGGTGTCGACGATGACCGTCTCGAACTCGCCGGCCCCCTGGTCGAGGAGCTTCTCCAGCGAGGTCAGTCGCCCCTGGGGCGACTGGTCCTGGTCGTCGAAGGCCTGGATGACCACGTGCTTGATCCCGAGGTCCTTGAGCTTGTTCACCTGACCCCGGATGTCCTTGTCCCACGGTGTGATGCTGTTGTAGAGGAACTTGTCCTGCAGCCCGAGCTTGGCGACGTACTCCGTGGCCGCGGCCCGCTTCTCCGCGACCCACATGTCGATGCCGAAGGCCATGTCCGTGGTCTCGCGGAAGAAATCGACGTAGATCTTCGCCTCCTCCGCCGAGTTGGCGACCATCGCCACCAGCCCGGGGATGCCGGTGGAGGCGGTGAGCGCCTCCTGCTGGCGGATGAGCTCCGTCGCCCGCACCCGATCGAAATTGCCCTTGCGATCCGCGAGAATCTTGTCCTTGTTGTGGAACATCGAGGCGATCAACAGCGGCGGGTTCTCCCCGGGCTGTCCGCCGACCTTCGCGCCGGCGATCGTGTTGACTTTCTGCTCTCTGGCGAACTGAAACATTCTGGCTCTCCTCGTTTCGAAGCTGGTGAACGATGCGGCCGTTGGTTGCGGCCGCTGAACAAGACCCGCGGGCAACCGCCGCCCCCGGGCCTTGTTCAGCAGCCTGTCCTGCCGCGCAAGGGGCCGGGGGAGGCCGCTCGCCCCCCCCGGCGCTGATGCTCTAGAAAACGCCGTGGTCGAACTTCGGCGCCGGCAGGTACTCCCACTTCTCGCCCTTGCGGAACTTGGCCTCGATGTCCAGGCACTTGAGCGCGTACTCGAAGGCGTAGGGAATGCCGGGGCCGCCCGGGACAAAGCCGCCGAGGATCATGCCGACCGAGGCAGCCTCGAAGATCTCGCCTGAGGTCGCGCCGGCGTTGATCGCCGGGATCACGTGGATGATGCAGCGCGGCGAGCAGTAGGCCACGCCGCCGGACATGAACATCAGCTCCTTGACCTTGCGCGAGAGGGCGCCGTCGCCGAAGATGCTGGCGTAGAAATCGGCGAACGTGCGGCCCGGCTCCGGGGTCACGGTGTTGATGACCTGGAACATGCGCGGGACGAACCCGCACTGCTTCTTCATGTACTCGTTGACCTGGTCCAGCGTCATCTTCTCGGACATCGTTCGCTCCTTTGGTTTCCCGCCGGCCCCATGCCGCGCGGTTCGGGTGTTGTTCGTTTCGCCCGTACTGCCACGACTTTCACGACCCCTGGCAACACATCCGCTCCTGTGCCGCTCTCACCCCCATTCAAGAGGTTTCAGCCGGTTAGAGTTTCCACTCCAGCGCAACGTCGTGAAATTTCTTGAGGTTCTCGTAGGGGATCGTCGGCGGGATGTCGCACCCCGGCACCAGAATGAAGCCGGGCGCCGACCCCGCCACCTCGATGACCTCGCGGCAGGCCTTCTCGACGCCGGCGGCGTCCTGGTTGAGCAGCACGTGCACGGGCGCGACGTTGCCGCCGAAGCTCATCTTCCCTTCGAGCGCCTCGCGCGCCTTGGCCATGTCCACCTTCTGGTCGAAGAAGATCGTGCTCGCCCCGGTTGCGGGGAACAGATCAAGTCGATCGCTCGTGTTGCCGCAGATGTGCAGGATCGAGTGGACGCCCTTGCCGCGGGCCCAGTCGGTCAGCTTCTTGAGACCCGGCACCGCGAAGCGCTCCATCTGCTTCTTGTTGATCAGGTCGCCGGAGGCCGTGGGGTCGGCGATGCTCAGGCACTCCACCCCGGCCTGCACCAGCGGTTCGTAGACGTGGATCAGCAGGTCGGCGCAGAAATCGACCATCTTCTCGACGAAGGCCGGCTTTTTGAACGTCGCCTTCATGAAGGCTTCCTCGCCGACGAAGCGCGCCGCCAGCGTGAACGGGCCCCAGCAGGTCATCGTGACCAGATAGGTGTCCCCGATCTTCTTCTTCACGAGCTTGGTCGCCTCGAGCACGGTCTGCACCACCGGGTCGCGAAGCACGTCGGCGATGTCCAGTTTCGCCAGGTCCTCTTCGTTGTTGACGAAATGCGAGGTCATGTCCGGGGCGCCCATTTCGCGGTACTTGATGCCGACCCCGAACGCCTTACCGAGCGCCGACGCGTGGAAGTTGTTGTACCCCGAACCGACGTACACGACGTCGCTGCGGATGCGCGCCGCCTCGGCGACGCACATATCGGCCATCTTCTGCGGGTCGAGCGCCAGTGCCTCGAAGCTCGTGCCGTAGTCCTTGATCGACCACATCCCGGCCCCGAACAGGGTCACCGGAATCCGGTCCGCCTTCTCGCACGCAAAAGCCTTGAGTATCACTTCCCTCGGTGTCATCGTCATGCTGGTTCCCCCTTGGCGTCGGTGGTCGTCTGGCGTCAGGCTGCGATGTGCTGAATGATCTCTTTGATCGCGTCCAGGTCGACGGGCAGCCGGATCATCGGCGGATTGTCGCACGCCGCGCCCCCGCCGACGAAGAGAATGGGCATCTCGGGCGCGATGGTCTTGATGATGCGTGCGGCATCCTCCGCGGAGAGGCCGAACGGCTCCGCATCGACGATCATGACATCGTAGGTGCTGCCGAGGACCTTCTGCACGGCGAGGGCGGGGTGCTCGACGTCCTCGATGGCGTAACCCTCCTCCCGGAGCATGCCGTAGAGGCTCTTGATCAGCAGCGGGTTCGATGAGCAGAGTATGATTTTCTTCATCTGCTGCTGAACCAATGCATGATCGGTGCCAGACTGCGGAAGAGCACCCGTGCATCGCAAAAAGGCCTTCAAACGAGGACTTCATCGACCCGCGATGGCCCCGTCTTGGCTTGTCGGTCTTGAGAGGAGCGTTTGACCGGGCAGCAGAGGAGGGATATTGCCCCAGCGGCTGGGGAATTCCGCCTCACACCTCGATCGAACTGCCCGGCGGCGGGCGAGGAACTTCAGTTTCCTTTTTGCGCAGGGAAACTTCCCAGGGAGGCTCGTTTCTCCCGCACCCCAAGAAACGAGACCCCCTGGTCGAGCATTTCTCCCGCAACTCCAGAACGCTACAGGTCCTTCTTCACCTCGGACCGCTTCACCTTGACGTGCACGCCTGACGGCAGCAAGGCCCTTACGGTGCTTGCCGAGTGATACTCCTTCTCCATGCATTCCAGCTGAACGCCATTTTCAAGCAGGATGTCCTTGCCGTCCACGGTCTGTGTCGTCCTGGTTTCACCGATGTACGTAATTTTCATCCGCTTCTCCTTTGTTGGGGACCATCCCACCCAGACAGCTTGGTGCTATTCGATCTTCGGCTTCTCCTCCGGCAGTATGCCTTTCAGATGCGGAAATTTGTCGAACATATGGGGAAACTGCATCGATTCGCCGAACCGGTCGTTGAAGTCCTCCTCCAGCGCCAGTTCCACATACTCGACTTTGCGGGCGATGATATTGGCTTCCTTGCGCTCGTCGGTGCTGAGCAGGGCGATGCGGGCGCCGTCACCCGCGGCATTGCCGATATACTCGACCTTCTTGAGGTCGCAGTCGGGGAACATGCCGATCACCATGGCCGCCACCTTGTCGATGTGGCTCCCGAAGGCTCCGGCTATGGCCAGCCGGTCGAACTTCTTGATGCCGAGCTTGCGAAGCATGATCAGGCAACCGGAGTACAGAGCGCCCTTTGCGAGCTGAATCGCCCGGACGTCCTTCTGATTGACGACGATGTCCGCTTCGATTGCCGTCTCGTGCTTCCAGGCCAGAACGTATTCGCTCAGGCCCTTTTCGTTCTTCCTGATCCTCGGGGACTTCAGCTCGATGTCGATCTGCCCGTTCTTCTTCAGGATCCCCGCCAGGAACATGGCCGCGATCACGTCGATGATGGCCGAACCGCAGATGCCCTTGGCCTTCATGTTGACCTGGCCGTCGCTCCAGCGGTTGCTGCCGATGACCTTGTACTGCGGCTCGAGCGTCTTGGGGTCGATCTTCACGCGCTCGATCGCCCCGGGGGCCGCGCGCATGCCGAATTCTATCTGCGCCCCCTCCAGTGCGGGTCCGGTTGCGCAGGAACAGGAGATGAGCTTGTCGCGGTTGCCCAGGACCAGCTCGCCGTTCGTCCCGATGTCGATGAGCAGCGTCATTTCCTTGCGCTTGTGCGGCTTGTCCGCGATCAGGCACCCGACGTTGTCCGCCCCGACGAAGCCCGCTTCGATGGGCAGGACGTGGATGTTGCCGGCCGGCAGGATGTGAATGCCGAGCCGCTCCGCCTTGATGTCGACCGAGTGGTGCAGGGCCGGGGTGAACGGCGCCACGCCCATGTATTCGGGGTTGATGCCGAGCAGGATGTGGTGCATGGCGGTGTTGCAGACGAGGGTCATCTCGCTGATGTCATCCGTCGAGATCCCGGCCTTGTGCGCGGCCTGCTTGGCGATCGTGTTGAGCCCCTCGACGATCGTGTCCTGGAGGTCCTTCAAGCCGGTCTCTTCGTTGAACATGCAGTAGGAAATCCGGGACATGACGTCTTCGCCGTAGCGAACCTGGGGGTTCATCATCGACTCGGTCACGATGACGTCGCCGGTGTTCAGGTCGGTCAGATAGCCGGCGACGGAGGTGGTGCCGATATCGACGGCCAGCCCGATATTGGTCTCGATCTTCCCGGGTTCGACCCGGATGATGTCCGCATTGTTCCAGACGGTGACCGTGACCTTCCAGTCGCTTTTTCTCAACACGTCGGGAAGCTTCTGGAGGGCCCGGTAGTCGATGGTCAACTTCTTCATTTTCGGGTTGTTTTCGTACAACACCTTCTCGACGCGCTCGAAATCCCCGAGCGGGTCGTCGAGGTTGGGTTCGGGCAGCTCCACGTAATACTTCCGGACGGCGGGTTTCAGCTTGACCACGATCTTGCCGGCGGCCTTGCTGACGACCTGTTTGCCGGTCCGGCTGGCCTCGGGGACGAAGACGAGCACGTCGCCCAGGATCTTCGTGCAGCAGGCCAGGCGGACGTGCTCCTCGGCATCCTTGCGTTCCAGAACCTTGATCTCCTTCTCGTCGAGGCTGCTCAGATGCCCCATCGAGGAGGTGATGTCTTCCTTCTGGAACTTGCCTTCCATGATCTTGACCCGGCACTTGCCGCAGACGATCAGCTCGCCGCAGACCGCTTCGATGTCGACGCCCAATCTCCGGGCGGCGTCGAGGATCGTGGTCCCTTCCGGCACCAGCCCGCGCCTGCCGGATGGTTGAAATATGATGGTATGCTCCATGTCTGTTGCTTACTCCTTAGCTGTGCGACAACCTGTCAAGTTCCTGGCGGCCCGTCTTCCTGCGCCCGTGCCCCCGGAAGGGGGGCCAGGGCGCGGAAGAACCGGATCGCGACCTAGGAGGCCATCTTCCCTTTCCGCAGCGCATCGAGCATCTTCATGGCCTCCTTGAGCGCATTGGGGGCATTGTCGGCGGTCGTGTCCGCACCGTACTCTTCGACCGTCTTCTCGGTGATCGGCGCGCCGCCGATCATGATCTTCACCTTCGGGTTCTTCTCCTTGATCATCGGGATGAGCTTCTTGATGCCGACCATGGAGGTCGTCATCATCGCGGAGAGCATCACGATGTCGGAGTCGGTCTTGAGCTGCTCTTCCACGAACCGCTTCAGCGGCACATCCCGGCCGAGGTCATGGACCGTCCAGCCCGAGGCCTCGAAGATGGCCTTGATGATGTTCTTGCCGAGGTCATGCACGTCCCCCTGCATGACGCCGAGCACGACCTGCCCCCGTACTTCGCCGGCCTGCAACTTGATATGAGGCTTCAACACGTCGAGCGCCGCGTAGAGCGCCTTGGCGCAAAGCAGGGTCTCCGGGACGAAATACTCGTGACTGTCGAACTTCTGGCTGACGACCTCCATGCCCCCCGCCAGGCCTTCCATGGTGACGGTGTACGCGTCGGCGCCGGCGGCCACCGCTTCTTCGGCGATCTTCTTGGCGTCGGCGACCTTGTAATTGATGATCGCATCCTGAAGCCGCTTGATCAGTTCCTTCTCTTTCTCAGTTGCCATGCCATTTCTCCTTTGCGCGCAAGTCGTTATTTCTTGTAGACGCCGTACTTCTTGCCCGCTTCGACAATCCTGCGGGCGTTGAGAAGGGGGGCGTTCGGCGGAAATTCGCAGCCCGTGGAGAGGATCAGGCCGCCACCCTTGGCGAAGATCTCGATCTCCGCCTTGCACTCCTCCTCGATCTCGTCAGGGGTGCCGAGCATGGCAACCGGGGCGGGCGGGATCCAGCCGATCGTGGCGATCTTGCCGCCCCACTTCGCCTTATGTTCCTCCCAACTGTCAACGTCGTCCGCCACATAGGCGTGGGAGATTGCATGGGGGTTCGCCCACTTCTGCGACACGTCGAAGTAGATGCCGTTGCCGCAGTTGTGCAGCACGACCAGGCAGCCCTTGGCACGGATCGAATCGCAGAGCCGCTTGATCGACGGTCCTTCGAACTTTTCCCACATCTCCTTGCCGAGAATGCTCTGCGAGCAGTAGAGATGGTCGTAGCACACGGCGTGGGCGCCGGCTTCCGCCTGCGCCATGGCATAATCGAGCAGCGTCTCGTCCATCGCCTGGAGAGCCGGAAGCACGGCCTCCGGATTTTCGATCAGGTCCATGAAGAACTTGTCGGGACCCCGCATCATGCTCATGACGCCGAGCGAGCCGTAGACGAACCCGACGATGGCGTGGGTCGTGCCGACCTCCTTGGAGATGCCGGCAATCATGTCGATGACGCTCTTCATCCGCTTGGTCTTGCGCGGGTTGATTCTCTTGATCTTCTTGTAGTCGTCAATGGTCTTGATATAGGGATTGTCGTAATTCGGGTGAGCGGTGTTCATCTCCGGGAAAAAGACTTCCTGGCCGAAGTCGGCGGCCTCGACCGAGAGATCCACCAGCGCGACGACGCCGTCGTGGCCGAGCAGCTTCAGCGCGTCGACGTGGCCGCGTACCATGTCGTTGACGTAATCGCCGGAAGACCACTCGCCGTAACTGATCCCCGCCACGCGGTGCGTTGCCCCGCAGACCAGCGGTGCCACCGGAACGCGGTCGCCTTCCTGGAACTGACAAGCCGTCGCAACTCTTTGCAGTCCGTTCATCTCATCCATTTTCGAGCCTCCTTGTTGTGACTCCTCGCTACCGCACGGAGCGATCCGTCCTCTACTGGATCAACAGCAGGCCTGACCAGACAATCTCCGTCTTCGGCGGCATATCGAACGGCAAACCAGCATTCACGCAGGTCTGCAGAACGTCGATGCCGACGCCTTCCATCGACGGTCTGGCTTCGAACGGTCGCCGACACCCTTCCTTGGCGCCGGGCCCAACACAGGTCGGACAGAGCATGCATTCGCCGCCGATGAGCCCGAGGGCAAACGGGAACCCGATCGACATGGCCTTGCTCTCAACTTCGTTCACGAGTTTGTGCAGCCGAACCGCAGCGATCTTCACATTACTGAAATCGGCTTGCGCACCTTCACCCCCCTTCGCGTCCAACGACTTTGACGGGTTTATGAAAAACTTCTGTACCTCTTCCTTGTCGTACGTGTCGATCTCCCCACTGAGCGCGCTGCGCGTCTGGACCAGCAGCGCGGTCCGGTAGTTTCCGACCACTCTCCGGAACTCCTCGACGGTCGGCACGTGGGGCGGACAGGTGAGCGTCCGCCCGTAGTGCGGGCAGAGCGGTATCTGACATTTCATGCGCACCCGCTCGTCGATGGCCACGTCCGTCGCGGGAAAAAGCCGGGCGCGATAGGCGCCCTTCTCGCAGGCGAAGGCCTCGAGCTGTGCCAGCCGCTCCCGGCAGTCGGCGGTGTGCGCTTCGGCGGGCGTCTTCATGACCGCCTCCTCATGCCCCCGCTTTTTTACCGCCGAAGACGAAGACCTTCGGCTTGTGCTCGATCGCGTTGATCATGTTCTGCTCCAGCATGACCCGTTTCACCTTCCAGCAGACCGGACACATGTACCGGGATTTCAACCCGCGATCCGGCCCGGTGTACCGCAACTCCATGTGATCCTTGCAGACCTTGGAGCCGCAATCCGGGCAGATGAAGACCGCCGCGCCGCCACACTGAAAACATCGTTCCATGGCCATTCCTTTCCTAGGTGGTGAGTCGCTTGTAGATCAGCGGCAACCGCGCCGGCAGCGTCTCGATGTTGTCGATCAGCGTGTAATTGGACTCGCCGTACATGTACGGCAGATAGTCGCGACTCTTCTTGTCGACCGTGATGCAAAAGGAATTCACCCCTTTGCGGCGGCCTTCCCACAAGGCCCGCCGGGTGTCCTCAACGGCGTAATCGGAGTCGCCGTAATCGATGTCGTACGGCCGGCCGTCGGAGAGCAGAATCAGCAGCCGGATGCGGGTCGGCCGCCGGGCGAGCACCCGGTTGGCATGCCGGATCGCCGCGCCGAGACGCGTCTGGGCGATCGGCCGGATGCTGTCGAACCGCGCTTTCGCCGGATTCCCGAAAGGCTCGTCAAAATCGCGGACGACGAAGAAATCCACCTTGTCGCGGTAGTTCGAGGAAAATCCGTAGACCGCCCACTGATCACCGATGCTCTCCAGGGCCTCGGCCATCAGCACCATGCCTTCGCGTTCGATGTCGACGATCCGCTTGCCCGACGGGAGTTCGTCGCCGGTGGAGTAGCTCATGTCCAGCAGGAACGCCACCGAAACGTCGCGGAGGTTCTTCTCCCGCCTGATGTACACGCGGTCGGAGGGCGTGATACCCGCGTGATGTTCGACCACGGCCTCGATGACGGCGTTCAAATCGATGTCGTCCCCCCGCTCTTCCCTGAAGATGCGCTTGATGCGGTCGGGACGCAAGAGGCTGAAGTGCCGTCTGAGCTGACTGACCAGCCCGTAATTGTCGGCGATGGTCTTTTGATAGAAGGCGGGCGAGGTCTCGGGCATGTCCATTTCCCGCACCCGGCACCAGTCTTTGCGGTAATCGTCGATCTTCAGGTCCCACTCGTCATAGTAGACCGCTCGTCGACAGCGCTTTTCCGCATCCATCTCCGCCACGATATTCTGGAGCTGCTCGAAGAGTTCCGCCAGACGCTCGCCGTCCTCGATCTGCCAGAACAGTTCCTCGGAGTCGATGATCTCCGCCTCTTCGAGCTGTCGCAACCCGGCTTCCACCGTCTCCCGGGGCACTTCGGTCTTCTTCTCGCCGAAACGCTCGATCATGTCCAGGACGAGTCTCGCCATGCCGGAACGGGTGCCGTCGACGAGGTCGTAGTCGATGATGCCCCGGTAAAAGAGCCGGTCCATCGCTTCGCGGCTCTCGCAAAGCTCGCAGGTGGACTCGCCCTCCAGCGACGCGCAAAGGCCGACGGTCAGATCGAGCACGTTCCTGACGGTGCACTCCGGCCGCAGCACCTGCGCCAGGGCCTCCTTCAGCAGCGGAGCGACCCGGCACCTCGCGGCCCCGGCGTCCGCGACCGCGGCGGTGTTCCGGAAGCTGAGGGACTCCAGCAGCGAGTGGTTGACCTCCCCCGTGGCCTGCGCCTGGGCGAGGAAGGCTTCCATGATGGTTTGCCGATCCTTCTCGAGGCCCGGGTAAGCCAGTCCGACGAGGAAGTCGACGCGTTCGTCCTCGAGGAACTCGAAGATCTTGTACGCCTGATTCGGATTGCTCAGACCGGACAGGCACGCCAGATCCTCTTTCCCGACGATGAATGTGCCGTGGAGCAGGTGGCCCAGTTCGTGCGTCAGTATCCATTTGTAGGTCATGAAGTTGAGCTCTTCATCCCGAAAGGCCTCGATGCGGGACGGCAGGAAAATCCGTTCGCCGTCGGTGACGGAGAAGAACCGGCTCAGTCCCGGGAGATTCTTGTAGAAGATCGAGGATGAGCGCAGCAGCGGCTTCTTTCCCACCAGCGCTTCGGCGTAGGCGCGAAGCACGCTATGGATGTCCTTCAGCTCCAGGCCCTTCACGAGTCCTTCGACGGCGGTTCTGCTGGAACTGGTCTGCAGCGAGAAAAACGCCGCGCCCCGGTCCTTGTGCGCATCCACCGTTTCCAGCCCCTTTTCCACCCACGCCTCGAGGTCGTTCATCGAAAGCCGGGCGAGAATCTGGGGGGCGGACTTGAAATACTGCAGCGCCAGATCGATCTTCTTCGATTTGCCCGCGGCGGCCCCGGTCGCAAGCATGCTGTGCGCGTTGTGCCCCGCCTTGATCCTCGGGCTTTTCTCGAGCAGATGGATCCCCAGCCGCGCCCAGCGTTCGAGATCCCGCGCGTCGATCTTTCTGAAGACCTCGGGGCTGGACTTGAAGTATTCCTTGCCCGTCTTCCAGGACAGCCTGGCAATCTCCTCGCCGAACGCGGCCCAGTCGGCAAACCGCTCGGCGCCGATCGCCTGGATGACCGGAATGCTCCCCTCGAGATATTGAAGCGCGACGTCCTTGTCGACATCGGCCAGGGCGTCTGCGGTTCTGAGCCACTCCGGGGCCAGGCCGGGGTACGCCGCAAGCAGGGGCAGTTTCGGGTACGCCGCCGCGACGACGCTCCATTTCGAGCGGCCCATCCTCAGCAGCAGACCGAGAATATCGCCGCGCTCTTCCCGGTTTCGCAGCGGCGCCAGCGTGGCACTGCCGGATTTCAACAGCAGCAGCGCCAGCGAGCGATCGAGGGAACTGAAGGAGTCCACCAGGAGCAGAAAACTCCTCGTCCCTTCCTCATCCAGAAGGGCGTCGAGGCCGCAGACCGACTCCGCAAGAAGATCGGCGCGGCCGAGCCTTCCGGCAACCGCCGTCGCCAGCTCCTGAACGGTCTGTCTTTGAGAAAGCACCGCCATCAGTGCACCGCGGCGACGATTTCCTTCAGGATCTTCTGGATCTCGAGATCATCCGTGATGGGCTTGATCAGCGCGACTTCACAAGCCCTTCGCGGCGCGACACCCTGCTTGATCAGCACGCCGGCATAGATCAGCAGCCTCGTGCTCACGCCTTCGTCGAGGCCGCGGTCCTTGAGTCCCCTGAACTTCTCCGCGATCTTCCTCAGGTCAGCTGCGGACGTGCGGTCCACGCCGCTCTCGTGAACGATGATCTCCTCCTCGAGGCTCGCGGAGGGATAGTCGAAGTCCAGCGTGATGAAGCGCTGCTTGGTGCTCTGCTTGAGGTCCTTGAGCACGGTCTGATACCCGGGATTGTAGGAAATGACGATCATGAACGAGTCCGAGGCCTCGAGGATCTGGCCGCGCTTTTCCAGGGGCAGGACCCGCCGGTCGTCGGTCAGGGGGTGGATGACGACCGTCGTGTCCTTTCTCGCCTCCACAACCTCGTCGAGGTAGCAGATGCCGCCGTGCCGGACGGCCAGACTCAACGGTCCGTCCTGCCAGCGGGTACTCCCGCCGTCGAGGAGATAGCGGCCGACCAGGTCGCTGGCGGTGAGGTCCTCGTGACAGGCGATGGTAATGAGCGGCAGGCCGGTCTTGTGCGCCATGTAGGAGAGGAATCTTGTCTTGCCGCACCCGGTCGGCCCCTTGAGCATGAGCGGCAGCTTGTTTTCGAACGCGAGCTGGAAGAGTTCCACTTCATCCTGGATCGGCAGATAGAAAGGCTCCTGCTCGATGCGGTAGTCCTGCATGTTGGCTTCGTGTGCAGGTTTCGTCTTCGTCTGTTTCATGGTGTCCTCTGCTTCCCCTTCTTTCCCGAACCCGGTCAGTTCGTCCCGGAAGTTCTCACGAGACCGAACCGTTTGACCGTGGCGGCGACGGCCGTTTCCGTCGCTTCCTCGACAGCCGCGGCGGTCAGTCCGTAGATGACGGCATTCACCACGAGGCTGAAGCCTGAGGCGGGCTCTCCGTCGCGTCCTTCAACCTTGACGTCGTTCGAATCGCCGACCGTGTCGGCGTGTAGAAACCCTGACGCGTGTTCAAGAAAGGCTTTGACGTGGCTCACGTCCTTCGCCCCGGCAGCGATGCTCGCCGAGGCGATCGCCGTCATCAGGGCCGCGGCGAACCGTCTCAGGTCGGCTGCGCCGACGGGTACCGCGGCCGTCACCCAACAGCGCAGCCCATGGCTGTTGATGCCGTCGTGGACGGGGTTCCCAATGCTGGTGTTGCCGCCAACCCCGGTCACGCCGTCACCGTCACTTCCCGGATGCGGTCCGCCAGCAGAGCCAGCCCTTCACCCGTCACGGTCGAAAGACGCACGATCAGCGCCGTCTGATTCATTTCGCGGACGGCTTTTTCCGCGTGAGCCGCGGCCTCGGCCGAGGCGACGTCGATCTTGCTCAACGCGACGATGTCCGCATCCCTGATCTGGGTCCGGACCAGGCGCTTCAGGGTGTCGTACGTGAGGAGCTTGTCCGCGCGCGTGGTATCGAAGAGCACGATCGTCGGGCCCAGCACCGCGCCGGTTGTTTTCGCGTTCAACAAGACCGTCTGGCGTATCGAATCAGGCACGGCGATGCCCGTCGGCTCGATGATGATCAGATCCGGCTTTGGTCCCCTGGCAAGCGTCTCAAGCGTCTTGAGCATGGTCCCTGCCACCTGGCAGCAGATGCAGCCGCCGCCGATGTCCTTGACCGTCAGGCCGTATTTCTCGATCACCCTGCCGTCGACCGGGACCGCGCCGATATCATTGACGAGGATCGCGACCTTCATGCCGGCCTCGGCCACCCTCATGCTCAGCGCGATGACGAGGGTGGTTTTGCCGGAGCCGAGATAACCGGCGATCAGCACGATCTTCATGGTGTCGGCCGTCCTCTTCGCCTGGCGCCCTAGACGTTCTTCAGGGTGCTCATCAGCGCATTCATGTTCTCTTCGGACACTTCCGGCCAGAGGTCGCAGCCGGGCCACACCGCGCTGGCGCCGTTCTTGAGCGAATCGAGCATCGCCGGGCCGACATCCTTCGCCTCGCCCTTGTGGAGCACCTTGATGGGGTCGAAATTGCCGAGGATGATCGCCTTGTCGCCGAGCTTCTGCCGCGTTTCGGCCAGGCGGTTCTTGTGGTCGACGCTCACCGCATCGGCACCGCATTCGGCCATATCGCCGATGATCGCGTTCGTGTCGCCGCAGATATGCAGGATGCTTGGTCTCGGCATCTCCGCCAGGATCCTGACCAGGTGCGGTTTGATCAGGCTTCGGAAGCTCTTCGGGCTCATGACGTCCGAGGTTCCGCCCATCTCTCTCAGCGTGAAATAGTCCGCGCCGGCTTCCTGATAGATCTTGGCAATCCTGACGATGATTTCTGAAAGCCGTTCGAGCAACCTGCCGGTCTCCTCCGGGTTGAGGAACGATTCCTCGAACAGCGTGTCAAGCTCCTTCACCTGACCGGCAAGCGTGAACGGACCCAGCAGGTAGGTCCCGATCGCCACGTCGTTGCCCAGGTCCCGTCGCAGGGCCTTGATCGCAGCCGTGACCACGGGGATCCTGCCGGCATTCTTCAGGTCGGCGGGGATTTTTACGTCGTCCGCGGTGACGATGGGCTTCACGTTGATCGTCGGATAGAGCAGGCCTTCGACCTCGTCATAGTAGTTCATCTTCGCGCCAAGCGCTTCCGCCTCGACGCCGAGATCAAACGGAACCACGGCGCATTCAAAGCCAAACTGCCGATACATGCCGCCGGCCGCCGCGGCCATCAGCTCCGGGTCGCGGTGCACCCGCGAGAAGACGATGTTGTTCTTGTCCAGGACGGGTTTGATGACATTCCCCATGCCGCTGAAGATCGGCGGCCGGTCCACTTTCTCCCCGTTGAGAAACTTCATCACTCTCTCGCGCGCGGTCATCGTCGCCATGTCCTGCCTCCTGTCATGAGTTTTGTCGCTCGGTTCATGCCAGTCATGATCGCCGCGGCGGAGCGCCCGGACAATCGGGGAAACCCTGATTGTGGGGGAGGGAATACCCTAGCAATAAACTAGTGACTGGTCCGAAGGTTCAGCTCTCGTCGGCGGCTTCGAGAAAAATTTCCACGTTCTGTCGCGGCGTGTCGACCGGCAGGTCGCAGGAGGGCATCAGAATGTACCTCAGGCGCGGGTCGGCGACCTGACGGACGCACGCCGCGACCCCGCGGCGGATCGCCGCCCCGCCGCCGCGTGCGAGGAGCGCGACCGCATCGACATTGCCGGCGGTGACGGTCGATCCGCGGTAAAGATCGTACGCCTCCTCGATGCCGACGCTGCAGTCGACCGAGATGCAGTCGGCCCGGGCTTCGAGATACCGGGGAAGCTGATGCCGGATCTGTCCGCACATGTGCAGGATCGAGCGGACGCCGCGACTGCGGACGTGGTCGAAGAGCTCGCGCTGCCAGGGCAGAACGAGTTCCTGGTAGGACTCGTCGGGTATCAGCGTCACCGCGCCGTCCGGCACCGAGATGCCGTCGATCAGGCCGCGGTCGATCAGTCGGTCGAAATAGCCGGCCGCGAGCTGCGCCCCCAGCGCCGCGACCGCACTGACGAACGGCGGATCGGCGGTCAGCTTCTCCCGCAGCAGGTTCGGTTCGCAGAGGATCATGCCCCAGGAGAGTGGACCCCACGAGGTTGCGCAGAGGAAGCGATCCGGGAGGTTGGCCCGCACCCCTTCGATCACCCGGACGAGGGCGTCGGTGGCCGGCGAGGGCAGCGGGGCGGCCGCTTCGGCCCGCACGAGATCCGCCGTCGAGCGGATCAGCGGGCGCTCGAGCAGCGGAGCTCTCCGGCCGTCGAAGCGCAAATCGCCGCCGATCGACTGCGCCGGGAAAGAGTTGAGCCCGGACCCGACGAAAAGCAGGTCGGTGTCGAGCCCGTCGTAGATCGCGGACAGCGCGTCGACGAACCGCCCGGGATAGTCCGGCAATTCCGCGGGGAGCAGCCCCGCCTGGGCGAAGGCCCAGAGCCCCCCGCCGAAGATCGCGCGCGGCAGACGCTCCTGCCGCAAACCGTCGAACGCTCCGGCGATCAACCCCCGGCGATCCATCCGATCATTCTCCCGCTGGCGCAGGCGGTCTGCGACGCTGTCTAGAGCGAGGTCAGACCTTCACGGATCGCGTACTTGGTCAGTGCCGCGATGCTGTGGATGTCGAGCTTCGTCATGATGTGCATCCGGTGCGTTTCGACCGTCTTGACGCTGACATTCAAGTGGGCCGCGACTTCCTTGGTCGTCTTTCCTTCGGCCATCAGCTGGAGAACTTCCCGCTCGCGGTCGGAGAGGAGCGAGAATACAGAAGCATCGGTTTTCGCGCCTTTCCTGATGTAATCCTCCAACACGACCCCGGCGATGCCGGGGCTGAGATAGATCTTGCCCTTGGCGATCGTCCTGATCGCCGTGATGAGTTCCTCGAAAGCACAGTCTTTCAGCAGGTAGCCGGATGCGCCGGCCTTGAGCATCTCGGAGACGTACCTCTTGTCAGAATGCATGGACAACGCCACGACTTTGACCCCCTGCGCTTCCGCGAGGATCTGCCGGGTCGCCTCGATGCCGTTGAGCTCGGGCATGGCAATATCCATGACCACCACGTCCGGGGAAAGCGCCCGGGCCAGCTGCAGAGCTTCCCTCCCGTCTTCCGCCTCGCCGACGACCAGGATGTCCGGGTCTTTTTCGAGCAGGTTACGGAGCCCGTCTCTGACGATCTTGTGATCGTCGGCCAGCAGTATCCTCAGCTTCACGGGGCGTTCTCCTGCGTCGGCGTGGCTGTCGGAGCCAGCGGGGAGGTGACCGTGATCCGCGTGCCCCCGCCCGGGGAGGCCTGGATCTCGAGATTTCCGCCGAGATATTTGAGTCTTTCCCGGATGCTGAAGAAGCCGTACGTGATGCGATCGCCGATGGCCGTGGTGTCGAAGCCGATGCCGTCGTCCTCGACCGTGATGAGCAGCCGTGTTCCTTCCCGGCGAAGCTGGGTGAGCACCTGATGCGCCTGGGAGTGCTTGACGATATTCATGTACAGCTCGCGGACCACCTGAAACAGCAGGATGCTCATCTCCCGGGTCAGGGGTTTGGGCTGCCGGTCGTTGTCGCAGGAGAACAGGATGTAATGCTGCTTCTGCGTCTGTTCGGAGAGCCATTCGACCGCCGCCTCGAATCCGAGTTCGTAGAGAATGGGGGGACTCAGCTCGAAGGTCAACGACTTGGTGTACCTGATGGTCTTCTCGATCAGCGCCCGGATTTCGTCGATCGGCTCGGTATGTCCGCGGTCGCAGGAGTCTTTGAGCGCCCCGAGCCTGATCTTGGTGATCGCCAGCGTCTGGCCGATGTGGTCGTGGATCTGCGTGGCGATGCGGCGTCGTTCACTCTCTTCGGCGAGCGAGAGTTCGGAGGTCAAAGCGCGCAGCTGCTCCTGATAGAGCTTGAATTTCTCCTCGGCCCGTTTGCGCTCCGTGATGTCCCGTTGAATCGAGACGAAATGCGAGACTTTGCGCCTCTCGTCCCGCAGGGGGGTAATCTGCCACTCGACGTCGAAACGGCTGCCGTCCTTGCGATAGGCGGCGGTCTCGAGATAGAAGGCCTTGACGTCGGCCGAGCCGGCCTCGAACTTCGTCCAGACCATGCCTTCGGGTTCCGGGCCCTGGAGGATCAGCGAGGGCTTCCCGAGGACCTCGTCGGGCGTGTAGCCCGTCATCTTCGTGAAAGCGGCGTTCACGAACACGATCTTGGCCGCCGGACGCGCGGGGTTCGCGGTCGTGATGACGATCGAGTCCCTGGCCTGCTGGATGGCGGCCTGGAGCAGCTGAAGCATCTCCTCGGCGCGCTTCCTCTCGGTGACATTGTTGAAGAATTCGAGCGAGGCGGGCCGGCCCATCCAGGTCATCAGCACGGAGTTGACCTCAAGCCACCTGACGGTCTTCTCCCGGTCGATGATCCGGCACAGATAGAAGTGCGGCAAGCTGTCCCCGCGCAGGCGCCGCAGGTGCCGCTCCCGGACGAAATCCCGGTCGTCCGGGTGGATGAAGTCGGTGAATGGCTGCGATTGCAGCTCTTCGGGCGTACAGCCGAAGATCTTGGCCGCCTTGGGATTCGCGTACTTGAAGTAGTCATCCTGGGTGACGACGATACCTTCATTCGCGTGTTCGACGACCATCCGGTATTTCTCTTCGGAGACCCTGACGATCTGTTCGGTCCATTTGCGCTCGCCGATCTCCTGCTGCAGTTCCTCGTTCGCGCGGGTCAGCTGTTTCGTCCTGATCCGGACCTCCGACTCGAGGTGGGCGCGGCACTCTTCCAGAAGCTTCTCGTGTTTCTTCTGTTCCGTGCAGTCATTGCCGATGCAGAGGATTTCGCCGACGCTGATGCCATCCCGGAAGAGCGCCCGATTGGTCCAGGCGATCCAGGCCCGCTCGCCGCCCTTGCGGATGCTCTCGTCCTCGAGGTTTTCGTACGGCTCCGGGTGCTTCTCGATCTCCTGGTACATCAACCCGAGCTTGCGCTCGCGCTCTGCCGATTCAGGGAAGATCGTGCCGAGCACATTTCTGCCGACGATCTCCTCCTCCGCATAGCCGAAAAACTTCTGCGCGAACGAATTGAGAAAAAGGATGGTGCCGGCCATGTCGATGCGCATGATGATGCTGTTGGCGCTCTCGACGAGTTCGCGATACTTCGCCTCGCTCGCCCTGAGGGCGCTGCGGGCCTGCTTCTGGTTGGTGATGTCCTCAACCGTGCAGATCATGCCGTCGTAGTGCCCGGCCTTCACCTTCGGGATGAGCCAGCCCGACTGGAAGGTCTGCCGGCCCGCGGGCGTCACTACGGGGACTTCGGCGTAATGCACCGGCTTCAGCGTCTCCTTGGCCTCAAGGTAATGGAGGTTGAAAGCCTTCGCCGCCAGCTCGGCGGCCTTGCTGAAGACCCGCGAGCCGATCAGCCGCTGCTGGGTCACGCCGGCAATCATCTCCATCGCCCGATTGGCGTAGCGGATCACGTCATCCCGGTCGGCCGCCCAGACGCCGGAGGTGATGCCGTTCATGATGCTCTCGTACAGTTCCCTGCTGATCTGGGGCGCGTTACCCATGGCTGCGAATTCCTTGCCACGTTCGGAGCGCCCCGGCGCAGAAGAAGTCCTCTGCCTTTCTATACGAGCTCGACAGCAGCGGGGGGTTGCCCACCTTCATGGCGATCATAGTATACGAAATGCTGCGAAATGCCGCCCGCCGTTCGCAACCCGCCTCTTACCACAGTTTCCCGGCCGACACCATGATGCGAATCATGCCGCTTTGACGGATTTGAGTTATGTTGTTCGCGGGAGATGTCGTACAGGCGAAAAAGGGGGCACCATGCAGACGAAACACTCGGTCATGAAGAAGCACCATCAGGATACCCAGAGCCATCAGATCCATCAGGCCGTCGTCAGCCAGGGCATGGGCACGGTTTTCGAGCGCTTCGAAGCCCAGCAGCCGCAGTGCGGCACCTGCAAGCAGGGCCTGAGCTGCCAGCTCTGCTCGGATGGTCCCTGCCGGATCAGCTCGAAGGCGCCCCTCGGGGTCTGCGGCGCCGGCGGCGACGTCATCGTCGCCAGAAATCTCCTCCAGCTGGCCGCGATCGGCACCGCCGCCAACACCTATCAGTGCCGCAACCTGGCGCTGACCCTGAAGGCCATCGGTGAAGGCCGCTCGCCCCTGAAGCTCAGAGATGCCGGCAAGCTCCAGAGAATGTGTCAGGGACTCGGCTGGGACCAGACCCGGCCGGAGAACGAACTCGCCGTCCGGTTCGCGGACTTCATCCTCAACGAAATCGGCAAGCAGAGCGGCGAACCGCTGGTGCTGATGGATTTGTTCGCCGTCGACAAACGCAAGGAGGTCTGGAAGGCGCAGGGCCTCTATGCGGGCGGGCCGAGCGCCGAGATCCTGACGGCGCTCACCAAGTGCATGACCAACATCAGCAACGATCCGATCGACTTGATGAAGACCGCGCTGCGGCTCGGCCTCGCCAACGAATATGCCGGGCTCTGGGGCATTACCGTCCTGCAGGACATCCTGCTCGGCACCCCGGAACTGGTCGAGGGCAACGCCAATATCGGCTGCCTCGACCGGGCCACCGTGAACATCGTCGCCAACGGCCACCAGCCGGTCTTTGCCGGGCACATCATGGAAAAGGCCGCCGGCGCCGAGTTTCAGGCCGCCGCGAAAGCTGCGGGGGCAACCGGCATCAAGCTCTACGGTTCCCTGTGCGAAGGCCAGCAGCTCATGAACGTCTCCGGCAAAGGCCCCGCCCGGGAGATTTTCGGCGGACAGCTGGGCAACTGGATCCAGGAGGAGCTCGTCATCGCCTCCGGGCTGGTCGACCTGTTCCTGATGGATCTGAACTGCTCGGTCCCGACGCTCAAGGATTTCGCCGACAAGTACGGGACCAAGCTGATCAGCACCGACCCGGTGGTGCGTTTCACGGGCGTGGAAGCCGTCGATTTCAACCCGGAACGGGCGGACGAGCAGGCCGCGCGCATCCTGAGGGAGGCCATCGAGCAATTCAGGAAGCGCAAGGCGGACACGAAGCGGATCGTCAATCTGCCGGCGGAAAGCCGGGGCGCGGCCTGCATCGCCGGCTACACCACCGAGACCGTGCTCACCATGTTCGGCAACAGCATCCACACCTACATCGAGGAGATGAAGCGCGGGAACATCAAGGGCGCGGTGGCGGTCGCCGGCTGCACGAACGTCCGCCATGACCAGGGGGGGCGGTCGATCCAGCGTCTGACCCTGGAGTTGATCAGACGCGACATCATGGTCATCGGCGCCGGATGTTGCTCCTCCACGCACCAGAACCTCGGCATGTCCACCCGGGAGATGGCGAAACAGGCGGGGCCGAAGCTCCGGTCGGTCTGCGAAAAATACGACGTGCCGCCGGTCGTCTCCTACGGTTCCTGCACGGACGTCGGCAAGATCCTGGACACGGTGGCGGCGCTGGCCTGGACCATCGGGTGCGACATGAGCGATCTGCCGGTTGCCGCATCGGTGCCGGAGTACATGGAGCAGAAGGCGATTGCCGATATCTTCACCGCCCTCGCCTGCGGACTGCTCACCCACGTCTCCCCCGAGCCGATGATCAGCGGCAGCCGCTTGGTGCGGAAATATCTGACCGAAGACCTGGTGAACGTGACCGGCGGGAGGATGCTGCTGCAGGATGACCCGGTCAAAGCCGCGGACGAAATCGAGTCGCACATCATGGCGAAGCGCAAGGGAATCGGGTTCGACGTGTAACCACGTTCGACGGTTCGGTGGCGGCAATGGAAAAAGAAGGCGCGATTTTCATCAGCTGCGGCATATTTGCGGAGGAGATCCGTTACCTCGTTCGGGAAGGGCTCTTCCCGGGGAACGTCGTGTTTCTCGACGCCGCGCTGCACGTGAATTTCGACAAGCTGAAAGCCCGACTCGAGCAGGCCCTCGAGGCGGCAAAGCCTGCCGGCGCCGCGCCACGAGTCATCTACGGCCATTGCCATCCGCAGATCACGGAAATCCTCGGGCGTTTCGGGGCGAGGAAGCTGGCGGCGGGCAATTGTCTGGAGGCCCTGGTCGGGGCTGACGAGATCCAGCGGCTCAATGCCGAGGCGACGAGCTTCTTCCTGTCCGCGGGCTGGGTGAACAACTGGGAGAAGATGTTCGAAATGGGCCGGGCGGATTTCGGCTTCGACTTCAAGTCCATGTTCGAGCACTACCGGCGAATCGTCGTGTTCGACACCGGCATCATTCCGCTGGACGAAGAGAAGATCCGGAAGTTCAGCGCCTTCACCGGCCTGCCGGTCGAGCGAAGGACGATTACCCTGGATTATTTCCTGGGGCTCGTCAGGAGCATCTGATCGTTTCGACGCAGGCGTCGACGAGTGCGCCGATCTCCGAAAACACGCGGCCTGCGGCGGTCGTCTCCACCGGCCGGGCAACGACCACGACCGCGCAGCCCTCGCGCCGCGCCGCTTCGAGCTTCTCGGGCACCCCGCCCGCGACGCCGCCGTCCTTCGTCACCAGCACGCCGATCCGATGAAGCCTGATGACCGCGACGTTCTGCTCCACGGAAAAAGGGCCCTGCCCCGGGATCACGTGCTCCCGGGGCAGACCCGCCTTCGCGCAGGCCAGCAGGGATTCCGGAACCGGCAACACCCGGGCCACCACCGGCACGGCAGTCCGCCCGGCCTCGCGCAGATACGGCGCCAGGTTGCGGGTGCCGATCGTCAGCAGCACCGGCCGGCCCGGCAGAAAGGCGCGCCGCGCGGCTTGCTCGTGGTCGTCGACGGCGATGATGCCGCTTTGGGCGGCCACGGCGGCAGGACGCAGATAGCGCAGGTACGGCACGCCGGCGCGGGCGGCGGCTCGCTGCGCGTTCTGCGTGATCGCCGACGCATACGGGTGGGTCGCGTCGACCACGGCCCGCACACCGGCCTCGACGACCAGGGCCTGCACCCCCGCCTCGTCCAGCAGGCCGGTGCGCAGCGCGACGAGCGCCGATTCGCGCGCCGAAGACGCGAGCTTTGTCGCCGTCGAGACCAGCACCCGGACCCCTGCCGCCGCCAGCGCCGCGGCGATCATCCCGGACTCGCTGGTGCCGCCCAGCAGCAGGATCACACCCGGTAGCCGCGCGGGGTGACCATCCGCCCGCGGATGACCCGTGTCGTCGAGTTGCCGACGATCACGATGCTGCGCATGGTGATCTCCCGGTCGAGGAAACTCTCCAGGTCGGCGATCTCCACCCGCTCCTCCTCCGTGCCGATCGCCGTGCAGATGCCCACGGGCGTCGCCCCGGCGCGGTGCTTGCGGAAGATCGCCGCCGCCTGCCGGATCTGCTCGACGCGCTTGGTGCTCTTCGGGTTGTAGAGCGCGACGGCCAGGTCGGCGGCCGCCACGGCCTCCAGCCGGCGGCAGATGCCCTCCCAGGGCACCAGCAGATCGCTGAGGCTGATGCAGGCATAATCGAGCATCAGCGGCGCGCCCAGCCGCGCGGCGGCCGCTCCGGCCGCCGAGATCCCCGGCACGATCTCGATGTCCACGCCGAAGCCCTCCGCGTCCGCCAGCTCCACCGCCAGCCCGGCCATGCCGTAGACGCCCGGGTCGCCCGACGAGACGAGCGCGACCGTCGCCCCGGCCGCGGCTCGCTTGAGCGCCTCCCGGCAGCGCTCGGTCTCCTTGCGCATTCCGGAGGAGAGCAGCTCCTTGCCGGCCGTCAGATCCTCGATCAGCTCCAGGTACGGCCGGTAACCGGCCACCACCGTGCTCTTGCCGATCGCCCGTTCGGCGCGGTGGGTGCGATCGAGCGGGCCGCCCGGGCCGATGCCTACGACAAAAAGCTTTCCCTGGCCAGGGCGACCGTCACCCCGTCGTACTTCCTCTTTGGGAGTAGTAATGACGTCCTCCTTCCTGCCAGCAATGCGGCGGGTTCCGCCACCGCGGGCACGTTGACTTTCTCCATCACGAATGCGGAGGGCTCGAACGCGCCGGCGAACGTCCTGATCGTCGCCGAGGCGATCACCCGGAACGGCACGCCCAGTTCCGCCGCCGCCTTGATCAACCCCGGCTCGCGGGCCTTGACGTCCGCCGACGCGATCAGCCGCACCGCTTCCAGCGAAACCCCGGCTTCTTCGAGCGCGGCGCGCACCGCGGCCTTGATCTTCGCGTCCGAGACCCCTTTCCTGCACCCCACGCCGACGATGATGTCCTTCTCGGCCTCGGTCGTCGTCGAAATCACCGGCTCCGCGCCCGTCAGGTTCGCGATCTCCATCGTGAGGGCGTTCGCCCCGGCCTCGTGCCCCCCGACCAGGCTGACCGCGAACCGCGCCCCCACGTCGAGCACCACCACGGCCGGGTCCTCGAGCTTGCTCTTGACGCACCCGGCGACCGCCCGCACGACGACGCCGCAGGGCGCAATGTAGACCAGCCCGTCATAGCGCTCGAAAATCCGCTCCGTAAGCTCGACGACCCGGTCGAATTTCCTAACGCCCCGGCCGGCGCCCG